>NZ_JBQCKK010000002.1:0-391848 GCF_051967035.1 Brevibacillus sp. SAFN-007a | reverse complement strand
GAAGACACCAACCTAGGTTCAGATTGGTGTCTAAGCTTTTTGTTTTTTTCACTGTCTACTTGACAGGGGGCACTTCATCACCCGAGAGTCGCGGCGTTTTTGATGTTAAGACGCGTTTCTTTTCGCAGCTGCCCATCTGCTTCTCAGCTTGTGAACCGCCAAGAGCAGGAGCAGAAGACCGATGGAGTACGTAAAGTCGTAGAACGGCCAGTGCTGCGAGATGATTTGGCCGTATACCACCATGTTGGGCGTAAAAATATTCGCCATCACCAGCAGCATGACCATGTACGGGAGGGTCAGCACCGACATATCCCGAATCCGAAACACATGCCGCAGCCCCAGCTGAAAAAACACACTGTAGATCATGATTTTGACGTTTACGGCGATGAACCAGACTACAGCCAATACAACTTCCAGACGCTGGATGAACAGCCCGACCTTCATTTGCTTGGCGAGTACATACGAGGGGTACACGTGTCTGGCGGTCATGTCCGCTCCCAAGACGAGAATGCACATCAACATGACGAGGACAAGCACAAGCCCGCCCAGGAACGCCCCTTTCCAAAAATGCCTCATCCGTTTCTGAATCGGGGATACGTACGGCAGGATCGCCAAAAAAATAACCAGTTCGGAAAACGGAAAAGCAATGGAAGGAATCGCTCCGGCCATCACCGGCTTCCAGCCATTTTCCAGCACAGGCTGGAGCCTGGATACGTCTGCCTGGGGAATCAGGCACAGCATCAGCAGCACGAACAGGCCAAAGAATCCGTAAAAATACAGCTGCGCCGAATAGGCGACGGTTTGCAGCCCCAGACGCACGCCGAACATGATGAGACTGACGAGCAGCAGTTGAATGGCGATGCTCGGCGTATGATTCAACAAGTACGTCCCGACAAAGTCTCCCGTCTCCAGAACGTGTGCCGAAGCCGAAAAAAACGTATACCAAACAAAGGAGAGTGTAATGATCGTGCCCAACACTCGCCCGAACGTGTTATCCAGGAAAGAAAAGAAGCTTTCATTCGGATACCGCTTGCCTACTGCGATCATCAAGAGAACATTGCCCATTCCGATCAGCAGCCCGATCGTCACGGAAATCCAGGCGTCCTGTTTCGCAAGCTCTGCTGCAATCGCCGGAAGGACCAGGACAGAATCTCCGATTGTGACAAGGGTAACCAACATCATAAATTGTCGGGGACTGATTTTGTAATTCTCTAGCATGGTGATTTTTGCCCGCTTTCGACCCTATGACCTTTTCACAATTATTGCCCCAGACACCCCGTACTAAACGCCAAGCGCACGCCTCGTTTTCTCCCCCCATCGTTTTCCCATGCAAAAACGGACAGGCTGGCGTGCCTATCCGTTCTCGCGTTTCTGCCGTTTCTCACGTTACGCTGGCGATCCTACGTCGATCAGCGACTCAATCATCACTTTTTGGCTGTTTCTGTCTACCCAGACCTGCGTCTCTTTCCCTTTCTCACGATACCAGGCAATCTGCGCTTCCACCTGATTGCGCGCGGTTCCTCCCAGCACATTGCGAGCGTTCACGACGGTTTCAACCGCCAGCGCGTCGTACACATCTGCCCCGATGACTCCAGAAAAGCTTTGGAATTCCTCCAGCGTCAAATCCAGCAAGAACTTTTGCTGCTCAATGCAGTACAGCACAGCTCTGCCTACGACCTCGTGAGCCTGGCGGAACGGCATGTTTTTGCGCACCAGGTAGTCGGCCAAGTCCGTAGCGTTGGAGAAATCGTTGGTAACAGCCTGGCGCATGCGCTCTGTCCGCACCTGCATCGTCTTTATCATCGGCGTCAGCAATGCGAGCGCCCCGTGAATCGTCGCCACCGTATCGAACATGCCTTCCTTGTCTTCCTGCATGTCCTTGTTGTAGGCGAGCGGCAAGCCTTTAAGCACTGTCAACAGACCGAACAGGTTGCCGTAGACCCGGCCCGTTTTTCCCCGCACCAGCTCGGCAACGTCCGGATTTTTCTTTTGCGGCATGATGCTGGAGCCTGTGCAGAAGGCGTCGTCCAGCTCCACAAAGGAAAACTCCTGGCTGCTCCAGATGACCAGCTCCTCGCACAGACGGGACAGATGGGTCATCAGCAAGGACGCATCGGCCAAAAACTCCACGATGAAATCGCGGTCGCTCACCGCGTCCATGCTGTTTTGATAGATGCCATCGAATTGCAGCATCTCTGCGACAAACGTCCGGTCAATCGGGAAGGTCGTGCCTGCTAGCGCACCAGCGCCAAGCGGCAGCACATTTACCCGTTTCCACGTCTCGGTCATCCGCTCGATATCGCGCTGCAGCATGGAAACATACGCCATCAGGTGGTAGCCGAACAACACCGGCTGCGCACGCTGCAGATGCGTGTAGCCTGGCATGACCGTATCGAGATGCTGACTGGCTTGCTCAAGCAGCGCTTCCTGCAAATACATGGCCAACTGGATAATTTCCATCAGCTTTTCTCGCAGGTACAAGTGCATATCGAGTGCGACCTGGTCGTTGCGGCTCCGCCCGGTGTGAAGCTTGCCCCCCACCGGACCGATCTCCTCGATCAGCATTTTCTCGATATTCATATGGACATCTTCGTGCGCCACCAAAAATTCCGCCTGCCCACGCTCGATTTTGTCTTTCACTTTTTTCAAGCCTGCGATGATTTGGCGTACTTCCTCCATCGGCAGGATGCCGCACTTGCCCAGCATCGCAACATGTGCCAGGCTGCCGACGATGTCCTGACGCCACATCTTCTGGTCAAACGAGATCGAAGCTGTATACTCTTCTACGAGCTGATTCGTCGGCTTCGTGAAGCGTCCTCCCCATAGTTTCATTGCGTGATCGCATCCTTTTCATCCAAAATCTTGATCGCGGTATTTTGGTTCTCATGCAGTACGCCCTCGTTCACCTGCGCGTACACCTTGGTCGGCAGGCCCCACAGCTTGATGAAGCCAAGCGCCGCTTTATGGTCGAATTGGTCGCCGGCGTTGTACGTCGCCAGTTCGTGGCTGTAGAGCGAAGAGGCGGATTTGCGGCCTACTACGATCGCATGGCCTTTGTGCAGCTTCACGCGCACGACGCCAGTCACATGCTTTTGCGTTTCTTCGATGAACGCCTGAATCGCGTTGCGAATCGGCGAATACCACAGACCCTCGTAGATTACCTGCGCCATTTTTTGCTCGATGATCGGCTTGAACTGCGCTACCTCACGAGGCTGCGTCAAAAATTCCAGCTCGCGGTGCGCCAGAATCAGGGTAGTGGCAGCAGGTGTCTCGTACACCTCGCGGGATTTGATCCCCACCAGACGGTTTTCCACGTGGTCGATGCGGCCTACGCCGTGATTGCCAGCGATTTTGTTCAGCTTCAAAATCAGCTCGGACAAAGGCAGCTCTTCGCCGTTCAGAGCAGTCGGCTTGCCTTGGACGAATGTAATTTCGATCTCTTCCGCTTCCTCGGGAGCGTCTGCAATCGACTTCGTCAGATCGTAAGCGCCTTCTGGTGGCGCTGCCCACGGATCTTCCAGAATGCCGCACTCGCAGCTTCTGCCCCACAGGTTTTGGTCAATGCTGTACGGATTGTCCAGATCAATCGGAATCGGGATGTTGTTCTTTTTCGCGTATTCAATCTCTTCGTCACGCGTCCAACCCCATTCGCGAACAGGCGCCACGATTTTCAGGTCCGGATTGAGCGCGGTGAAGGATACGTCGAAGCGCACCTGGTCGTTTCCTTTGCCTGTGCAGCCGTGCGCTACCGCTACCGCGCCTTCTTTTTCCGCGATTTCAACCAGCACACGGGAAATCAGGTAACGCGACAAAGCGGATACGAGCGGGTATTTGCCCTCGTACATCGCGTTTGCTTTCAGCGCCGGCAGAACGAATTCTTCTGCAAAAGCTTCCTTCGCATCGACGACGATCGATTTGATCGCTCCTACCTGCAACGCTTTTTTCTGGACGAAATCCAGGTCCTTCCCTTCGCCGACATCCAGCGCAACCGCGATGACGTCGAAATTGTACGTGTCTTGCAACCATTTAATCGCTACCGATGTATCTAAACCGCCAGAATAGGCCAAAACAATTTTATCTTTTGCCATCATTCTCTCTCCCCGTTTCGAAGTTTTTCTCATGTGAGTAATTATACAAACGGATTAATAAAAATACAACCTCTTTTCTTGTTTCTTCGTGATATTTTCACAGACAAAATCCGGAAGCCTTTTTCGCCTGAGAGAACCGCGATCCGACAAGACTGCCGTTTCGTTGGGAGGCGAGCAGCTTCCCGAAGCGGTTTGGAACGGGCAATCCAGCATCTCGTCCCGTGCATAAAATTGTTTTTATGCAAAGAAAGTGATATTCATGCATCTGAATCTGATCGGCGTCGCCTGGCCGTTTGCCGCCGGAAAAAACAAAAACAGTGACAAGAGGCGTGTTTACGTTTGTGCCTCCTGCAACTGTTTTTGGGGATGGGCGTCCAGCCCGATCATTCTTTGCAATTCATCTGGCGGCAGCCGCTGGATAATCATAATGAAGAGTTCCGCCAGCTTGGGATCAAACTGCGTTCCCGCTCCACGCCGAATCTCTTGCAGCGCTTCCTCTACCGGAAGACCTTTTCGGTAGGGCCTGTCTCCAACCATCGCATCAAACGAGTCCGAGACGGCCAATATTTTCGCCATCAACGGAATTTCGTCGCCCTTCAAGCCGTCCGGATAGCCTTTGCCATCCATTCTTTCATGATGGGAACGAATGGCCGGAAGCAGCTCGCTAAACATGCCCGCCTGCAAAATAATCTCGTATCCAATGACCGTATGCTGCTTGATTTGATCGTATTCTTCCGCGGTTAACTTGCCCTTCTTGTTTAGAATCTCATCGGGAATGCCAATTTTTCCGATATCATGCAAAATCCCGCCAAAGTACACCTCTTCTACTTTATCCTCCGGCAATCCGATTTCTTTCGCAAGTTCCTTCCCCCAGTACGCCACGCGCTGCGAATGTCCGCTCGTGTAGTGATCTCTTGCGTCAATCGATGCCGCCATCGTCGTCAGGAAATTGTGGTTAAAGGCTTGGATTTCCTCCACTTTTTGCTGTAGTTTGTTCAGACTGTCGTAGTATTGACGAAAGACGACGCTTAAAACAAAGACCGTTGCGACAATGGGCAGAAGCGCAAGAAATCCGTACGCTTCAACAAGCCGGGCTCCCATGCTTCCCATCAACATCAAAACCAGATAAGAACCTGTTCCGGCCTGAATCATTCGCTTCAAGGTGACGTGCCATTTCACGGAAAAAAAGTGGGAAATCCCGATGGCCACCAAGGAAGTATTGAGGAACCAATACACCAGGATCAGCAAAATATCGGTAAGCATCCAAGGAAGGGAATAATCACCGGCAAGTATATGTAATCTACCAACAACCCAGAGAGTGAGTAGGATCTGTCCGCTGTTATACAGAAGCTTGGGGAAAGAATGGCGAAACAAAAAAACCATGATTAATTGCTCCACGATGGCTGCCCAAACCGCAACCCATACCCCGTACAGGAGTATCCCTGCAAAAATAACCGCATTGTTGATCGTCAAACGTGCATTTAAGGTACTCACTGGAGCGAAAGTACCAAAAATCGTCAATGCCGTGAAGATGACCAAAACGCTCCAGTGATGACGAGGTTCCCAATCTGGTATGGTGCTAATGAAAATGCAAAGCGCTGCTACAGGTAAAACGTATTGGACAAACACAGTGGTTGGGAGGGTGGAGGCTCTACTGTTTCCGAACATAGTTTTTACCTTCTCGCAGTTTGATTAAGGAGATCGGCTTGTCTGTGATTCGTTGAACAAGCAAGAAAGCCCCTAGCATGATAAACAAGTCTCCGATGCTGATTACCCGAGGGATGATAAACGGCATGTGGATGATATCCGCCAAAAACGGAAACAGAGTCTCATCCGTCAAGACACTGTGCTTGAAGTTCGTTCCATTGACGAGCGGCTCAATGGAGTACGGAAGCTTTTTGGCTTGCTCCAGGTCGATAGGCATTTTCCCGCCATTGCACCAGATGACAATCGCATTTAAAAACCAGCCAATCATAAAAATCCGGATATCTTCGTACTCTCTGTTCGAAAAGAAAAAGCAAAGCATCGCCAAATAGGCAATCGACACCAAGAGGCCCGCTATCCCATGAAAAAAGACAGCCGCTGCTTGAAGGAGGATACTGATGACCAAAAAATAGAGCCGGTTAAATGCAGGAATCGTTCGTAGTCGCCCGCCTCGGATGAGCGCAATCACGAACGAAATCACTATAACGTCGAGTAACAAGGTGTATAACCTCCACAAATTAGCGAAAAACACCACTTACAAACGAAGCGGTGTTTTATTCGTTCCTTATCCAACATGCCAGTTTGCAGAAGTAGCAGCTACAATCGCTACCACCATCAAAATTGCCGCGAACCATTTTTTCATCTCGATTTCCCCTCCTTGCATACATAGTGGAGAAAGCTGGCTTCGCTACTGGATTTTCAATCAGAGGCCAAGCGACCAGATACAGCCTCTGCTCCGTCTTTCCTCCCGCACGGATGGCGAGAAGAGCGGATTCGCTACTGGCTCCATACAGACCAAGCGACCAGATACAGTCTGTACTTCCTCGCAACTTTCCTAGCTATATTTTACACATAAGTGACAAAATTCGGCAATCACAGATTCATAGTCTATTGGATTTAATTCAATCTAGTTCCATTGGACTAGAACTATATTCACACAAGCGCTGCCAAAATCGCCTTTTGCGCATGCAAACGATTTTCCGCCTGATCGAAAATCACAGAGCGCGGACCGTCGATAACCCCTGCGGTCACTTCCTCGCCGCGATGCGCCGGCAAGCAGTGCAGGAACAGGTAGTCGCGGTTTGCCCAGGCTACCAGTTGCTCATTCACCTGGTAATCGGCGAACGCTTTTTTGCGCACGTCATTTTCCTCCTCGAAGCCCATGCTGGTCCAGACATCCGTGTAGACAGCATCGGCTCCCGCGACCGCTTCTTTCGGATCATGCGTCACCCTTATTTTTCCGCCGCTTTGTTTCGCGTACGCGACAGCTTTTGCCACGATGGTCTGCTCCATCTCATAGCCAACCGGTGTCGCCACACGCACGTCCAAACCGAGCAAGGCAGCTGCGAGAACGAGGGAGTTGGCTACGTTGTTTCCGTCGCCCACATAGGCGAGCTTGACGCCCTTGAGCTTGCCTTTGTGCTCCCAGATGGTCAGCATGTCGGCCAGCGCCTGACACGGATGATACAGGTCGGTCAAACCGTTGATGATCGGGATGGACGCGTGCTCGGCAAGCTCTTCCACATAGGCGTGGGAGAACGTGCGGATCATGATTGCGTCCACGTAACGCGACAGCACCTTCGCCGTGTCACTGATCGGCTCTCCGCGTCCCAACTGTAGCTCCTTGCCGCTCATGAACATGCCCAGTCCACCGAGCTGGTGCATCCCTACTTCAAAGGAAACGCGCGTGCGGGTGGACGCCTTGTCAAAAATCATCCCCAACGTCTTGCCTTGCAAAGGCTGGAACGGCTGTCCCAGCTTTTGCAGTTGCTTGACGTGCGCGGCGAGCTGGAGAAGCTCCATCAACTCGTCGCCGCTGAATTCATCGACACGCAAAAAATCTTTCCCTTTATGCTTTTGCAGGGGCAAGTTTGGAAAGTGTTCCAATATCTTCACTGGCTGCATGAGAGCCACCTCTTTTCCTCATAATCGACTGCACATATAACGAGAATGTATCGGTTGCGCAGAACAGCGGAACTCCTTGCTGCACCAGCCGGCTGCGCAAGGCAAACCCTTTTCTGCCCTGTTGATTTCCTTTGGTAGCGGTGACCAGCGCAAAGGCTGCCTGTTCTTTTTGCAGCAGCTGGTTCCAGGCTGCTTCCTCGTCCACGACGTGCTTGACTGTCACACCGGATGCCGCCAGCCAATCGGCCGTACCCGCCGTCGCTGCGAGAGCGGCGCCATCCGCCTGAAGCTGCGCGATCAGCTTGGCGATCTCTTCCTTCTTGTCCGCATCCGCCAGCGAGACCATGACCAGCTGGCCGTTTTTCCAGTCGCCGTACAGATTGTCCTTGAAGGCGAACGCCTTTCCGGCCGCTTCCTCAAACGTCCGTCCCAGTCCCAGCACCTCTCCGGTCGACTTCATCTCGGGACCGAGTACGGGGTCGACACCGTTGAGCTTGATGGTCGAGAACACGGGAGCTTTTACGACAGCAAAAGGAATCTCGGGCAGTAGCCCGGTTCCGTACCCCATGTCTACCAGCTTCTCCCCCAACTGGGCGCGGACGGCCAGTTGAACCATCGGGATGCCCGTCACTTTGCTTGTGATCGGCACCGTACGCGAGGCACGCGGGTTGACTTCCAGCACATACACCGTGTCAGCTTCGATGACAAACTGAATGTTGATAAGGCCGACCGCTTTCATTTCGCGTGCAATCGCTTCTGTGTAGCTGGCGATTTTGTGCTTGATTCCGTCCGACAGTGCCGGAGCCGGGAACAGCGCCACGCTGTCGCCAGAGTGAATACCCGCTTTTTCCACGTGCTGGAAGATGCCAGGGATAATGACAGATTCCCCATCGCAGACCGCATCGACCTCTGCTTCCCGGCCTGGTACATATTTGTCCACCAGGAGCGGGAAAAAGGCTTCGCTTTGCGGATGGTGAAGCCATTCGTTCACCGTCGCTGCCAGCTCCGCGCTATTGTGTACGACGACCATGCCTTGCCCGCCGATGACGTAAGAAGGCCGCATCAGAACCGGGAAGCCGATTTCCTCCGCAATCGCTGTCGCATCCTCCAGAGACGATACGCCTTTGCCCGGGATATGCGGGATGTTCAGCTTGCGCAGCATCGCGTAAAACAGCTCGCGATCCTCCGCCCGCTCAATGGCAGAAAGCGCGGTGCCCATGACCTTCAACCCGGCCTGCTCCAGCTTTGCCGCCAGATTGATCGCCGTCTGTCCGCCGAACTGGACCATGACGCCCTCGACCTGTTCGCGCTCGGCGACATGCAGCACGTCCTCCACATGCAACGGTTCAAAATAAAGGTGATCGGCTGTTTCGTAGTCCGTACTCACTGTTTCCGGATTGTTGTTTACCACAATCGCCGCGATTCCGCTTGCTTGCAGCGCCTTGGCTGCATGCACGGAGCAGTAGTCAAACTCGATTCCTTGCCCGATGCGGATCGGCCCGGAGCCGAGCACGAGCACTTTTCGCCCGGAGAGCGTCTCTACTTCGTCTACCCCTTGCCAATCCGAGTAGTAGTATGGCGTCTGCGCATCGAATTCGGCTGCGCACGTATCGACAATTTTGTAGGTTGGCGTAATGCCTGCTTGCTCGCGCTGTTTTTTGATGGCTAGCGGAGTGGTTCCCACCAGCGAAGCAATCGTTTCATCCGCAAAGCCGCTGCGCTTTGCCGCAAGCAACAGCTCTTTGGAAAGCGTGCTGCTGTCGTGCGCGGACAGCTTCGCCTCCAGGTCGACGATTTTGCGCAAGCTGCGCAGGAAAAACGGATCGACGCTTGTCAGGCTGTGCAGTTCTTCTTCCGTGAAGCCTTTGCGAATCGCTTCGGCAAAAACGAACAGGCGGATATCGGTCGCGTCTTGCAACGCCTGCGCCAACTGCTCGCGCGTCCAGGAAGCAAGCTCCGGACGGGACAGATGCGTGCAGCCCTGCTCCAGCGAACGAACGGCTTTCAGCAGTCCCGCTTCCAGATTGCGGGCAATCGCCATGACTTCGCCTGTTGCCTTCATTTGCGTGCCCAGCTTGCGATCGGCATGCGGGAATTTGTCAAACGGGAAGCGGGGAATTTTCACTACGATATAGTCCAACGCCGGCTCGAAGCTGGCGTAGGTGTATCCCGTAATTGGATTGATGACCTCGTCCAGCCCGTAGCCCAAGGCCAGCTTGGCCGCAATCCGCGCAATCGGATAGCCGGTCGCCTTGGAAGCCAACGCACTGGAGCGGCTCACCCGCGGATTGACTTCGATCAGCACGTAGCGGTCCGAATGCGGATCGAGCGCAAACTGAATGTTGCAGCCGCCTACCACACCAAGCGCGCGGATCACTTTTGTCGAAGCGCTGCGCAGCATATGATACTGACGGTCTGTCAGCGTCTGCGACGGCGCGACGACGATGCTGTCCCCCGTGTGGATGCCTACCGGATCGAAATTTTCCATATTGCAGACGATGATGCAGGTGTCGTTCGCATCCCGCATGACCTCGTATTCGATCTCTTTCCAGCCTTTTACGCTGCGCTCGATCAGGACTTGCCCAATCGGGCTTGCCGCAATTCCGCCTGCCGCGACCTTGCGCAAGGCAGCCTCGTCTTCGGCGATGCCGCCCCCTGCGCCGCCCAGCGTGTAAGCGGGACGGACGATGACGGGATAGCCGATCGTGTTGGCGAACCGGATAGCCTCCTCGACCGATTCCACGGTGTCGCTCTCGGGAACAGGCTCGCCGATCTGTTGCATCAGCTGCTTGAACAGCTCACGGTCTTCCCCGTTCTGAATGGCCGCAAGCGGCGTACCCAGCAGTTGAACGTTGTACGCTTCCAGTACGCCTGCCTCGGCCAGCGCAACCGCAAGATTCAGCCCCGTCTGCCCGCCCAGTGTGGGCAAAAGCCCGTCGGGACGCTCTTTGGCGATAATCGCCGTCACGGATTCGACCGTGAGCGGTTCCAGATACACTTTGTCTGCGACCTGCTCATCTGTCATGATCGTCGCCGGGTTGTTGTTCACCAGCACGACCTGCACGCCCGCTTCCTTCAGCGACAGGCAGGCTTGCGCTCCGGCATAGTCGAACTCTGCTGCCTGGCCGATGACGATCGGGCCGGAGCCGATCACCAGGACTTTGTGAATGTGTGGCAATTTAGGCATATCTCTTCGCTCCTACTACACGCATCGATTGCAAGAATTGGCGGAATATATGGGAAGTATCGCTCGGGCCGGGATGCGCCTCCGGATGGTACTGCACGCTGAAAACAGGCAAGCTCACATGGCGCAGGCCCTCTACCGAGCCATCGTTTACATTGCGGTACGAGACAGCGAGCTGGCGTTTGTTCAAGGATTCTTCCTTGACGACGTACCCGTGGTTTTGCGAGGTCATGTACACCTTGCCTGTCACCAGGTCCTTCACCGGGTGATTGCTTCCGCGGTGACCGTACGCCAGCTTCTCTGTTTTGCCGCCGAACATCAGCGCCAGCACCTGATGTCCGAGACAGATGCCCAATGTCGGGTACTGCTCCACCGCTTTTCGCCATTCGCTGCAATACGCGAGCAAATGCTCCGGGTCGCCAGGTCCATTGGAAAACAGCAAGCCGTCCGGGTCGAGTGCGTTGATTTGCAAAAGAGAAGTATCAAACGGCACGACGGTCACACGGCAGCCCAACTGCAAAAGCGCATCCAGAATCGATTTTTTCATCCCCAGATCAATTAGTACGACATGCTCCCCAGTCCCGGGATAGCGCTCGATCTGTTGGGTCGATACATTTGCAACCAGCGATTTTTTCGCGTGTTTGTAACGCAGGGACGCAACCTCCGCCGCCTGCATCGGCCGATCGGATATCACCCCGAAAACCGAACCGTTTTGGCGGACCCGCTTCGTAATGGTGCGGGTATCGATTCCGGCCAAAATCGGGAAACCAAAGTCTTCCGCCGCCTGGGCCAATGTCTTCGTCGATTCGTAATGACTCGGCGCTGCGCACAGCTCGCTGACGATCATCCCCGCCAGAGCTGGCTTGGCCGCCTCATAATCCTTTTCATTGATTCCGTAGTTCCCGATCAACGGATACGTAAACGTCACGATCTGACCTGCAAAAGAAGGGTCCGTCATTACCTCCTGATAGCCGGTCATTCCTGTATGAAAAACCACTTCGCCGAAGCCGTTCATCGGCGCTCCGTAAAGCTGGCCCGTAAATACTTCGCCGCTCTCCAGCGTCAGGTATCCCGTTCCCAGTGCTTGATTCTCTCCAGTCATCTATGAAGCCACTCCTCTCCAATAGGCAAGGCCAACGCCATTTTCGCGCATGGTTCAGGTGAATAAGTCATTCACATTCATGCCGTTCATACCGAGAATTTATGCAACCTTTTGTATTAATATACATTCAGTATTATAAAAATGCAACGAGTTTTTTTGCGTTCCGAACTCGTTGCCTGTTGAAAAATCGTGCCAAAACAGCTGTCAGAACTGGGACAATGCCTCGCCAAGCACGGACATGGCTTGCTTTACTTCCTCATCCGTCGTGACGAAGGAAGGCAGCAGCCGCACTACCTGCGGACCAGCCGTCAGAAAAATCACGCCTCTCTCCCGTGCATAAGCCACCACGTCCCCTGCCGGAATCGTCAGTTCCACGCCCAGCAGCAAGCCTTTGCCCCGAATCGTTGCGACCTTGTCGGGATGCTCGGCATGCAGCTTTTCCAGCTCCTGCATCAGCACCTTGTGAATATGGGCGACCCGCTCCAGCATCCGCTCTTCTTCCATTATCGTCAAGGTAGCGATTCCCGCAGTCGTAGCCAAGGGATTCCCGCCAAAGGTCGTTCCGTGCGTCCCTGGAGAAAAGGCATCCGCCACTTCCTTCGTGGCGACTACCGCCCCGATCGGAAAGCCGCTGCCCAACCCTTTTGCCAGCGAGATCGCGTCCGGCTTCACCCCGTATTGCTGAAAAGCGAACCATGTGCCTGTACGGCCAATCCCTGTCTGAATTTCGTCCACCAAAAGCAACAAGCCATGCTCGTCGCACAAGCCGCGCAGCGCCTGGACCCACGCTTCTTCTGCCGGATGCACGCCGCCCTCGCCCTGGACCAGCTCCAGCATGATCGCGCACGTCTTGTCCGTTATCGCCGACCTGACTGCCGCCAGATCATTGTACGGTACGGTGACAAAGCCCGGCGGCAGCGGCGCGAAGCCGTCCTTGACCTTTTCCTGCCCGGTCGCCGTCAACGTCGCCAGCGTCCGCCCGTGAAAAGACTGCTCGAACGTAATGACTTCGTAGCGATTCTCTCCCTTCACCTTTTGCGCGTAGCGGCGGGCCAGCTTAATCAGGGCCTCGTTGGCTTCCGCCCCGCTGTTGCAAAAGAACGCCTGATCCAGTCCGGACAAGCGGCTCAGCTTTTCCGCCAGAATCTCCTGCTGCGGAATGTGTACCAGGTTGGAGCAGTGCCACAGCGTATCGAGCTGTTCGTGCAGCTTGGCTGTCACTTTTGGCGGAACATGCCCCAAAGACGTCACCGCAATCCCGGAAGTAAAATCAAGATACGGTTTCCCCCGATCATCCCACACCTGATTTCCCTGGCCTTTTACCAGACTGATCGGCCATCTCGCATAGTTATTCATCACATGCACAGGCGCTGTCGCTGTACTCATGTCCATTCGTACATTCCCTCCTTAGTTCGCGTGACTCACGTTCATTTTGACGGTCGTTCCGATGGCTTCCCCTGTGCAAATGCCAAGGAGATCTTCCGCCGTTCCCCGGCAAATCACCACCTGGTCCACTCCTTGGGCGAGAGCGTCCAGCGCTGCCTGAACCTTCGGAATCATTCCGCCCGTAATGATTCCGGACTGGATCATGTCCCGAATCTCCTCTGCACTCGTTTGCGCAACGACTGCCTTCGTGCCATCCGTTTGCGGACGCAGGATGCCGGGAACGTCTGTGACCATGAGGAGCTTTTCTGCCGCGAGTGCCGCTGCAATCGCTCCTGCGGCCACATCGGCGTTGATGTTGTACGTATTCGCCCCATCCTCGCTGACGGAAAGCGGCGCAATTACCGGGATGTAGCCTTGCGCCAGGATCGCTTGCGGTATCGCCGTGTCTGTTTTCGCCATGTCGCCTACCCAGCCAAGCGGCTTCGCCGTTTTCCTGGCGATGAGCATCTGACCGTCCACTCCGCTCACGCCCCATGCCTTGGCTCCTGCCTGGGTCAGCCGTCTCACCAGCCCCTTGTTGATACTGCCGCACAACACCATTTCCACAACACGAAGCGTATCCTCGCAAGTCACGCGCAGCCCGTCGACAAATTGCGGCTTGATCTGAACGCGGTCCAGCATGCTGTTGATGGCTGGTCCGCCTCCGTGTACGATGACGATCTGCCTGCCTTCCCGCTGGAGCCTGGCAATCGCCTGAAAAAAAGCATCCGGCAGCTGCTCCATGGTGCTTCCGCCGCACTTGATGATGACAGTCTTCTGCATCCGCTTCTCCTCCTCTACGGGTAAACCGGCACAAGCGGCAATCCCGTTTTCTCCGGCAGTCCCAACATGACATTCATGTTTTGCACCGCTTGGCCTGCTGCCCCCTTCATCATGTTGTCGATCACCGACAGCAGTACAACGCGGCCTGTGCGCGGGTCCACATGAATGGCAATGTCGCAGTAGTTCGAGCCGTACACCTCTTTTGTATGCGGATAGCTTCCGGCTGGGCGCACGCGGACAAACGGCTTGTCGGCATAAGCGGCTTCATACAGCTCCTGAATCTGTGCCTGGCTCACCTCTTGTGACAAGCGTCCGTAGGCGGTGACCAAAATCCCGCGCGTCATCGGCACCAGGTGGGGAGTAAACTGAACGACTGTCTCTACGCCGCTCTGCTTTTGCAGCTCCTGCTCGATCTCCGGCGTATGCTGATGGCTTCCCACCTTGTAGGCATGGATGCTTTCATTAATCTCGCTGTAATGCACGCCAAGCGACACGCCGCGCCCAGCTCCGGACACGCCTGACTTGGCGTCGACGATCCAACTGTTCGGCTGTACCCAGCCACTTTTCATCAAAGGGATCAACGCGAGCAACGTCGCTGTCGGATAGCAGCCCGGATTGGCAATGAGGCGGGCGCCTGCCACCTGCTCCCGATTCCATTCCGTCAGGCCGTAGACCGCCTGTTCTACATAGCTGGCGGGCGCTGGCTCTTTTTTGTACCATGCCTTGTACACCTCGCCTTTTTCCAAACGAAAATCACCGGACAGATCAATGACCTTCACGCCGTTGTCCACCAGCTCGGGAGACAATGCGGCACTCACGCCCGCAGGCGTCGCGAGAAAAATCAGATCGTTTGCCGCGCTCATGCCGCCGACATCAATCGGCGACAGCTTGGGCAGCCCCACTCCCGTCACGTGAGGAAATGTCTTCTCCAGCCCCTCTCCGTCGGCTGAGCTTGAATACACATTCGCTATTTCCACATGAGGATGGCCAGTCAGCAGACGGATCAGCTCCGCGCCGCCGTAACCGGTCGCCCCAACGATTCCCACCCGAACCATGCGTTTCTCCCCTTTTTCCCAATCCTTTTTGTATTTTTATACATGAATCATAATAAAAATTCAGAGAGAATACAACCAGCAAATCTGTTTCCGCTTGCTTTTGCCAGATGGGGTCCCTCGCACGAGCGGGTTTCAATAAAAAAGGCCCGGGTATGGTACCCGAGCTTCCTTTGTCTTCCATCCCTTATTTTTTGTCCGCGAGCCAGGCGGCGATATTTTCCGCGTCTGCCCCTTTTACCAGGCCAGGCGGCATCGAGCCTTTTCCGTTATGCAGCGTATCTAAAATCTGGTCTTTGCTTAGTTGGCTGCCAATTTTTTGCAGGTTGGGTCCGACAGCGCCTTCCAGTGATTGGCCGTGACACCCGGCACAGGTGTTTTTATACAACGCCTCTGCCGTCGCCGCATCATAACTGCCTGCCGGAGTCGTCGAAGGGGTTTCCGTAGCAGGCGTTTCAGCAGGGGGCTGCGTCTGCTGATTGCCGCCGCCACAGGCACCAAGCGAGAATGCGAGTACAGCCGCAACCGTAATCAGTGGGATGCGTTTCAAAGCTGTTCCCTCCTTCTTGTAGGAATTCTTCGCTCAGTATGCCTCTGTGACGGGGGATTCATTCCTGCGGCTTTTGCGGCTTTAGGTCAAAGGCAGTTCAAGCGGATTCCATTCCCGCAGTTCCAGTGTCCGTGCGCCTTCCGCCACAACCGGATCGCCTTCCGCCAGCTTGCGTGCTTCCTCCAGGGACTCGGCCTTGTAGATGACCATGCCTCCCTGCTTGTCCGTGAATGGACCAGCCATGAATACCTTGTCCTGCTTGTACAGTTCGTTCACATACGCCAAGTGAGCCGGTCTGATTTTTGCATTCAATTCCTGATCGACAATGGGCAACAACGCGACATACAGCATGCGTAAGTCTTCATTTCTCTTGCGTATTTGTTTGCAGTATACCATATTTGCCGACCCGGACTTCGGCACAGACGGGATTTTTCCGGTCGCAGGACATGCTGTTCGTCCCCATACAAAAACGGCATGGAAACCCATGCCGTCAGGTAAAATTCTCTCGATTGCGGCTGTCGCGAACACTCCGCACATCCTTCCTCGGGCAACCGACAGAGGGACCCGAGGAGTTGCATTCACCGGAACAGACCCGGATGCTGCGCGTCGGCAGCGAACAGCGCTAGCGTTTGATCTGCGCGCGCAGATACGCGTCGATAAAGACGTCAATCTCGCCGTCCATCACTGCTTGAACGTTTCCTACCTCCACGTTGGTCCGGTGATCCTTCACCAGACTGTACGGATGGAAGACGTAGGAGCGAATCTGGCTTCCCCAGGCGATATCCTTTTGTTCGCCCTGGATAGCAGCCAACGTTTTTTCCTGTTCCTCCCGTTTTTTCTCAAACAGCCGAGCCGTCAGCATTTTCATGGCCCGCTCCCGGTTTTTGATTTGCGAGCGCTCGGTTTGACACGTAACCACAATGCCCGTCGGCAAGTGGGTAATCCGGACAGCGGAGTCGGTCGTGTTGATATGCTGACCACCCGCACCACTGGAACGGTAGGTGTCGATCTTGAGGTCTTCCGTGCGGATGTCTACGGCATGGTCGTCCTCGATTTCCGGGAGAACGTTGCAGGATACAAAAGAGGTATGACGACGCCCGGAAGCATCGAAAGGAGAAATGCGTACGAGGCGGTGCACGCCTTTTTCCGATTTCAGGTATCCGTAGGCGTTGTACCCTTTTATGAGAAGCGTCACGCTTTTCACGCCCGCTTCATCCCCTGGCAAATAGTCGAGAGTCTCGACCTTAAAGCCTTTGGCATCCCCCCATCGCGTATACATGCGCAAGAGCATGGAAGCCCAATCCTGCGATTCGGTTCCTCCCGCTCCCGGATGCAGCTCCAGAATCGCATTGTTTTTGTCGTATTGATCGCTGAGAAGCAGCTCCAGCTCGAAGCGTTCAAACGACTTTCTCAGCTCCTGGGTGCTGTCATACAGGTCCTGGATAAGCGAAGAGTCACCTTCTTCGATGACCAGCTCCAGCATCAGCTGAAGGTCTTCGTATTGGGAATCCAGCTTGCCCATTGTGTCGACAAGACTTTTGAGGGCGTTCAGCTCGCTGATTGTCTTTTGCGCTGCCTCGTTGTCATCCCAGAAGTCCGGAGCCAGCATGCGCTCTTCCAGTTCGCCGATCCGCTCCTGTTTGGCAGGGAGGTCAAAGAGACCCCCTGATATCCGCTAAACGCTTAGCCATACTGGACATCTCTTGTTTGACGTCCGCAATATCGATCAATGCCATGTTTGCGAGTCACCTTCTCTTTACGTAAGCTACGTTTATTGTAACGTAATTCGCCAGATCCGCAAACCTGGCAACCTGCGATGCGTAAAAAGCGTGATTCGCCGCTTGTCTGGCATCTGCGCTTCTCTTCTAGGTAGCCGCTGGCGGTGATGGCGAAGATCGCAAGTCTCGGACTTCCTGTGGCGGTTTGTTCTCCGTCTGCGGTGCCGGTACCACGGATAGATGCGACGGGCGAATCCGCGCTTCTCGCTTGCGGATGTTTGCGTGCATGCGAGCTTGCTTTTGTTTTCTAGGCCCCGCAGCCGGATGGCTTTGTTGCGGTTGATCCAGCATGCCTTTTGGCGAGACCAGCACGCCGGGCGTCCAGTTTGGCTCCGGTATTTCGGCTTGCAACCGTTCTTCATAGAAAACAGGATCTTCGACCGTAAATACTGTCGGCTCCTCCCCTCGCTCCTCTTTGGCAATCCACTTTACTTTTTTATGCTCGCCTGCCGCTTTCAGCACCGCTTTTAATGTACTCCCGATTCTCTCCATCATGTTTTTGGTTTGTATGCCCATCACGTTGACTGTCGCTTTCATTGTTCATTCCCCCGTCCCCGTGTATTTGGTAAAAAGTGTTGTACCTATGATTCTATGGATTTTTCTGAACATTTCCACCTGAATCGTTCGATGACTTTTACCAGTGTTAGACAAATAGACGGATCAGAACAGCCGCGGAAGAACAGATCGGGACGAATGCTGTCTAGGCGTCAGGAAACAGTAAGAAAATCTCTTGGGCGGGTTGTACCGGTCTACATAAACGGCGCAATCGGGCTGCAAAAGGCGCATCTCCTGTCGATTGGAAAAGAAAAGCATCCCTCCCGCAGCGACAGGACCGCTGTGAAGAGGAATGCTCTCTCTTGATTGCTATGGTCAGGCGAAGCCTTACTGTTTTTTGTTTTGGCGGCGGCGCTCCTGCTCCTGGGCACGGCGCTGCGCACGGTTTTTCCGGTCCGCATCGCCAGACGCCTCAGGATCCGGACGATCGGACGGGCCTGACGTTTGCAGCTGGTTCGGATCAATCCCCTGGCCGCGAATCACATCCTGACGCTCCAGGTTTTGGCTTACTTCGGCCTTCATGATGTACATCGCGACCTCTTCCTGGACGGAAGCCAGCATGGCCTGATACATCTCGTAGCCTTCAAACTGGTACTCGCGCAGCGGATCGTTTTGCGCGTAAGCCCGCAGGTGAATCCCTTGTCGCAGCTGATCCATCGCGTCGATATGATCCATCCACTTGCTGTCGACAGCGCGCAGAATGACCACTTTTTCGAACTCGCGCATCATCTCGCCGATCTGTGCTTCGCGCTCTTTGTACTGCTTGACAACTTCGGCTTTCAGCAGTTCGACGATTTCTTCTGCTTCCTTGCCTTTCAGCATCGAGGCGGTAATGGTTTCATCGTGCAAGAAGCCATTGTTTGCCGCATCGGCCAATGCTTGCAGATCCCAATCCTCCGGTACCTCTTCTTTTGGACAATGCTGCTCGACGGTACGCTCCAGCACGCTGAAAATCATATTGAGCGCAACATCGCTGAGGTTATCCCGCTCCAGGATGTCTTTGCGCTGCTTGTAAACGACGAGGCGCTGCTGGTTCATCACGTCGTCGTACTGGAGTACGCCTTTCCGTGCGTCGAAGTTAGCGCCCTCGACACGTTTCTGGGCGGATTCGACCGCGCGTGTAACCAAGCGGCTCTCAATGGGCATATCTTCTTCCATGCCCAGCCGATCCATCATGTTCATGATATTGTCTGCCCCAAAGCGGCGCATCAGCTCATCCTGCATCGACAGGAAGAACTGGGAGGAACCCGGGTCCCCTTGACGTCCGGCACGTCCCCGCAACTGGTTGTCGATCCGGCGGCTCTCGTGACGCTCTGTACCGATGATGTGCAGACCGCCCAATTCCGCTACGCCTTCGCCCAACTGGATGTCCGTACCGCGACCGGCCATGTTGGTCGCGATTGTCACCGCGCCATATTGACCTGCGCGCGCAACGATTTCCGCCTCGCGCTCGTGATGCTTCGCATTCAATACGTTGTGGGGCACGCCTTTTTGCTTTAACATGTGCGACAGGCGCTCCGAGTTCTCAATGGAAATGGTACCGACGAGAATCGGCTGCCCTTTTTTGTGACGCTCAACGATGTCGTTCACAACCGCGCGGTACTTCGCCGCTTCCGTTTTGAAAACCAGATCCGGCAAGTCCTGACGGATGACCGGCTTGTTCGTCGGAATGACGACAACATCGAGACCGTAAATCTTTTTGAACTCTTCTTCCTCTGTTTTCGCCGTACCGGTCATACCGGCAAGCTTTTCATACATACGGAAGTAGTTTTGCAGCGTAATCGTAGCGAGCGTCATGCTCTCGCTTTGCACGCGCAGCCCTTCCTTGGCCTCGATCGCCTGGTGCAAGCCATCGCTGTAGCGGCGTCCCACCATCAGACGGCCCGTGAACTCGTCGACGATGACAACCTCGCCGTCCTGCACCACGTAGTCCACGTCGCGCTTGAACAGGACCTGGGCTTTCAGCGCCGCTGTAATGTGGTGGTTCAGGGTGATGTGTGCCGTATCGTACAGGTTGTCGATATTGAAGGCTTTCTCGACCTTGCCCACCCCTTCATCTGTGAGGTTGACGATCTTCAGCTTTTCATCAATGGTAAAGTCTTTTTCCGGCTCCAGCCGCTTCACAAAGTGTGCGCAGATGTAGTAAAGCTCTGTCGATTTGTTTGCCGATCCGGAAATAATCAGCGGCGTACGCGCCTCGTCGATCAGGATGCTGTCCACCTCGTCGATGATGGCGAAAAAGAGCGGGCGCTGCACCATCTGTTCCTTGTACAGAACCATGTTGTCGCGCAAATAGTCAAAGCCAAATTCGTTGTTCGTCCCATAGGTAATGTCACAAGCATAGGCTTGCCGCTTTTCTTCCGGGCTCATCCCGTTTTTATTCAAACCGACTGTCATGCCGAGGAAGTTGTACAGCTGCCCCATGATCCGCGAGTCGCGCTCTGCCAGGTATTCGTTCACCGTTACGACGTGAACGCCTTTGCCAAGCAAGGCATTGAGGTAGGTCGCCAAGGTAGCCACCAAGGTTTTCCCCTCACCGGTTTTCATCTCGGCAATGCGGCCTTCCTGCAACACCATACCGCCAATCAACTGGACATCGAAGTGACGCATGCCCAAAACGCGCTTCGATGCTTCGCGAACGACGGCAAACGCTTCATTCAGGATGTCGTCCAGCTGTTCCCCTCGGGCCAGCCGGGCTTTAAACTCTGCGGTCTTCTCCCGCAGTTGCTCGTCGGAAAGCGCTGCTATGCTTGGTTCGAGCGCGTTGATCGCTTCCACGCGCTTAAACATTTTTTTCACTTCACGTTCATTGCTGTCGCCAAATATCTTTTTAACGAGTCCTAACATGAGGACACCCCTTCCATATGCTTCCGAACAAAAATATCGCCCTACCTGGCACGCGCCAGAAAAAAGGATACCGATTCTACGAAAAAAATACTTTCTAAAAAACTATTTTAACAAATAAAAGCGTATATACACAAGTAAAGGGAGTTGCTTTTGGCAACTCCCTAGTCTTATACGAGTAAAGAAATGGAAAGTTTCGTTATTTCGGTTCAATCAATCCATAGCGTCCGTCATTGCGGCGATACACCACGCTGACATCGTTGGTATCACTATTTTGGAAAACAAAAAAATTGTGTCCCAGCATATCCATCTGCATGACGGCTTCCTGCGCATCCATCGGTTTCAGGTCAAAACGCTTCGTTCTGACAATATCGATATCCACATCTTCCTCATCGACATCTGGTATGATTACAGCCACTGGTTGACTATCGCGTTGTCCGACTTTCACAGCGGAATCAACCCGCAGCTTTCGCATCAATTTCGTTTTGTGCTTGCGAACTTGACGATCCAGCTTCTCTGCCACCAGGTCGATAGCGGCATACATATCCTCGTGCGTTTCTTCTGCTCGGATAATAACCCCGGCAAGCGGGATCGTTACCTCGATTGTCCCTTCTCCACGATTGAAATACATGGTAACTTGTACATCCGTAGGGGTAGGTTCAAAATACTTTTCGAGACGGCCGACTTTCTTTTCCACATACTCTTTCAGTGCTGCGGTGACTTGAATGTTTTCTCCACGAATATTAAATTTCATGGTTCAAACCTCCTTCCGTCTATACATAGGTATTCGGTACCCCTGTAAATAATCCTTCACCCCAAGCTAAAAAATCTTATAAATTTTTTTACAATTTGGCAACGTTCGACAGGATTTTACCAATACTCGCTAGTTTCCCTCTGCTATAATAAAAAGGGTAGTCTCCCCATCATCCCAAATCTATATCGCGGTCGTCATCGCACTGGAGGAATCCTCATGGCAGAGGTGAAACCTTCTCGTTCCCTTATGGGCGCTACACTCGCTCAAGACGTCTACAATGAGTACGGCCTGCTTCTTTTGCCGGCCGGGGCCGTCCTTCATCTGAGCGACATTCGACTTTTGGAAGCCCATCACATTCAAACGGTACGCGTCACTTCCGCTTCGGAAGCCCCTGAGCAGCATGTGCCCATTTTGCATTGGAACGAGGCAGAAGCAGCCCGCGCGTACATGGCGGCAGTCAAGCAAACCGAGCACCTATTCAAACAGATCGCGACAGGTTCTGTGCCTCCCCTGCACCAGTTCAACAGCACGTTTTATCCGCTGCTGGACCAAATCCTTCAACGAATGGGCTTCCTCCGGTTTCTCTACATAAAGGAAGGCACGGAGCAATATACCTACCGCCATTCTCTTCATGTCGGAATCGTAGCTGCCCTGATCGGAAAAATCGTAGGTCGCCCCCAGGAAGAAATTTACCGCTTGGGACAAGCAGGTCTCTTGCATGACGTAGGGAAGATGATGATTCCCGACGAGATTTTGTCCAAACCCGATCGCCTGACCGACGAAGAGTACGAAATCATGAAGCGCCACACCCTCTACGGCAGCGAGCTGCTCCTGTCGATGGAGGACGCGGACGAGTGGATCGCCAGGTGCGCTCTCCTGCATCACGAACGGCTGGATGGCAGCGGTTATCCCCATGGCTACCAAAAGGAAGAGATCCCCCTGGAGTGCCAGATCATCAGCGTTGCCGATGTGTTCGACGCCGTTTGCACAGACCGCGCCTATCGTCGCGGCACTTCTCCCTTTCACGGTGCCCATGTATTGTGGGAGCTGGCATGCCAAGGCCAACTGAACCCTTTGATCGTCTCCCGTTTTATCCAGTACATGATTGTGATGTACGTCGGCTCTCATGCTTTGCTAAACAATGGAGACTGCGTAGAAATCATTATGATTCATACCGATGAACCGATGCGTCCCCTCGTTCGCCGGGGAGACGAATTTCTGGATTTGCGCGAGCATCGCGCACTGGCCATCGCCAAAATGATTAGCTAGACATAACAATCCCCCTGCGCCCGATACGAGCGAGGGGGATTTGCTGTCAGCGCTATGCGTTACAGTTTGACGACGTTGGCTGCTTGCGGCCCGCGATCGCCTTCCACAATATCAAACTCTACAGCTTGTCCTTCTTCCAGCGTGCGAAAACCTTCCGACTGAATCGCGGAAAAGTGAACGAATACGTCATCGCCATTTTCTCGCTCGATAAACCCAAATCCTTTTTCTGCGTTAAACCACTTCACTTTGCCTTGCATGAAACAGCACAACCCTTTCTTTTGTAAAAATTTGGATACTAATTCTGTTTGTACACTCCTAGTCTCCCCAAAATCAGCAGACGCATTCTTCTATCTCGTTGAATATTTTTTCTCCAATCCTCGAACGACCACCCGAGACAGGAACAAAGTAAGCACCAGGTACACAGCCGCTTCCGTCAAGTACGGCGGGTACCGTTCAAACGTGCTCTTCGCCACGTTCATGGCGGCGTAGTTCAATTCCGGTGTCGCAATAACGGCACAGAGAGAAGAGTCTTTCAAGAGTGCAATAAATTCGTTCCCGATGGCCGGAAGCATCCGGGTAAACGCCTGCGGCAAAATAATCAGCCGCATCGCCAATCCCTTCGTCATTCCCAGCGAGCGTGCCGCTTCCATCTGGCCGGGATCGATCGATTGAATCCCTGCCCGAAAAATCTCGGCGATGTAAGCCGCTGCGTTGAGCGACAGCGCCACAAACCCGGAGTAGATCGCTTCCGGACTGTTCTCTCCCGGAAAAAACAGTCCCCAGATGGACGGAATGATAGCGAAGTGAATCAGCAAGATTTGTACCAGCATCGGCGTGCCCCGAAAAAGCTCCACGTAAATCGAGCATATCCACCGCCAAAAGCGGTTCGCCGACATTTTGCCCAAACTGATAAACAGTCCCAAAACGGTTCCGCATACGGTCGCAACCGCCGTCAGTAAAATCGTATTGATAACGCCCCGGATAAACAGCTCGCGATATTCATAGATGACGCTCCAGTCCAATGGCAAGTCCTCCCTTCGTGTATGTCAGCACTGGAGTCACAAACACCGGGCACGTCCCGCGACGCACCCGGCTGCTGACTAGTTGCTGCCAAAGTACTGGTTGTAGATTTCCTGGAGCTTGCCATTTTCCTTGATTTTCTTCAGGCCGTCGTTGATTTTGTTCAGCGCGTCCGTGTTGCCCTTTTTCACCATGATGCCGTAGTATTCTTTTTCAAACGAGTCGTCCTTGATTAGCTTGAACTTCTTGTCTTTGATTTTGTTTACGTAATATTGCAGCACGCCATTGTCTCCCACAACGGCATCGACACGACCATTGAAGAAATCGTCTACGGACGAAGGCATGTCGTCATAGCCCATCAAGCCTTGATACGTATCGCCAAACGCCTTTTTGACCACTTCTTCCCCCGTGGTTGCCGCCTGTACCCCGATCTTCTTGCCTTGCAGATCGGCCAGCTTGGTGACCGGAGAGTCTTCGGCTACGAGAATGAGCTGGTTCGCTTCAAAGTACGGTTCCGAAAAGTCGTACTTTTCCTTGCGCTTGTCCGTAATCGTGATCGACGAAATCCCGATGTCCACCGTTCCTTTGTCCAATCCGTCGAACAGCGGGTCCCAGCCGGTGTTTTTCCACTCGATCTTGAAACCTCCCGCTTCTGCGATCGCATTCATCACGTCAATGTCATGGCCGCTGATTTTGTCCGCCTCCAGCATCTGGAACGGCGGATACGCTGCATCGGTTCCCACCACGTACACCTTTTCACCCGAGCCGGAGCCTGCCCCTGAGCCGCTCGTGCCCGTTCCGCTTCCCGCGTTTTGCTGGCCACCCGTTCCACATGCGGAGACCAAAAGACCTACGCCTGCGACCAGCACAAGAGACTTGAACCACTTTTTCCCGATACCCATCAAAAATCCCCCTTGTTTCTCTCTGTATGTCATACTTTTCCCCAGCGCTGTCCACATGGAAATCGTGTGTGTTTTGCGTTCTCCACAAAGTTATCCACATTATTCACATGACGTTGTGCACAAGCTGGGTATAACTATTTTCCTGCACGTTCTGCGGCTCTGGTACTATGGCTACGGTGTCGAGTTTTGGCATCCAGCTGGAAATAGCAGCAAAAAGGCAGAATTCATATATACGAGATATACTTCTATCCTGTATATAAAAATCCTGCCTTGAAAGATTTATTTATCTGAAAAATACGAATTATTCTTTTTCCGCCAAAATAATTACTTCTACCCGACGGTTCCGCACACGGTTCTCTTCGTTCGAATTGTCCACGAGCGGCCTGTATTCTCCCCATCCTGCCACGGTAAAACGAGAGGCCGGCAAGGAATATGTATCAACCATTTCCCGCATCACCGCAATAGCGCGGGCGGAGGACAGCTCCCAGTTCGACTTGTACGGGCTGCGTGAGATCGGCACGTCGTCTGTATAGCCCTCAATCCTCACCTTATACGCATAACGCTGCAAGACACGTGCTACTGTGCCTACGACCTCTTTCCCTTGCGGCTGGAGATCGGCTGAGCCGCTGGCGAACAAAATCTTCTCCGGAAGCCGGATACGCAGTCCTTCTTCGGTTTCCTCGTAGTCCAGGTTCACTTCTGCCAACGCGGAGGATAGCTGGTTGTACACCGTCTCCATATCGCGCTCCCCCGTGTCCGGCACCCCGACAGGAGGCTTCGGCAAGCTCGCTTGCTCTTGCTCCTGCTCCCGCTCCTGTGAGCCTTGCTCATCCCCGGTGCCGGAAAGCAGCTGTTTTCGCCCCTCCAGCTGATGAATCTCGCGTTCCAGCTCCAGCTTTTGCAGATTCAACAGATCGAGGCTCTCATGCACCTGCTTCAGGTTGGCCTCCTGCGCGGCCTGTTCTTTTTTGGCGGCTTCCCGCTGGGTCTGGATCTTCGTCATTTGCGTCGCCGCGAAGATAATCACGATGACAAACAGAAGCGTAATCAAGTCGCTATAGCTAATGAGCCAGCTTTTCTCCAGCTCTTTCTCATCGTACAACCGATCGTCATGCATAGCGATCCTGCCTTTCAATCGTGCCCTTCACGCTGCCAGGCTCCTTGACGAGCACCAGCTTCTGGTCACCCGGCAAAAACGAGTTGAGCTTCTCAAACAGCAGGCGCGGCGTCTCCCTCCGCTGCAAACCGACGCAGCCCTCGATGTACAGTCGTTTTTCAAACATTTCCCTGTCGTACAAATCCATCATCCGGTAGTAGCACGGCAGCGCGAACAAATTGGCAAGGAGCGCGCCATAGAGCGTGGCGACAACGGCTGCGCTCAGGCTGTGCCCTGTGAGCGCCATGTCTTCGAGCGACTTGAGTACCCCCGTCATCCCAAGCAGCGTACCAACCAGCCCCATCCCTGGCGCCAGCAAGCTGATAAGCCGGAAGAAGCCTGCGGCCTGCTGGTAGCGGTACTGCTCGCCTTTCAGCTCGTTCTCCAGGATCATTCGCAGCTCGGCTTCAGGAACCCCCTCGATCGCCAGCAGGCTGCCGCGCTGCACGAACGAGTCGCGCTCCTGCTGCAACTCGCGCTCAAGCGCGATATATCCCTGTTCTTTCTGGACGAGCGCGTAGTAGTAGAAGCGCTTGATCGTCTCCTCGACGTTGCTGTCCCGCCCGTGAATCAGCAGACGCATGATTTTTTTCAGGTCGAGGTGCTTGCGCTTGATCGCGTAGGAAACCACTACGGAGAGCGCGACCAGCTCGATGGCGGTCACGTTCAAGAGGTCGGCGAGGTTGCCGTTCAGGTAAACCGCGTGTATGAAAATGAGGAGGACGGCTCCGATCAAGGCGAGTGAGCGGCGTTTTGTGGACAATGGTGTCACCTTCCTAGTAAATTAGACAGAACGATTCTAGTATAGCAGATGGTGGAAGCAGCTAGGCAGAGAGTATCAACAAATAGTTGTAACGGGAATTACAGGAAATGACGATAACATACAAGAATACAAATCTAGCAAAGAGGTGATAAACAATGAATGCTATTCAACTGCAACAAGCTGTAAATGTGAGCGTCATGAAGCAAGTGCTGGACACCGGCAAAGCTCAAGCATCTATTTTGCTTGATAGTCTCAGAAATACGGATCAGAACATACAAGAGCAGGCTAGTCATCCGGTTTTGGGTAAAACCATTGATATCCGTGCATAAGGTCGAATACTAAATCACTCAGGTTTGCTAAGCTTTTTACGCAGCCTTTATTTGTCCTGGATTTGTCGGAAAACATTCCTGAAGCACTTCCAAAAGAAAACAGCCGGTTCCCCGGCCGTTTTTATTTTTTACGGTCAAAAAACGCCCCGTATCCGCTTGGTCCCATGTCATAATACGAATTCATGGCAAGCTTGCTGCGTTGCACATTGTTCAACTGTTTTTGCACACCTTGCTTTCTGCTATCCATTGCTGCCAATAGCCGCTGATTAACTTCGTCTATAAGGCTCAAGCGCTGCCTTTGTCCAGTTGTTAACGCTTCGTTCACTATGTTGGTATCTTTCATCTGCGCAATCAATGCTTCTCTCTCGTTCAAAATCTCCAGCCATTCATCTACATCCGAATCCTGCAGCACCACTGCTTGCTCAAGACGATTTGTCGCTTCGAACAATTGCTCTAAAAGAGTATCCAACATTTTTTCCATCTGCAACCCTTATCCCTGCTGCCTAGCCAACCGCATGGCTTCTTTCCATGTGTCACGGAATTGAACAAACAGTCCTTCGACTTCTGCAAGAATCTCTACGTCTTTTTTCATATTGGATTCAATCGTACGATGCAACATGTACTCATAAAGTTTGAGGAACTCTTTGGAAATCGGATAATCTTTATTCAAGGTGGACATTAGCTCATACAGGATGTTTTGGACTTTCAGCAACGCCTCGTGTGCCTTCCCAACATTCTTTTCTTCCATCGCGCTTTTGCCCTGTTTGATAAATTTAAGCGCACCATTGTACAGCATCAATGTCAAATCGGCCGGAGTCGAGGTTGTTACTTGATTGTTCTGATAAGCCTGAGCAGCATTTTGCAACATCTGCATCACTCCTTAATAGCTCTGGCCAAGCATTTGTGCAAACCAAGAGCCCTGAGATTTGGCCTTGGACATAGCTGTTTCCATAGCAGCAAACTGTTTATAGTAACGGTCTTCGATTTGTTTCAAGCGATCTTCCCATCTATCGATGTCGTCATCTATTTGTCCGATCTTTCTACTGAGGTAGCTGTTATCACTTAATACCGTTCCACTACCTGCTTGCTTCGTAATATCGGAGATTGCTTTGCTTAAATTGTTGTAAAGACGCTCGGCAATACCGCTTTCGTTGTACTTGGTTGCAGCATCTGTGCTTGAACTGAAACTAGTAAACAATTTGACAACATCTGAGCCATGATTGCTAATTGCATCACGTAGCTTATTTTCATCGATATACAGCTTCCCGTTTTCTTGGTAAGCATTCTTTCCGTTTGGAGGACCGCCAATCCCAATTTCGGAAAGCGTATCAAATGCAGCATTTACTCCACTTCCACTCAAAGGAGTACTGATTGAATGACGCATTTCATTGAGTACACTGGTCAAATAAGGGTCACGGAGCAAAATTCCACTTTTGGCCATGTTGTCCAATTTCTCTGCTGTCTTATCATCGAGAGCTTCCTTCTCATCATCCAAAAGCGGTTCATAACCTTTATACTTCGGCTCCGATATTTTTTTGTTGATAACCTCGATAACCGCATTATATTTATCTACAAAAGCTTTGATAGAGTTAAACACAGCATCTGTGTCTGTTTGATTGGTAACCACAATCGGATTGTTTAAATTGGCAGCTTTTACATTAAACTCCATACCATCGTACTTTATCGTATTGGTAGTCGAAGTTTGTTCAATACCATTGATAACTACGATAGCATTTGTCCCCGCTACACGAGTAGAAGACGAAACAGCCGTAGCAGCAGCAGTCATTCCTAGAGCACTGCCGTCGCCACTAACCACTTGAATATCAAACTTGTTATCCCCACCAAGTGTTTCCCCAGGCTTTGACTTGATGACTAACTGATTGTCGATATAAAAAGCTTCTACCCCTTTGCCAGAGTTGTTGATTTTTTGAATGACTGTATCGATCGTATCATCTGTTGTTACGCTGATAGGATTCGCAGTATCCCCATCTATAGCAAATGAAAAAGCAGTTTCCAACTTTTGGGTTGAACTCGTTACTGTAGGACTGAATTGCATAGCAGCAGGCATTTCTGCCTTAGCAAGCTGCTTAACTTCAATTGAATAGGAAGACAGCTTTGGCTTACCCACAACTTTTGCAGATGCGATTGCATCATTTTCCGAACTCGCCACTTTTTTGTTAAAATTAGCCGAGTAACGAATGCTATTGACGGTTGTCTGTAGGTCGGCCAGCAATGTATTCATCTCACGGTATACATCCCGCTTCCATTCTGTTAAGATTTTATTTTTTTCCAAACGATTTACAGGGGCTCTTTGTACTTTCATCAGATCTTTAATCATTAATTCTGTATCCATCCCAGACGCCATACCAGATATGCGAATGGCCATTCTCCCTACCTCCTATCTTTTTTCGTCAATCAACAACCCAATCATTTCATGCATTTTTGCGACCATGTCCATTATTTTTTTGGATGGGATCTCGCGAACGACAGTATTATCCGAGTCGTTAATGATTTGAACGTAGTATTCGTTTAACTTCTCGTGCAAGGTGAATTTAAGGTGCGTTGTGCTTGATTGCATAAACTTGTTCAAGCTATCTACTTGGCGTTCCAACTCAGCTTGCGTGATCCTTTTTTCAGGTTGGTTCGGAATTTTTGTTTCACTTGGCTGCACTGCTGATTGCGCTACATTCCCTCCAACGAACACGTCCACATATGGATTTTTTCCGCTTCCCGTCATATTGCTACCTTGAATACTCACACCTTCTCCTCCCCCGCTGATTCCCTTTATCATAAGTATCGGAGAAATATTCGAGGTAGTTTACTTTTCTTCTTGAAACCTTGTTTCTTTTAAAATAGTTTCGACAATCGTGAAATCAATCATTGTATCAATATCTATTGAGCGTTCTTTAGGCATTACAAAGCCTATTGTTTCAGCATTCAAATATGTCCGATTCTGCTTGATCCAATCAGACTTTGCCACATAAATAGCTCCGTTCAGTACATATACATCTGGTGCATCTTGTCTTCTAAGAACCGGGCGGTCTGTCTTTATAATAGGTCGTAGCTCGCTGGATTCTGCTAAATAGTACATCCAGAACGGTGATTTATCGGTAACAGTTACAGAAACACATGCTTTTGCCGATTGTTTTATGCAATGCTCTAAGCACGCATCGATATCCTCTGACAGTCTCAGTGGTGAAGTTGGTTGTAAGAGCATCGTGTAGTCATACTCCGGCAGGGTTTCCATTGCGTGAAGAACAGGGTCAATCCCTGGTGTTTGGTCTTGTGCCAGTTCTAGCGGTCTCAGAAAAGGCACTTCACATCCCCAATTCCGTGCAATTTCTGCGATTTCCTCATCATCTGTGGATACAATTAATCGGTCAATATAAATCGATTTTTGGGCTTCCTCAATTGTCCAAGCTATAAGAGGCTTTCCTGCCAAATCGCGAATATTCTTCCGGGGTACTCCTTTGGAACCTCCGCGAGCTGGGATGATCGCTAGAACAGACTTATTCTCTATCACCCGAATACCTCCGCAAATTCCACGTTCGCTTTCTCAAAATCAGCCATACGTCCAATATCTAACCAATACTCCCGGATCGGAAACGCAATGGCCTGCTGTTGCTGATCTTTCATTACATACTCAAACAAGCTAGGCATGTCAAAGAACTGTCTCTGCGGAATATAATCCAAGACTGCAGGGTCTAACACATAGATACCTGCATTGACGAAATATCGTTGGGTCGGCTTTTCCTCAATCGAAACAAGTCTATGCTTGTCCAGCCGAACAACACCATAAGGCACCTGATGATCGTACTCTCTGACACACATCGTTGCCTGTGCTTGATAGGTTTTATGAAAATCGAGCAATTGCTCAAAATTCACCTTGGTCAACAGATCACCATTCATCACAAAAAAAGGATCCGACGGCTTTTCAGGTAGTAAACTAAGTGCGCCTGCGGTCCCCAATGATTCCTGCTCCTCAAGATAGCGGATCGTGACCCCCCACTTTGAGCCGTCTCCAAAATGCTGCTGAATCATTTCCGCTTTATATTTCACTGAGAGGTAAAAGCGATGAAAGCCTTGGTCGATAAAGCTCTGCAGAATGGTTTCCAATATAGGCTTGTCCCCTACTTTTAACAAAGGCTTAGGGCAATCGTGTGTAAGCGGATATAACCTGGTTCCTAATCCCCCAGCCATTAAGACAACCCAGTTCTCTTTCATTTTAGGGTGGAGCAAGTCGTCTAAAATTTCAACTCTAACAATTCGACCATGCTCATTAACAACAGGGATTTGGTGAACTTGTTTAATTTTCATCACAGATAGTATATGGTCACGGGTGTCATAAGAAGAAGCAACAATAGGGGATGGATTCATTACCATTGAGATTGGGTCAGTCAAAGCCAGACCTTTTAACAAACCTCTGCGTATATCGCCATCGGTTACGGTACCAAGCAATCGTTCTTCTTCATCTGCCACGAGAGCAATTTGTCGTGCGTTTTTGTCAATGATCTCCAAAGTAGTAATAATAGGAGTTTTCGGCAATACCAGCATCTCTCTCCAGTTCACCATTCCTCACACCTTTCTAGCCGCAAGTTCCAATTCGTTTAGCAGGTACCCCTACTACCTTAGCCTGTTCTGGAACATCTCTTATCACTACTGCTCCAGCTCCGACGATACCCGACTTCCCTACTACAATACCTTGAATAATTACAGCTCCAGTTCCTATATGAGAATCCGCACGTACTGTTACACCTCCGGATATTGTAGCTCCAGGCGCAATATGGACGTGCTCTTCAATAACGCAATCGTGATCTACGGAAGCCCGTGTATTGACGATAGTATTGGATCCGAGCTTGGTACCCGCTTGGATAACGGCACCCGCCATAATTTGCACCCCTTCCTCTACGATTGCATGTGGAGAGAGAACTGCGTTTGGATGAATTGCACTGACAAATGAATAACCTTTTTCCTTAAAGGAGAGATAGAGTTGCTTTCTTCTCGAATTATCGCCTATAGAGCCAAGACCGTTTGCTAATAAAATCTTTTCCGCCGAGTAGGTCTTCACAACAGAATCATCGCCCAAGTAGCGAATACCCCAAAACTTTCCTTTATCCGTTACATCCGTATAGCCAGCGACTTGATAGCCTTGAAGCATCAACACCTCGGCGACAATTCTGGCATGATCACCACCGCCAAGAATGATCACTCTTTTCATGGTTCAATCACTTCATCAGGCTGATAATCTTTCGTTGCTCGTTTTCCAATCATTTCCCAAAAAAACATTGGCGCAATCCCTTTCCCTGGTCGTTTGGCAGTCAGATTTTCCTTGGTGAATGGCTCTCCCTTTTTAATACTGCGTGCAGCTACCAAGCTTTTGCGCGCAACAAGCTTGTTTTTCAATTCTGACGGCGTTGGCAATTTGAGATTGGTGCCAAGAGCCAACTCAATTTGTCGAATGGATTCTATCATTTGTTTTAGTTCTTGCGGCTCAAGAGAAGCTTTATGATCCGGTCCAGGTAAATTTTTATCGAGAGTAAAATGCTTTTCAATAATTATTGCGCCACGCGCAACCGCTGCAATGGGAACAGCAATCCCTTCTGTATGATCGGATAGTCCAACAGGAAGGCCAAATGCTGTTACCAGTGTATCCATCGCCTTCAAGTTGACATCCGCAAACGGTGCTGGATATTCGGTTGTGCAATGAAGCAACGATACTTTCTGTTGCAATGCTCGTTGCCCTTCTACACTGGCGAATGCTCTTTGAAAAGCCTGGATGGATGGGGGTTGATCCGAATGAACATATCCAAACGCAAGGACACCCAATGCCTTCTCAATCTCCCCTAGGGTAGACATTCCCGTGGAGAGAATAAGCGGCAAACCAGTCATCGCAGCTTTCAATAAAAGTGGAGCATTTGTAATTTCGCCAGAAGGCAGCTTGAGTTGATCCACGCCGATTCGCTTAGCCAATAATTCGATACTTTCAAGATCAAACGGTGTAGATAGAAATTTTATGCCGAATGTTTTGCAATGTGCCACAAGTTCCTCATGCATATCTGCTGTCATCTCAAGCTTTTCCACCATTTCAAGCTGGGACTCCTGGGTGCCAGTCGTCTTCTTTTGATAATCGGCTTTTTCAGCATACTTGCTGATAATATTTTTTGCCTTAAACGTCTGAAACTTTACTGCATCAGCTCCGGCTACTGCAGCCTGATACACAAGCTCTTTTGCCAATTCTAAGGAGCCATTGTGATTAACGCCTGCCTCAGCAATAATAAATGTTTTTCTCCTCACAAAGACACCCTCTTTTTACAATATCTCCTTCAAGAGCATGAATGCTTCCGCAGATTCAACACCAGCAGTCGATCCACGCACATGTGCGAGAGAACGGATGGTTCGTTCACTTCTAGGAAACGGGAACGTCCCCATTTCACTTTGAAACATACGCATTACTTCTAGTTTTTTTTCCATGTGTTCAGTGATATCCACAAAAACGTTTGGTCGAAACCCATTCGTATCTGGGTTCAAACCGAATTCCGTTTCAGATAAGGTTTCATATACCAATACCCTTTTTATAAAGGAATAACGAAACCATTTTGTACATGAAACAGCAGCATCAAAGACATATTTATGATCCGTATGGACATCTCCTGGATACGGAATGTAGAGGACTTCCGGTTGAATAGCACGAATAGCTGAACCCATTCTATCCACAATCAGGCTCATTCCTATTTCATCCAGTTTTGTAGTTGGCAATTTTAGCTGATGTATCGTTGTGAAATTGTACTTCCTTCCAACCGCTTCTATCTCTCGCTCTCTTAACGCAATTCTCTCAGCGGAAAACCCCCTCTCTTCCTTCATCTCTGTGACAATTAACCAATGAACTCGATCACCTTGTTCAACATGTTTAAAAATTGTCCCCCCGCACCCAAGTGTCTCATCATCGGGATGCGGAGCAATAAAAAGTACATTTCTGCTCATTAGTATGTAATGTCCTTTACTAAAAGTTTTTCATCAATGGGAATGTCAGCAAGCACACTTGCTATTTTTTGTGAAGAAAATCCATCGCCATAAGGATTCACACATTTCTTTACCACTTCTCGATAATCCTTATCCGATATTGCCTTTGTAACAGCCGAACATATCTCCCGAACAGAGTGAGGAACAAATTGCACATTTTCTGCATGCAATCGCCCCTTCTGCCTATTTCCTATATTAATTACAGGCAAATGCAATAAAGGTGCTTCAAGAATTCCAGCACTAGAATTGCCTATCATGCAGCTCGCCTCCCTCATGATATTCACAAATTCCAGTCTCGGGATGTTTTTTGCCATATAAAGATGGGGTAGATCTTGATACTCCTGAATGGCTTTAATTAATTGCTGGCTGCCTGCATCTGAGTTCGGGTAACTAAGAATTGTTTTGATTCCCAGTTCCTTAACCGCTTCCATCGTTTGTTTCATTTGAAAGTAGGCTTCGTTAATTTCTGTTGAGATAACATGCTGAATTAACAAAATGAGTGGCTCGTTTTCATTAATCGTAAAGCCCAATCGCTCAGATAATTCTCTTCTCGTAAGAACAGGCGTCTGTCGGATACGGTCTAACCCTGGATTACCTGTATTATAGATTCGGAAAGGTTGCTCTCCCATTTTAATCAACCGGGCAGCGCTCTCCTCGTTTGTTACAAAATGCAAATGAGCAAGCTTGGAAACGGCATGCCTAACCTGATCATCTACGTTACCTACTACGCGGTCTCCGCCGGCAACATGCGCAACTGGAATATTCATGTACGCTCCCACTAACGCAGTCGTCATTGATTCTTCGCGGTCACCTAGTACTAGTAGAAAATCCGGCTTTATTCTATTAACTGCTTGTACCAACCCCTGTAGCTGTATAGCCAAACCTTTTACTCGTGAAGAAGCTTGGTCACCATTTATTAAGCTCTCGATTTCCTCTGCAATGAAAAAGCCGTCTTGTTTGATTTCGTTAACAGTAAGTCCATAAGCATCGCTTAAATGAGCTCCTGTCACAATTAATTCCAATTCTAATGCAGGATGGGATTCAATCGCACGGTAAACAGAAGACATAATGTCATATTCAGAACGAATACCAGTCACACCTAACACTTTCCGTTTTTTCATCCCGATAATCCTTCCTTTTGCAAACACTTGGTTAATACAAACTGATACCCAAGTCCCTTCGCGAACTTTTCATCTACCTCTCTGTCACCAAAAAACACGACATGCTGGGGATTACAAACCTCGCGCAGAACCTTTATTTTCGTTACTATTAAAGGAGAAGGTTTCCCATATGCACTTCCGTAAAGACCAGTAAAACCAACATTTTGTTCATCAAACCACTTCGATAACCCTAGTGCATGAAATTTGGATTGTTGTAATTGAACCCTGCCATCCGTTATAAGAAACAATTCATAGATTTGGTGAAAGTACTGAAGCAAGAAAGTAACTCTATGCGTTAACGCCAGTTCTGGCAAATAGTTTCTGAATATATGCAAGCATTCCTGAATGATTCCTTCTTTTTCATCCTTACATACTTCACCCTGTGAGAGTATCTCTTCAAAAATCCGATTGTACGAACTTCCTTTTTCCAACCATCTTTCTAACAACTTTTGATAGATATCATCAGCAGGTAGACCGATAAATTTAGCCATTCGGCTAGCAATCGGCATATATACTTGTCTTATAAAGTCCAGTTCATCATATAAGGTCCCATCCATATCAAACCCAACGTATTTCACAGTATCCCAGTCAATCATTGGAAACAAAGACTTCAGCATAGTACCTCTTCATTTTCAATCCGTATCGGATCGGCTTTGGAGTAATTGGTTTTTTATTAATAAAATGATCTACCATCAATGAAATCCAATTTTCTGTGGCAGCAAATCCTAGAGCCATACCACCTGCAATTCTCGGATTGATCTCAATAAATTGAACCTCACCATTTTCTTGCAAGAAACACTGCATATTGACTGGTCCTGCAAAAGGGATCGCCCGACAGATTTTCTTCACCCATTCCTCAATCAAAGGTTGCTTCTCTACAATTCCTCCGGTAGACTTTCCTTGAATAACACCTTCTCTTCGACGGGGGACAATATACACGGGCTTTGATTCCCTATCACAAAAAACGTCAACGGTATACTCAATTCCCGTCACAACCTCCTGTGAGATCATTCCCTCCATGTCCACAATTGAATTTTCCACGCGTACTCCCACTGCTCCCCGGCCATTTCTAGGTTTTATTAAAGCAAATGTTTGTTCTAGACTCGTAGCAGGAGTCGGTATTCCTTCACGAATAAAAAATTGATAAGTTTTCCATTTATCCTGAAATGTACGCACCGTTTCTACAGGTGACAAAATCGTATAGATACCTACTTGTGCCATTTGCTGTTGACGTTCTGCCCAGCCACTTAACGTTTCATCTAATGAGGGAATTACTACGTTAACTTTATGTTCTACCAATTTTTCAAGCGTTTTTTCCCAAAGATTGGGGTCGTGTTTAGATGGCATCGGAATGAAATCTGTTGCGAGGTATCGCCCAACACAGTCTGGGTCGATATCAGATGCAATGGCAACATGACCAGCTTGTTGAATAGCATGAATGATGTAGGCGGCTGACATGCTCCCGGACGCTTCGGTCAAAATCCTTAGCAAAGTAAGTCTCCCCCTATCTTTTCAATTTACTACAAAACTATATAGGAGATGTTAGGCTCAAATGGAAACCTCTTTACTTCGTATTTTTTTAAGTCCAGCGTCTCTAGTAACGCTTGTGTTTCACCCGGCCACCATGGATTGTGGATTTCATCAAAGGCTAAAACGGACCCCTTTGGCATACGTGGGAGAAAATGGTCTAAGGCTACTTTAGTCGGCTCATATAAATCAAAATCTAAAAATAACAAACTTACTAATAAATGACTGTTGTCTTTCACGTATTGGGGTATCGTATGATTCGCATCGCCTTTTACTAATTCTACTTTCGGAAATTGATTTAAAAATCGGTTTTGATCATACTCCTGAATAACATCCATCAATTCCTGAAAAGAATCATACCCTGTATCAAAACCACCTACACGCATTTGACTATTCTCGTGACTATTGCTTCCTCGATCATTCTCATGGATAGAAGGGAAGCCTTCGAAAGTATCAAATCCAATAACTCTTCGATCAAAAGCATACGGTTCGAGACCAGCAGACAATTTCGCCCATGCCATCAATCCCCCGCCATGATGTACGCCACATTCTACTATACTTCCTTTTATATTAACCTGTAATTTAAACAACTCGTATCTAGCTAAAAATCTGGTCATCGTTTGCCGTCGAATATACTTCTCAAAATTATCCAACTTCTCCATAGTAGTTCCATATTCTTTTTCAAAAACAGCCGACACTACACTTCCCCCTCAAATTAGGAAATTAATCCAGCACTGCTCGGGATATTGATCAATTTCTTTTCAATTTCTTTAGCTGTATCATTTTTCATACTCGGATACTCTTTGAATATCTGTAGTGTATGAAGTAACTTCCAAGCAGGCCTTGTCATGATCCCCTCCGCGTTTGTTTTCTCCAGTATCGTATCACGCAGATCAACATAATCCCGCTCTAGTAACACTGCATTCAACCAAAAGTTACTTGAAGTGTTCGGTTGCTCCCAAAAAAAAGAGAGTCCATCCAATTTACTGAACGCTTCTCGATATAAATGAGCTAGCTTCCGCTTCTTTTTGAGAAGGGTTGGCAACTGCTCAAGTTGCGCACATCCCAAGGCAGCGTTTATGTTGGGCATACGATAGTTGTAGCCTATTTGATCGTGCTCATATTCCCATTTATGTGGCTTTTTAGCCGTAGTAGTCAAATGCTTCGCCAATTGCCCCAATGCCTCGTCATTGGTCAAAATTGCGCCACCGCCACCTGTTGTAATGATTTTATTCCCATTGAAACTAAGCGCCGAAACACGTCCCCAGTTTCCAGTATGTCGCCCCTTATAATAGGATCCTAACGATTCCGCTGCATCTTCTATCAATTCCAGTTGAAATCGCTCACACACACTTACAATCCCATCTAAATCAGACGGGTGCCCAAATGTATGCATAGGTATGACTGCCTTGATCCTTCTACCAGTGATTCGGTTGTAACAATTCCTACCTCTTACTTCCGAAATCTCTCGCAAGTAGTCCTCGAGTTTGTGGGAATCAATTCCCAAAGTCCTGTCAGATACGTCTACAAAATGCGGAATAGCTCCACTGTAAACAACCGCATTCGCTGTGGCAATAAAGGTCAGTGTTGGTATTAATACTTCATCCTCTGGCTCTACCCCGGCTACCTTTAGGCAAATATGCAAAGCCGCCGTGCCATTTACTACAGCCACTGCCCGCTTTACACCCGTAAACTCCTGAAGCATCTCTTCGAAACGATCTACATATTTTCCGACTGAGGAGACCCAGCCCGTATCCAAACACTCTTTCACGTATGCCCATTCATTTCCCTGAAAGCACGGCTCATGAAGAGCAACGAAGTCTTTGTCCGATGAAGCGATCTGCTTCAGAATGGAGACAAAATTATCTACGGAGACCACCTGCTTCATACACTATACATCCCCGTTTTGTACTGACTTAAATGAGCAGGATGAGTGAACCATTCAATTGTTTCTGCCAATCCTTGTTTGAACCCATCGATACCGCCATAGACAGGCTCCCAATTAAGCAATTCTTTTGCCTTCGCGTTGGATGCCCACAAACGCTCTACTTCACTCTTTTCAGGGCGTAGCCTCTTATCATCCGTCTCAATTTCAATTTGCTTCCCCATTAACTCAGCAATAAGATCAACCGTTTGTCCGATCGACACTTCATAATTGCTACCGATATTGATTACTTCCCCAACAGAACGATCGGATTCCGCAACCGCAATGAATCCCGCGACCGTATCCTTCACATAATTAAAATCCCTTGTAGGATGCAGGGATCCAAGCTTGATAGATTTTTGCCCTGCAGCAATCTGCGTAATGATCGTAGGTATCACCGCACGAGCGGATTGGCGCGGTCCATACGTATTAAACGGGCGGATAATAGAAACAGGAAGATCAAATGAGCTGTAAAAAGAAAGGGCCAGCTGATCGGCGCCTATTTTGCTTGCGGAATAGGGGGATTGCCCCTGGAGTGGATGCTCCTCTGTGATTGGAACGAAACGAGCCGTCCCATAAACTTCACTGGTCGAAGTATGTACGATTTTCTCTACATGAAGATCACGTGCAGCCTGTAAAACATTTAATGTTCCCTTAATATTGGTGTCCACGTAAGTATCTGGCGAGTGGTAAGAATATGGAATGGCAATGAGTGCCGCCAAGTGCAGAACAACGTCACAGCCTTTCATTGCGTGTTTCACTCCATGGGGGTCACGAATATCCCCCAGGAAAACTTCCAATTCGTTAAGTATTTCTTTTGGGGAAGAGTCCAACCACCCCCAAGAATTAAACGAATTGTACAAAACAAATGCTTTTACATCGTGACCTTGCCGGACAAGTGCTTCTGTCAGGTGCGAACCAATAAAACCATCCGCGCCTGTTATCAGTATTTTCTTTCCACTGAGGTTCATTGTATCGTCTCCGTTATACCAAAATTTCTTGCCCCAGTACCTTCTTATACATTTCTTCTAACAATGCTGTCAGTAGGGCTGTATCTTCGCTACAAATTTCAAGATAATTTCCAAATTCCTTGCTTACGCGGTCAGCCTTGCTAACTGGATCAGGAAGCAAACGTACTTCATCCAGTATTTTCATAATCAGCTTGAAGGAGACATTATTGATTGTTTGAATCAAGTACAGATTAAATTTATTTTTCTGTAACTTGTCAAACAGTTTGTCAAACTTTTGAAACTGGATTTCCAACTGCTTGCGATTTTTTGTACGAACCAATTGCTTCATTTCTTCGATAAGGTACTGAAATCTATTCAGTAACTTTCCTAACTCAGTGCTAGATTGGAGCATTTCCCGCGAAAATCGCTTGAGGTGATCGTAATCGTACGGGATCATCTTTGCGTGTTTATCCAACCAGTCACTTTCAACGATATTGGATTGTTGCAATCGTTCTTCCATTACTTTTTCCAGTGGCAAAAAAACGGTTCCTTCAATATGAGCACCACCTTTTGTTGAGTTGATGATGTCCATGTTCTTGAAGGAATTAATCACAGACTCCATTTCCTTCCTCATGTTGGTATGCAACCGACTACTAAGGACTGTCCCTCCATAAACGTCCTTTACCTGCAAGGCATTTACTTTTTTCTGCTCTCCTACAACAGGATTGATATACTCAATCCCTGCTGCGTAATTCTCATCTGCACGAAAAGCAAAGTTTTGTCCCACCAGAATAATAGGTGAAAAACCCAGTTTAGCAAGTAACTGAAGCGTTAATGTAGCGATACTCATGAAGGTATCGATATAGTCTGATCCTTCTTGATCTGACCTTTTCAGGAATAGCCTCATAACATAATCGCTCTTCACAAGAAAGTTAGCCATTTTCCCTGGGTACTCTGGCAAGGTTTCAAAGCCGATTGTACTACCGAACACAAGCGGAATTTGACTGATTCCCTCTCGCAGTACCTTTGCAAATACTTTTTTGTTCATCACACTGCCATCATAAGAAAAAGTCGCGTCTGGCATAATACCATTGCTAAGCAATGAGTTAAGTGCAGAACCTACGGAAAAAATATAAGCCGATCCACTTTTCTTAATTTGACGGAGCCGTTCTATTTCATCATTCAAAGATGGGCCAGCGGCTACGAGGATAGCTGGCTTTCCATGAAACGCCCCGTGATTCTCTTCTAAAATACTTGGAGTATCTATAATATGAGGGATATTTTTGAAACCATTAATTGCTGTACGCTTGGCAAATATTCTATTCGTTTGCATCAATTGTCTCGCTTCGTAGACAACCTCTTTAAACGTGGCAAAAAAGCGCTTGGATTCCTCTTCAAAAATACGTTGGTAGCTCGGGAAGACCGCTAGATAGATTTCTTCCCGCAAGAGATTCGTAAAATCGCTCAGATTTTTCTTGCAATCCGCTGGTTCTCTCTCCACCATAATCTTTTTCAAATTTCTTTTCGGGGACCATTCATTCAAATCTTTTTTCTCTAAAAAATGATAAAAAGTAGACAGGTTTGGTTCATAGACAGAAAAGGTAGCATCCGGGTGCTTCTCTCGGAACAAATCGATGTGGTATCCAAGACCCACTCCATAAAACAGGACATGCCGTTCTCCTACATCCTCCATCGACTGTACAAACCGCTCTGCTTCCTGAATAGGATTGTATTTGCTATGAAGATAGTTCCACCCCGTCTCCTTTAAAACAGCCATCGTCCATAACTGATTCTTGGCTTCCTCAATCCGGGTATCCTGTCTTTCGCTTTCGTCACTATGCCCTATTACATCCAGAAGTTCAGGGTAGTGCTTCTTGAGTACTTGAACATTTTCAATTCGCATCACAAGTTATCACCCCATTTCGATCGTTGCCGCCAACTGTGTCTGTATTTTTTCATAATAAGGGACAATCTCGTATTGAATAAGGTCACCAATTAAAACGAGATCCAATTGAGTGACTGCTGTATGGAGGTTTTCTAAGAGTGATGAGGAGCCCAGAAGAGAAGCGTACTCCGGTAGATACTCACTCGTACTGTGAATCCATTGCAACCCTTCTATCAGGTAGCTTAGTTGCACCCATGCGTCTTCACGCGGATTATCATAAAAATTATCAACCAATTCCGCTGCCTTTGGCAACGCATTGTGTGTATATTCATAAATAGAATAAAGAGTGTCTGCTGTCCACTGTTCTTTTGTAACCAGAATAGGTTCAACCGTTTCTAGAGTTGCTTTATTCTCTTCCAGAATCATTTCAAAATGCTCGTATACTTCTTGACCATTTATCTTCAGCCCATAAAAAATCTTATCCGACTCATCTATAATATCCCTTACTACAGAAAGAATAGAAGACACCGCATCCGCAACCGTCACATCGATAATGAATTCTTTTCCATCTGAAATAATTTTCATCCGACTACCCCACTCCTTTTCTTTCTATATATCGGTAACTATGCGGCGATCCATTATATGATATTCCTGGAATCCAGTCGAAGCGTGTCAAACCATGCGATCGAATGACGAAAAAAAGCACGGCCTCCCTGTGGAAGGCCGTGCTTTGATTGATACTTTACAATTAACGGAGCAATTGCAGAACGCCTTGTGGCAATTGGTTAGCTTGCGCCAGCATAGCTTGGGAAGCTTGGGTCAAGATGTTGTTCTTCGTGAACTGCATTTGCTCTTTCGCCATATCTACGTCGCGGATACGGGATTCAGCAGCAGTCAAGTTTTCGGAAGTGATGTTCAGGTTGTTAATGGTGTTTTCCAAACGGTTTTGGTTCGCACCGAGGTAAGAACGTGCTGCGGATACTTTGTTGATTTGATTTTCGATGTCGCCCAATGCAGCTTTTGCACCGCTCTGAGTGCTCAGGTCGTAGCCAGATACAGCTGCAGCAACAGAAGACAAGTCAAATTTAGTAGCATCCAAAGTGAGAGTTTGAGAAGTCTCTTGACCGATTTGCAGCGTGATACCGGAGGTTGAGCTGCCATCCAACAGGGAGATACCATTGAATTTGGTGTTGTCTTTAATGTTGTTAACCTCTTTGCTCAGTTCAGTTACTTCTTCCTGGATACGTTTGCGGTCTTCTGCATCCGTGTACGTACCGTTTGCAGATTGTGTAGCCAGTTCTTTGAGACGAACAAGCATGTTGTTTACAGTTTGCAAAGCACCCTCAGCGGTTTGTACCAGAGAGATACCATCTTGTGCGTTGCGGGAAGCTTGTTCCATACCGCGGATTTGTGCACGCATACGCTCAGAGATGGAGAGACCAGCCGCATCGTCAGCCGCACGGTTGATGCGGTAGCCGGAAGACAGTTTTTCTACGTTTTTAGCCAGGTTGCCAGTGTTCACACCCAGTTGACGATGAGTGTTTTGAGCCGACATATTGTGTTGGATAATCATGTAAAATTCCTCCTTGAATTGTCGACAGTCACGTCCCTGTGACTGCTACTTAAAATGGAGACAAACAACAATCGCGCGCTTGTGGCTTTGTCCCTACAATATTGTTATCGGCTCTCATGATTTGGGTGTTTAGTGCTTTTTCTACTTTTTTCTGCAAAAAAACAAAAAAGATAGTCTATTGACTACCTTTCCATTCACTATTCGATTGGAGCAATTTTTTCAGCATCTTCCAATCCGTCTGACTCTGTGTAGCCATACGATTTTCCTCCTGAATGGCATCAAATATTTCTTTACGATACACATCCATATGGCGAGGAGCTTCGATGCCTATACGCACCTGATCCCCATCTACGGAAATGACCTTTATTTCAATGCTGTCCCCTATCATGATCGACTCATTTTTCTTTCGCGCAAGGACCAACATGCACCCGCCACCTACTTTCGATCGACAGCATGTTGCTCGAACAACGGCTGGCGAATGGAGTATGTATCATCCTGTAAAATAACCTGTCTAGCCATCCGATTGAACGGATTGACTACAATTGGCGCTTTCAAGTTTACTGTTGCCTGGTCATATCCACGAATCGTGACAATGGAGAAAACCATAATTTGCGATGGATCCTCCACTCGCAGAGCCTCTTTTGCTAAAGCGGGCAACTCAAACTTATACCCTTGAAAAAAGGAAAACGGATCAATGACCAAAAAGCCTACGTCCTTTTCCTCCGTCGACTGAATCAAAAAAAAGGGACTCTCTTCCTCCTGCATCAACTGAAAAAACTGCAAATGGGAAAACCCAGGGATGCCATCCTCGAAAAATAGCTTGCCCAATTCCACTTGTTGCTTTACGCTCATGTCTTCCCCTCACTCACATCATTTGATCCAGTTGACCGCCTACCACATCGATTTGCAAGCGATTATATTGTAGCATATACGGCTCTACTTTGCCCGGGATATAGGATAGCTCGGGGGGCTTGATTACAGGATCTATTTTCATCCCGTTACGCTGCACGTTAATCATGACCGGCTTGAATTCAACGCTTATCTCTACGCCTTCATCTACTGAAGGGGAAGGAGGTGTATAGCCACTCTCCAACACCCGCATGCCTTTCTCTCGGCCGATGGATGCGACGACATTCTCTTTCGTATAGATTCGCATGAGCCTGTCACCCTCTTGGCTCTTCTCGGCAATTGCCTGCATCGCCTTTTGCCTTCCATAAGCAGCGCTGCTCTCACTGAACTGCGTCGATGTCATAATCCCGAGGTTAGCACGAGCCTGACTTGAATCAATCTGCAATGTCGTTCGGGCTTGTTCTATTGAAAGAGTAGCAGGTACTTGCCGCAAGTTCATCTCTGCTTTTGGTTGCTTGATTTCTTGAACTGGTTTCTGTATTTGCAACCCTAACTGAGCAAAACTGCTCTCCATTCGAATTTGAGGAATTTGCATGAGCTACCCCCTTCCTCTTTTCCTAGCGAAGGAAATCCAACAAAGTAGGCTGAATAATTCGGGCCCCTGCACCTAATGCTGCCATGTGAACACTTTCCTGTGTTTTTAAATCCGTCATCACTTTGGCCATATCCGCATCTTCATTCCTTGACATTAAGCCCGTGATACTTACCTCTTGCGCGTTTAAACGCTCTGCAATCAGTTCCACACGGTTTACACTTGCTCCAAGTGAAGCACGCTCCGCCAGTAGTTTGTCATACTGCTGATCCATATCCGGGATAAATTGCGAAGCACTCCTACCATTACTTAGCTCTGTAATGATATTATCCAGCACTTTGAAAATATTGTTTGCATTCGTAGGGAAATTGAAGAGGTTTTGTGCGTTAATGTTTGAGGTTACAAAAACATTTTGACTCACTTCCAATTGAATGGGTGAGCTGTTTGTGCTCACGAAATCCCCTTTTCCCCCATTAGCAGCAGGGTCATACGGCGGCAAATTTGTATCCGTACCTGCAAAAATATACTTACCGTTTATTTGCTGATTGGCCAATGTCCCTAAATGAGCTTTTAATTCCTGCACCTCGGCGGCCATTGTTTGCAAGTCAGCAGGTGAAGTGGCACCATCGCCCGAATAGACAAGCAGCTCCTTAATGCGCTTCATCACATTACCCATCTCATCCATCGTACTATCCGTCATATCCATCCACGACTGCGCTTCTTCCACATTTCTTTTATACTGCTCGTTCTCCATCAACGAAGACCGATAAAACATCCCGCGTGCAGCCACTACCGGATCATCGGATGGCTTGGCAATCTTGCTTCCGGAAGAAAGCTGGTGCTGCAGTTTGTCCATATTGCGCATGGAATTATGCAAATTCCGCAGCATATTGCTATTCAACATATTCTGCGTTACACGTACCGCCATGATTGAATCCCTCCCACTAGAGGCCCACTCGGCCCATGCCGTTGATGACTTTGTCCAAGATTTCGTCCATGCTGGTCATGACGCGGGCAGATGCGCTGTACGCATGTTGGTACTTCACCATCTCGGCCATTTCATCGTCAATAGATACGCCAGATACGGATTGCCGCTGGTTGTCTACCGTGCCGACAAGCATTTCTGAGTTTAATTGATTGCGGGTAGCCTCTTGCGCGTCCACGCCCAATTGGCTGATCGTATAGCGATAGTAGTTATCCAAGGTTGAACTTTCGGCCAGATCGTTCGGGCCTGTTCCGGCAGCCAGGACTTTGAACTTGATCGACGCAATAGCCAGCGCGTTTTCGTTGTTGCCGACCGGCGTAGATAGCGCTTCCGGTTTTGCCGCGGCGATTGCATCCAGGCTTCTCATAATTTCAGGATTAATCACCAAGCTTGATGCGCTCGTCGGATAATCCTTGGTTGCAGGATCCGCGGCCAGAGAGTTCGCGTCCACAAAGAACGGCAGATCCTGAACCGTCCCATTATTGATATCGCTCAGGCTTCGTCCCGCCCTGTGCAGGTCATTGATTTCCTTTGTCAGATTGACTGCGAGAACATCCAGCCGTTTTAGCATATTCGGTACAATTTGGTCACGGGATTGGAGAGTCCCTGCCATATATCCGGCCGTCGGAACAAAAGCTGCTCCGCCCAGGGTGAGATCGCTCAAGCCTGTGACAGGATTTTGCTGGGCGACTACGGGCTGGGAGGTGACACCGTTGACAAATTCGCGCCCTTCAATCGTTACATTCACCATTCCAGCCGTCGTTTGTGTCACGCGAATGTCTACCAGCTTGGAGAGCTTGTCCAGGAGAACGTCGCGCTGGTCATACAAATCGTTCGGCTGGTAGCCATGCGGTACAATGTTGGCAATCTGGTTGTTCAGGCTGGCTATTTGCTGCCCCAAAGAGTTGATTTCCATTGCCTTCACATTGACTACGTTATCCAGATCGAGCTGCACTTCCTTGATATGGTTCGTCAATGTGTTAAACGTATCAGCCACCGCTTTGCTTCGTTCACGAACAACAGCACGTGCGGATGTATCGGTCGGGTCCTTGGCCAAATCCTGCCAAGCTTGCCACATCTGATCCATGACCTTTTGCAGTCCTGTCTCGGAAGGCTCGTTCATGATCCCTTCCAGTTTTTCCAGTGTCTCCAGCCGGGCGTCCCAGTATCCCTGGCGCTTGTGCTCATTGCGAAACTGAATATCCAGAAACTCTTCCCGCAGGCGCTGAATGCTCGTGGCTTGTACACCCGTTCCAAGCAACCCCGGCTCGATCGTCGCATTCATTCCTACGTATGGCAACCCCGTCGTCGCCTGCATATTGACTCGCTGCCGCGTATACCCTTCCGTATTCGCATTCGCGATGTTGTGTCCGGTCGTATTCAAGGCAGACTGCTGGGCGAACAGGCCGCGTTTGCTTACTTCGATTCCATGAAAAGTCGAGCGCATCTCAGCACCTCTTTACGCTTTTTTGTTGAAAAAAGTTCGGCTCGCCTGGCGGTACGTGTCCGCGCCCGGATTGCCGTAAATAAAATCGTCTTCCGGCGTGTCCGTAATCAGGTCGAGCGTCATGTTTACAAAAGAAAGGGATTGCTCCAGCAACTGCTGATTCAGCTCGTTTGCCTCACGCAGTTCGGTGACAATCCGGACAAGCTCGTCGCGATAGGACGCTAGCCGCGTCTTCTCTTCCGCACTGGTCGTCAACTTGATCAATTCAGCCAGTGTGCCTTCCCGAAGCGCCAAGCCTTTTTCGACGGTCAGTTCCTGGACCAGACTTTGGCGGGCTGCTTCTGCTGCTGTGACGCCCTTGATTAGCTTTTGTTCCCGGCGGGTAATCGCCACCAGCTCATCCACGTTTCCTTTCACCAGCACATCTTTTTTGTGTGTGGCCAAAGTGTACAAGGCTTTGTGCAACTGGATCAAGTTGTCGAGCAGATCGTAGAGTCTCTCCATGTTCGCGTTTCTCCTCGTCTTCCCTAGAGAACTGGGTTATCGCTTTTTCCAAAAAGACAGCAGCTTCTCGGCAATGCGTTCGCTCGGGACGCGATACGTGCCTTCCTCGACTTGCTTTTTCAGCTGCTCTACCTTTTCGCGGCGCTGGGGCGCGTTCGCATCTTCAATCTGACGCTGCATTTCCAGCGCTTCCGTGGAAATGTTGACCTCATCCTTGCCCATGGGGATTTTTCCGTTTTTGCCTACCTGGTTGTTCGCCGTCTTGTTGTAAGCATTCATCATCCCGACACGGTTCGGTTCATTAATCCGCATCTGATTCCCATCCTCTCAAACCACCGGACATTTTCGCGGGAACAGGTCCCTGCTAACAGAAAAACCGATGATACCTCTTAGTAGTATCATCGGCAATTTCCTGATTGACGATTAGTTTTTTTGCGCAAAACTATTCGTCACGATTCTGCTTTCTTCGATAGGCGGCCGCTTCCGCCTGACGGGCCCGCGCGTCCTGCTCCAGGCGCTGGTCCACTTCGAGCTGCTGCGTGATCTCATGCTTCAATCCCTTCATGCAGGCGTCGCACATGTTGCCAGTGCGGATCAAAATCCCACAAATTTCGCACGGGTAACCAAGGTTCGGGTTGCCCTCTACAGAAATGCGCCCTTCCTTGATAAACCTCGTAATTTGCTTCACGCTCACCCCTGTGGCTTCGCTTACCTGGTGAATCGTAGCCCCGCGATTTTCCCGCTTGCGCAAAAAACGGGCGCATTTTTCATATTCTTGTTCCACTTGTTGATAGCAGTTGGGGCAAATGTCACGGACTGTTTGTACGAATAGAGCGTCACACCGCGAGCAGTTTGCCAGCTTGCCCAGAGACATAGAAGCACCCCCTTCAACATCCAGAAAGTTCGTTCCGTTTCCGCTTGCTGTATGCTTCCATGATAGCGTAACTTTTCCCAACTGGCTATCTGTATATGGTCAAGGAATAAATTTCACAAACTGTCCCCAAATGCGCCCGCACTGTTCTTGCGCAAGAGCGAAGAGTCGATCCGGTCGTGTAAATATCGTCGATCAGCAGAATTTTGAGAGGCTCGGCGACCAGAGGGCTGCGGGTATTCGGGGATGGACCGACGGCACGGCTACAAGAACTGGCACCGACAAACTCAGGCAGTACCGCTCCCTCGTCCCAAGCAAAAGCTTCCCGCATGCTTTTCTGCCGGGATGCGCGTCCCCCCTGCTTGCTCAGTTTCTCCGTCTCTTTGATGCGTGTGAGCAGGGGCCTCACCGGAATCCCGGTTGTCCTGCCCAACCAGGCTGCCAGCAAGTCTACCTGGTTGAAGCCGCGCGCTTGCAGCCGCCTTTCATGAAGCGGGACAGTGGTGATGCAGGCGAAGCTCGACGGCGTGTAGAAGCGAAAGGCCGCGATGGCCAAAAGCGTTCCGTAATAGTCGGCCAGGCGCTCATCCCCGCGGTATTTGAACAGGCCAAGCAGCCTTTTGCCGTCCTGCTCGTACCGAAGCAGACTGCGATTTTCCTGCAGCGGCTCGTCCCCTTCCTTTGCACAGTCGCGGCAGCGACCCTCGCTCCTGTACCTCTCTGTACGCATGTCGCGCCCGCACTGTCGGCAAATCTCCTCCTCGATGAACGGCAGGGCTTCCAGACAGCTTGCGCACGCCGGGAGACCGCGCAGCAAGCGATAGATCGCCGGATAGCTGTCAGGACGGGCGAGCCGGCTCGCCCTCGCGCGGACGACCGCTTCTCTTTTGGGAGTATTCACTCGCCCGCCACAGCTGACACAGGCAGCGGCCTTCATGAATGCTTCCTTCCTGTTGCGAGCTGTTTGGCATGCAGATTCATCCGGGTGATTTGCCTGACTGCGAGCTTGGGTGCCGTCGCGCGTTCCGCCTGCAAAAACAACACGCTGCCCGCCGGATCCTCGAACGCCCTGCCTACGCGTCCGGCAATTTGTACCAACGAAGCTTCGTCAAAGACAGGCGCCTCTGCGCCGACGACAATTACATCGCTCTTCGGGATCGTTACCCCCCGCTCCAAAATCGTCGTCGTCACCATGAGCGTAGAGCGTTTTTGCCGAAAAGCCAGCACCTTTTCCTCGCGCATCGGGTCCGCAGCATGGACACCCGCCATCTGCCCGGCATGAGCCGGCAGCCATTTGTGCAAATAAGCCAGCACTACCTCCACATCATCAATGCGCGGAACGAACACAAACAGTTGCCGTCCGGCCTCCAGCGAACGAAGCACCGCGTCTGTCAATGCCGAGATCGCTTGCTTGGACCGAACGCGCTTGTGCAGCCCACGGACGGTAAGCACCTCGGGAACAGGCAGGGGAAAACCGTGGTAGCGACCCGGCAAAAGGACGTGTGTGGCAGAAAAAAGCGGGATGGCCGCTGCGGCAGGACCCGTTGAACGATCGTTTGAAACGAGGCGCTTTTGCAGATAGCGCGGTGGGGTCGCGCTCAAATACAAGAGCTTCCCTGCCTGGTGCACAGCTCTTGCCAGCGCCCGATAGAGGATGGGATTATTGTGGTACGGAAACGCATCCGCCTCGTCGAGCACAACCAAAGCGAATCGGCGATAATAGCGCATGACCTGATGGGTAGTCGCAATCGTGATGTCGCTGTCCTCCCATTTTTCGGCGCTGGCGCCGTGGACGGCAATCACCCGCGCATGGGGAAACACCCGTTGAATGCGAGGTGCCAGCTCCAGCACCACGTCTTTTCGCGGAGTAGCAATCAGCACGCGACCTCCCGCCGCCAGTCCCTCTGCCAGGGAAGGAAAGAGCAGCTCGGTTTTGCCAGCTCCGCACACAGCCCAAATCAAAAACGCGGAAAGACCCGGGCGCGGGTTCGCAACAAAACGCCGAGCGCGCTCGGCAGCTCTCGCCTGATCGTCCGAGTAACTGCCTGTCCACTCCAGCCGCGAAGGTTCCCGGCTTGCCCCCTTGTTGCTCCCGACAGGAAATGAACCGCTTGCCGCAAGCAAAATATACGGCGTGCAGCATTTGCTCCTGCCCATCCCCAGGCAAGTCGTGCAGTATGCGCAGCCTTGCCCGCACGTATGGCAGTAGGTCAGCTCGACCGCTCGTCCCGTACTGCCGCATCGTTCACAGCTCAGAACAAGGCGGCTTTGATACCAATTGCTGCCCACGTCAATCCGCACCCCGGGAAGCCAATGCGCTCTGCCAGTCAGCACGTGCCTGTGCAAGGCGGCAGCAAGATCCTCCACCTCCACTCCCCGCTTCTGCAAAAGTGCCCCGATTTCATCCCAGAGAAGAGCGCGGCCATCCAGCAATTGTTTCAAGGCCCTGTCGTTTCTTTCTGCTCGCGTAGAGGGGGCGGATGCAGCTTGCAGCGCATCATCACGAGATAGGAACGGCGACCTTGCCTCATGCGCCAGAGATAGCGGGTGAGGGGAAGGGCGAGAACCCGACTCCCCTACTTCCACGCTGCACGCAATTGCCTCCCATGCAAACCACTCCTTATGCTGTCGGGATGGGCGCGAATGCGCTTGCGGCTCCTCGCTGTCCCTTCGGACGGTCTCACGCTGCTGATCTGCCGGGTACATCCTCCAGCTCCCGTGCCGTGCCTGCCTCCCCGCCACTTCCCGGCCGTATAGCGCGCTCGCCTCCCGGACCTTCGCCACAGCCAGACTCCGCAGCTCCGCCACCTGCGTATCCGTCAGCGCGCGCCCCTCTCCCACGCCCTTGCGCAACCGCTCGTTTATTTTCTCGCGCAAGGAAAAGGCCAAGGCAAGCGACGACGTTTTGCCGATCACATGCAGCACGCCTCCCTCCCTCTCCTGCCAAAAAGCTTGATCGACCGAAAAGCTTGGCGTCACATACGTTCGGACAGACGGTACTGCCTCTGTGCCGCATTTGATATACAGCAAGTACTCGCGCATTTGCCTCCCCCATTCCTTGCCTGTTCTCTGCCATTATTGTGCGAAAAGACAAGCCCGGTCGGCAAATGTTTTTACGAAAACGCCAAAAGGCTGCCGAATCGCTCGACAGCCTTGCCCATCTATTTATTTGCCCGAAAACTCAGGCTCCTTCCCGCTTCTTGCGCAGATCGATGACAATCGCTCCCGTCGCCGATTCGGTCTGACCGTCTGCCATGCACAAGCCACAGCCGTACGGTTCTCGCGCCAAGATCGTCAGCATCCGGGACGTATCATCTGTAGACCCTTCTTCTATCAACGTAATCCGGATCGGCTTGCCACTCCAGTAGGAGCGAAACAAAAGTCTTCTGACCGCCCGCTCCAGCACCTGCTCCGAATTGTGTACCAATAAACGATAGTGTTCTTGGGAAAGTTCGGCCACGCTGTTCATCCGACTGGTCCATCGCTCCGCTGCCGTGACCAGCAATGCGGAGCAACCAACAACCGCCAACAGCCATACAACCAGTTCTGCCATCACGGTCATACCCCCTCCTACTAAAAAGGTATGCGGAATGGCTTGAACACGGTTCCGGCTGGATGCACCGCCTGGACTTACAGCTTCACCCAGCCGTTTTTAATCGAGATGACAACAGCCTGCGTACGGTCCTGGACATTCAGCTTTTGCAGAATGCTGCTGACGTGATTTTTCACCGTCTTCTCGCTGATGAACAAAAATTCCCCGATGGCCCGGTTGCTTTTTCCTTCCGCCATCAACTGCAGCACTTCCCGCTCGCGGCGAGTCAGCGATTCGATCACCTTTGGATCGATCGTTTGCGAATCATCCACGGAGAAGCTGCGCTCTGACGTTCCCTCGTTCTCGCTCAGGCGACGAAACTCCTCGATCAGCTTGCCCGTCACCTTCGGGTGTATGTATGCGCCGCCGCTTGCCACCACGCGCACGGCGTCCACCAGATCGCTTGTCCCCATCTCTTTCAGCAGATAGCCCGACGCGCCGGAACGCAGCGTGCGATATACGTAGCCCTCGTCATCGTGAATCGAGAGCATGATGACTCGCGTGGAGGGACTCACGGAGATGACATGTTCCGCAGCAGAGACGCCATTGACGTTTGGCATGTTGATATCCATGAGCAAAACATCCGGCTTGTGCTCTTCCGCAAGCAAAGCAGCCTCTTCGCCGTCCGCGCCTTCTCCGACGACCTTAAAGTCTTCTTCCATTTCCAAAATACGTTTCACGCCCTCGCGGAACAATTGGTGGTCGTCCACAATTACAATGCGGAGCTCTTGCTGTCTTTTTTCCATGTTTCATCCCCCTGTGTACATAGTCTGTATCGGTTCATATTTTTAACGGTATTTGGAAAATTACCTTTGTTCCTTCGCCAGGAGTCGATTGCAGATCCACACTGCCTTCCAGCAGCTGCACGCGCTCACGCATTCCCAAAAGCCCAAAGGAGTTGCCGTTCGCCATGCGCTTCTCCAGATCGAATCCGACCCCATCGTCTTTGACGACGAGGCTCAGCGACTCCTGCATAAACTCCAGCTTCACTTGTACCGAGGAAGCGCCTGCGTGCTTCTCCACGTTGTTCAGGCATTCCTGAACGAGCCGGAAAATCGCTGCCTTGACCGAACTGCGCAGCGGTGGCTCCACACCAAATACTACCAGATCAATGGAAGCACGGATACGCTCTTCGCACGTCTGGATATATTTTTGCAGCGTGGGCACCAGTCCAAGGTCATCAAGAGCCATCGGGCGAAGGTCAAAAATAATCCGTCTGACATCAGCCAGGCTCAGACGAACCATTTCCTTCAACTCGTGCAGCTCCATTTGCGCTTCCAGAATACGCTCGTTTTTCAGCATACGCTCCACGATTTCCGAGCGCAGTACGACGTTTGCCATCGATTGCGCGGGGCCATCGTGAATCTCTCGCGCGACACGCTTGCGCTCCTCTTCCTGGGCCTGAATGATCTTCAACCCCATCAGTTGCGTCTGCTTGGCCGATTCCAGCGCTTCTCCGATCTTGCTCAGGTCGCCAGTCAAATAGCCGAGCACGACGCTCATCTGGGAAACCAGCTTTTCCGCGCGAACGATGGTTTCCTCCAACGTGCGCAACTGACGCTCCAGGTCGTTTCGGCGGCGCTTCAGATTGTTTTCCCGTTCGCGATAGATGGACAGCTCGACCTGAATCCGGCTGGCTTCCTCGTAGGCAATCCGAATGTCGTCCTCCGTGTACATGTGGAAGTTGCGGCTTACCTGAACGAGTCTGTTGCGCGACTTGCGATAGGCCAGCTCCAGCGCATCGACCTTCTGAATGACCTTCGAAATTTCCTGGCGAAGCTCGTGCAAATCAAATTTTAACGAGTTGCCTTGCTGTCTGGCGCTTTCAGCTATATCAAAAATTTGGGTTTTACTCGTTTCCACCGTTTCAATCGTTCTCTTGATCACCCCATCCAGCACGCTGATGTCGATCGCTTTGTTCATGATTGCTCTCCTTCGAACTCTTTTTTCGCTTTCGTGAACAGCTGTTGGAGTTTGACCTCATCAACATCTCGCAGGCCCACATCATTCCGCGGGATGGCAAACGGATTTGCCCCCCTTTTGACAAAACCGGGTGTAGAAGTAAAGACATATGCGTAGCCGGCCTGTCGCGCTGTCTCCAATACGACGGGATTCGTATAGCCAAACGGCAAGGAAATCGCATGGATCTCCCGGCCCAGCCATTTGTTCAAGCCTGCGCGAGACATACGGAAATCCACATAGAGTCGATCCCTATATTCTTCCTCATTTTCTAGTCGTTGTAAATCCTGCAAGTAGACGGGGGCCGTCTCCGGTCCCGTCTCCCCCCATTCATTCCGTGCTTCCTCTTCGTGCAGACTGTACGTATGCGAACCGATATCCGTCAGCCCGGAGTGAAGCATTTCCATGACTTGCTGACGCGTCAGTGGCGTCGTCATGTTCTCCCGTTTTCGATCGGCTACATCTCGCAAGCGTCCTGCAATGACGAAGTTCACTGACGGGTAGCCGTATGTACGCAAGATGGGAAAAGCGTGCGTGTAATAACTCTCATAGCCGTCGTCAAAGGTAATCAGGACAGCATTTTCTGTCGGCAAACTCCCTGTATCGACAAAATGCAAAAACTCCTCCAACGAGATGGGATTCAGGTCGTTTTCGTGCAAAAACGACATATGTCGAGCGAATTGCTCCGGCGTAATCACATACCGCTGGCCTGATCCATCCGTGACATGGTGATACGTCAGGACGACTACCTGCTGGCTATACCACTTTTTCGGCTTTCCCGTTGCTTTTTCGTTCTGCGTGACGTTTGGCTCAGCCATTTCTGTCCCGCTTATGCTTATAGACGTATCTACTTGGGGAAAAGGTTGCACTTTTTGCGCATTCTTTTTTGATTGGGACAATTCACCAAGCCCCACTGTCAACACAACCAGCGAGAAACAAATCACAAACACGGTCAGGAAGAGCCTTTTGTTTGGCAAAGAAACCCCTCCTCTACTTCCTCACTAGGAGATTCGACACAGTCCTACCTTTTCCCTTCGCTCAAAACCCACCAATAACTGGAAAAATTTCCCCATAACAAAAAGAGCCCAGTAGCTTTACCAGGCTCTTGCTTTGCCGTTCTTATTTTGCCAGTTGAGCAGCTTCTTGCTTCAGCACTTCTGCTTTGTCTGTTTGCTCCCAAGGAACATTCAGGTCATTGCGTCCAAAGTGGCCGTAAGCCGCTGTTTGTTTGTAGATAGGACGACGCAGGTCGAGCTGCTTGATGATGCCAGCCGGACGCAGGTCGAAGTGCTTGCGAACCAGTTTCACCAGATCTTCTTCGGAAATGGTTCCAGTACCAAACGTATCGACAGAGATGGATACAGGCTGTGCTACCCCGATGGCGTAAGCCACTTGCACTTCGCATTTGTCAGCCAGACCTGCAGCCACGATGTTTTTCGCCACGTAGCGAGCCGCGTAAGCGCCGGAGCGGTCTACCTTGGTCGGATCTTTACCGGAGAACGCGCCGCCACCGTGACGAGCGTAGCCGCCGTACGTGTCTACGATGATTTTGCGGCCAGTCAAGCCAGCATCCCCTTGAGGTCCGCCGATGACGAAACGGCCAGTCGGGTTGATGAAGTATTTGGTGTCAGCGTCCAGCAGCTCGGCTGGAACGACTGGCTTGATTACGTGTTCCATCAGGTCTTGCTTGATTTGCTCCAAAGTCGCCTCAGGAGCGTGTTGGGTGGAAATAACGATCGTGTCGATGCGAACTGGCTTGTCTCCATCGTATTCAACGGTTACTTGCGTTTTGCCGTCTGGACGCAGGTAAGCGAGGGTGCCGTTTTTGCGCACTTCGGTCAAGCGGCGAGCCAGTTTGTGGGACATGCTGATTGGCAGTGGCATCAGTTCAGGTGTTTCGTTGCAAGCAAAACCGAACATCAGACCTTGGTCGCCTGCACCGATTGCTTCGATCTCAGCGTCCGTCATTTTGCCTTCGCGCGCTTCCAACGCTTGGTCTACGCCCAAAGCGATGTCGGCGGATTGCTCCCCGATTGCGGTGATAACGCCGCAAGTGTCAGCGTCAAAGCCGAACTTCGCGCGATCGTAACCGATTTCGCGAATGGTTTCGCGAACCAGTTTTTGGATGTCTACATACGTGTTGGTAGTGATTTCACCCGCTACGAGAACCAGACCGGTGGTGACGGAAGTTTCGCAAGCTACGCGAGCGTTTGGGTCCTTGGACAAAATCGCGTCCAGGATGGCGTCGGAAATTTGGTCACAAATTTTATCCGGATGTCCTTCCGTTACAGACTCAGATGTGAACAGACGACGACCTTTTTGCAAAGCCATGAGAAATTACCTCCTTTGACCTCATACAAGTAGTTTGGTAGCCGAGTCAGGATTTTATCGACGTCAACGCAAATAAAAAACCTTTTCCATCTTGGGAGGAAAAGGTTTGAGCGCTTTTAGCTTCCTTCATCCTCTTATCGGCCAGAACAGATATCCGTCCTGCTGGTTAGCACCGCTCGAGACGGTTGCCGAGCTTCATAGGGCCAGTCCCTCCGCCTGCTCTGGATAAGAGTATCCATTACGGATTATAGAATAATTGTTTTTTGAGGTGGTGTCAATAGACTTTTACCCGAGTACGCTCATGGCCGAAACCGCCCTGGGCAAAACGCTGGGGAATCGCCTGCGGGAAGCGTCTGTGATGAATAGCGCTGCGTTTCACCGGGGACGATCCGGCCGGAGTTCGGGTCTCTACACGCAAGAAATTCGCAGAATCATTTCCTATACTTGGTACGATTTGGCGATCAACACAACAACCTCCGCCCGCGTGGCGCTTCCCTGGGGCTTGAAGGTCGAACCGTATCCATTCAGCCAGTTTCGCGCCGTCAAAGCCTCGATCGCCGGGGCTGCCCAGTGGCTCGCCGGCACATCGCGATAGCTCGCTGCGCTGCGGCTGTGCAGAGCGATGCCCTTCGCCCTGGCGATCATCGCGGCCATCTCCGCCCGCGAAACGGCTTGGTCAGGCTTGATCTGACTGTTTGGATACCCCTTCAAGATTCCGAGCTGATACGCCACTCCAAGGGTGTTGTACGCCCAATGCTTTTTTGGCAAATCGGAAAAAATCGTCTTGCCCGTATACGCACTGGCTACCTTTGCGCCGGTAGCCCGCATCGCCTGCAACAGCATGGTGGCAAACTGGGCTCGGGTTACAGCCTGGTTGGGCTTGAACGTCGCATCCGCAAAGCCCTGGACAATTCCTTTGGAACTCAGTCTGGCAATCTCCGCACGCGCCCAGTGGTTTGAAATATCCCGATACCCCGAGACGAGCGGCTGCTGCGTGACCGTCAATTTGTAAGCATCATATTTGAACGGAACGCCGCTGTTCAAGCGCACGTAATACTTGCCTTTAGGCAACCGCAGGCTGAAAATCTCACGGCCCTGATCGGACAGCTCCGCCACTTCATTGGTCGAGGCGAGCGCGTAGTTCATGTTTTTCTCGCCGTACAGGGCGATGCGAAAGCCGCTGGATACAGGAATGAACGGGGCGCGAATCGTGACGTACGAGTCTGTATTCAGCGTAAATTGAAACCAGTCTGAATCCGAAGCCGTCGGAATGGTTCCGGTCATGACTCCCCCGCTGGCGAGCGGCGAAGCCCTGCTGTACGTATCATTCGGCTCGTTCAGGTCTTTTTTCAGCGGCGTGAATCCGAGATCCAGGCGATATTCGCCGTTCACCGCATTTTGCTGGTACTCGCTGACCCGAATGTAATACTTGCCCGGTGAGACCTCCTTGCTCGCCCGTTCCACCGGATTATCGCGGTCCACGTTGTCGTAGATCGGGTCCCAGACCGTGTTTTTTCCGTTCTCCTGCTTGCCTATGGCCAACACCAGGTCCACCCGCTTGTTGTCGGGAGTCACGGTCACATCCAAATGCCCGTACTCGCGGACGTAGTAGGAGAACCAGTCCTGGTCCCTCTCCTCATGGAAGTTGCCCGTGACGCTGATCTGGTTGCCTACCAGCGGTCGTGCCGTCGCGATCGTATTGTTTGGTTCGTTGCGGTCCGGGTTAATCGTAAATTTGCTCGTCAGCACGTATGTAAACGCATTGACGCCGCCGTTTCGCACCAGCTTGATGTTCATCCTGCCAGCCTTTGCCGGGACGGTAACGGTATCCCCGTTTCCCAAATACTGCGTAATCGGCGCCCGGTTCTCCGGGTAAAAGGTCGCCGCCATCGCGGAGGAGACGCCGGAGTTGATTGCCGCCGTAAAGCTGACTTTTCCGTCATACGGCACATCCATTTTGAACCAGTCAACCGTATCATTCGGTCCCAGATTGCCGCGAATTTGCGCTTCGATCGGAAAAGCCTTGGCTCGCTGCAACGAGTTGTTCGGCTCCAAAAAATCGCCGGAGAGCGCACTCCGCACAGCTTTGTTCACGTCCAGCAGACCGTAGCCTGTTTGGCGATCCCAACCGCTCTCGCCGATATCAGTAGCTGTCTGATACAGCAACTGCCGGACATCCAGCGCCGTCAGCTTGGGATAGCGGGCCAAAATCAGGGCTGCCGCTCCGGCGACTTGAGGGGCCGCCGCCGACGTACCGGAAAACGATCCGTACTTTCCGCCCAGCTTGGTCGTATAGACATTCAGCCCCGGGGCCACCATATTTAACTCCGGGCCGATGTTCGATTGATAGATCAGCTGATTTTTGCCGTTCACGGCCCCAACGGCGACGACTGTCGGGTACGCTGCCGGATAGGCCACGCGGCTCGCTTCGTTTCCGCTCGCCGCGACGAGGACAGCACCGCTTCTCTCCGCTCGGTCGATGGCCTCCTTCAGAGAGCGGGAATAGGACAGGCTGCTGAACGACATCAGGATGACTTTCGCTCCCCGGTCGAGCGCTGCATGAATCCCCTTGGCGATCATGTCGACACTCGTCACGGCCTCTTTGTTCAAAATCTTGATCGGCAAAATCTTGGCGTTCCAGACTACCCCTGCTACGCCGATCCCGTTGTTGCCTTTTGCCGCGAGAACCCCGATGACTTCTGTACCGTGACCGTTGTCGTCCTGCGCCGGTTTTCCCGGGCTGACCAGATTGACACCCGGCAGCAGGTTCCCCTTCAAGTCGGGATGATTGTAGTCCGCTCCCGAATCGAGCACGGCAATCGTGATCGCCTGGTTGCTGTTGACGACCGACCACGCCTTGTCCGCCTTGATCTGGCTGATGTGCAGCTGGTTACTCAGGTAGCTGTCGTTGGAAGCAGGCGTCGCAGCGAGCGCGGGCCGAGCGCCCAACGGCACAAGCGTGAGCAGCATCGCGAATGACACGGCTATCTGAATCGATTTTCTCATACCAAACAGTCCTTCCTTACTTTCCCCTGCAACTGGCGCAGCAAGAAAACCTCTGTCGCAGCCCTCTCCAGCAAGGGCGCCCGCGCTGTCGTGGAAGGTTTTCTTTCCATTCAAAAAGGTACGCAACAAGGATGCTTCTCGTCCTAGCATAGCGGATAAAATGGGCGAAAAGCAACCCTGTTCCCTCAAGATTTGGAAGGTTCTGGAATATAAAAACCCTTTTCACCATGGGCAAAAAGGGTTCATCCATTACTGCAGCAGGCCTTTGTTTTCTTCGCTGTCAGGCTCTACGGATAATTTTTCTTTTTGACGTTGACGCGCCTGCGGAATATACGCACTCAATTCCGCAACGTTTACTTCCGCTTTTTTCATCGACGAGGACGGAATGTCAAAAGCCCAGATTCGCTGGCTGTTCGCTTCCACCTTCATGTTTTGTAGCGTGTAGTTGACGCGGGCGACCGCATCGCCGGCCTTGTCGTGAACGATGATCGGCACCTCGGTAAACTCCAGACGCTTCTCCAGTCCGTTGCGGAATACGACGACGACTTTCAGACCTTTATCCTCGGTAGGCTTGATGTCGAGCACCTGCAAATCTACCTGTCCTTGCGCCACCGGAGCTTCCTCCGCGGCCTTTTGCAAATAGTGGGTTTGTTCATCCGCACTCAGGCCCATGTTCAGCTCCTCGTTCTCCGCGAGGCGGCGCTTTTCCGGTTTTTTATAAGTCAACGTCAGCGGCACTTCCTTTTCAGGAATGCGATCGAACTCTTCCCAGCGGAACAGGAACTCCATCGGACGGCTGGCCATGTGGCCCACCGGACCTTTTTCCATCAAATCAAACGTCTTTCTCGCCACCTCTTCGCCGTCAGCCGTCACCAGGGTCAGCGGCAGCTTTTGCAACAGCACGTTGCGGTTTGTTGCATTGCGAATGTAGGTAAGCACGAGGTAGCCTTCATCCGTCACCTGGGTATAGAACGGAATAATGCCAACTTCGTCGCGAACGACCGGAGGCAGCTCGTCATGGACGTACTGCAGCAGCTCCTGCTCCGCCTCCTCCAATTGATCGTCCCACGGGCCGTTCAGCGTCAGGAACAGCTCCTTGGCCTCGATCCGGTTGGCAGATTGCTGCGGGTTGTCGATCCCCGATACACCCAGGTAAAACTCTTTATGCAAATGCTCGTGAATATCTTCGCGTACCTGCTCCAGACTTTCCTTGGAGCCAAACCAGTTCTCCAATAACCAACTCATATGTCAACCTCCTCCTTATTTCCACGCGAGAAAGAGCTTGCGCCTATTCTACGTCAAGCACCCATCTGCGCAGATTGGCATCCGGTTTTTTCACGAATTCCGGCGGGAACACGATCAGCCACGGACGGCTGTTCCCCGGTTTCACGCGAATGGTGCTGGCATCCACAACACCCTTCGCCACCACATCCCCGTCTGTGTCGGAAATCGTGATTTTCAGTTTGTCCGGACGATAATCCGTAGACAGACCGTTGCGGAACAGCAAGGCGGCAACCAGTTGCCCCTCCTTCGTTTTTCCGATATCAAACCCGGTGATCTGTACCGAGTTGACCGGAATCGGCGGCAACGAGTACGTGAGCGACTCCAGACGGTCTTTTTGACGCTGCGTCATGCGTTTTTCCATGTCCGGGTCCAGCTCCAGCGTACTCGGCCAGATGTGCGATTTTTTTCCTGCTTTCATCACGACTTTCCAGCGGCTAAACATGAAGTTGTCGTGCAGGTAGCTCTCTTCCGGGAACAGCACTTCCCATGGACGGCTTGTATGCGGAGGAATAGCGCCCATATCCGACAAATCGACTCTCATCCGGGCAAACGGCTTGTCGTCCAGATAAATAGCCAGGCCAATGTTTTTAAACCGCACAGGCTTATCTGTCGCATTGCGGAAAAACATCGTCACGGTCATGCCGTTCGGCTGGGGAACCATACTGAAGCCCGTCACGCTAATCAAGCCGCGTGCCATCTCCGGCAGCTCTGCCTGCAAAAAGCGCAGCGTATATTTTTTCTCCGCATCCAGCTCCTGCTCCCATACAGGGTGCAGAGACAGCTCGGTGCGCACTCTGCCTGTCTTGTCGGAAGCGCTCGCTACCGGCTTGTTTTCCACTTCCACTTCGCTATCTTTCAGCTCTGCAATATCAATCGCAGACTCTTCTTGAATTTCTTTTTTCAAATCCTCCAGAGCCTTCTCGCCCTGCTGTTTGCCAAACAAATTTTTCACAAAAGAAAACATGGGTTACCTCCTTATACGTCCGGGCCCGAACGAAGTTTCTCTCCTCATGATAAGCATTTCCCCATCGCCCTTGCAAACCGGACCCTCTACGCTTGCTGCGGAACACTTACCTTCCAACGCGACAAGTCCGGCTCCTCCAGCAGAATGCTTTCCGGAGGGTAAATAAACAGCCACGGCTTGCTCGTATTGGCATTCACGGTCAAATGGTCAAGCTCAAACAACCCTTCTGCCACCTTGGCCCCTGTCGCATCATAGAGAGCGAGCGGGAGCTTTTCAAAGGACAGCGACTGCGCAGAGCCGTTGCGGATCAAAAGCATGACGTGCAGCGCTCCTTCCGGGGAGCGACGAATTTGTACACTCTGAATATTGACTTCTCCCTCTTTTAAGGCAGGAAGATTTTTGGCCAGTTCAATCAAGGAGTTTTTCTGCTCATCCGACAGCGCCTTGATCCAGGACTCCTCCAGCTCCAACTGTTGCGGCAGCACCATTTTTTTCTGCGCCATCTCGAACGCGATCTTCCAGTTTGACAACAGCACGTTCACTTGCAGGAAATGATCGCGTGAAAATACAAACGACCACGGTCTGGCTGATCGCGGCGGAATTTCCCCTATCTCGCTCAAATCAAACGTCTGGCGGGTAAACAGCTGCTGATCCCCGAACAATACCACCAGCGTCATTTCCTTCAGGCGGATCGGACGGTTCGAGCTGTTGCGGATGAACGCCGTCACTTCGATTCCATCATCATGCGGAACCAGCGCTGTTCCTGCAAGGGAGATATTCCCTTCCGGCAGCGGTTCCAGCTCCTGCGCCATAAAGGAAAGCGCGTATTTCTCCTGCGTACTCAGCTTCGCTTCCCACGATTCATGCAAGGACAGCGTTGTTACGACGCCGGCAGATGCCTCTTTCGGTTCCTGGGCTTCCTGATGAGACTGTTCGGTATCAGAAGCGGACAAAATGGATTCCTCCTGAACCTGCGCTCGCACCTCTTTCGTGGTAGGTGTCTTCCCCAATACATTCTTCAAGAAGGATAACATAGCACCGCTCCCAACTTTTCTTTTGCATCTCGATTTTTTCTCTACATCTATATAGAGAGAGTTTGCGTTCGTCATTCACTATAGCATAGTGGCATCCTTTTGCAACATAGAAAACTTGGCATTCTCCGCCTGCTTCTGGCTCTGCTCCAGACTCGGCGAGGCAGCCACCACGGCTGACCTGCCTGGAGGCAAGCGACGGGTAATATTTGTTAGGATACCTGTAGGCACCAGCGATGTCAAGGAAGGGAACACCGCCTCTTCTATCCGAAAAACTTCCATTTCGTGAGAAAGTTTACATGATTATCGATCCTTGATAGAATAGAAGTGTCTAAACAAATAACTTGGGGAATATAGGTGTGGAGCCAGCTGACCGATTCGACTGGCTCCCTTCTTTTTTTCTATTCAGACAATTAACAACAGGTTTATCCACAGCCTGTGGGTAACCTTTGCTTTCTTTAGGGGTGTAACTGGAGGCATTTTTGATACTTCACAATATATTCGTCCAATTTTTGCGACATATCGATCACAGTCGGGTGCAGAAAACTTCCTTTTTCCAAGACCAGCTCGGATAATTCTTTACGCATGATCTCGATTCGCTGCAGCAGGTCCGTTGTATGATCCATAGCAATTCCTCCAGAAACAGTTAGATCATAAGCACTAGGATTATTATATCATCTGCTTATTCCTCTATATAAGAAAAAAAGAATAGCCTTATCGGCAAAGCATTTTTTCGGCGGCGGCGCCGACAACCTCCGGCAATGTCGTCAAATCGCGGATTTCATATGTCGGGGCAATCCCCAGATCGTTGGGTTTGCCTTGCGGATTGTACCAGCATGTATCCACGCCATAGCGGTACCCCCCTTGAATGTCAGACGTCAACGAGTCGCCTACCATCAGTACCTTGGCCCGATCCGTAAGCCCCATCCGGGAAAACGCATACTCGAAAATGCGCGGATCCGGCTTCTGGAACCCGGCTTCCTGGGACGTAATGATCTGTTCAAAGGTGTGTTGCAGCAAAGACGATTGAATCCGCGACGTCTGCACCTCGGTAAATCCGTTTGTGAGGACCGCCAGTCTACAGTTGGCAAGACGCCTGCATACGTCCACCGCTCCAGGCAACAGATGCGCTTCCTGTCCCAAATTCGCAAGGTACTGCCTGTTCCATGCTTCCGCATCCGCCGAAAGCCTGTAGTTCGTAAACAGCCGTTTGAATCGCTCCACGCCAAGCTCCGCCAGCGTCATGCTTCCCTGCTCCAGCTCCCGCCACAAGCCTTTGTTGATCTCGCGGTAAGCCGCTTCATGATCGGGCAAGCCTTCTGTCCAGCCGAACGCGCGAAACGTTTGGGCCAACGCCTTTTTTTCCGATAAACCAAAATCCATCAGCGTGTCGTCCAAATCAAAGAAAATCACGTCGTATTTCACTGTTCTCTCCACCCGTTTCCCGTCTCCAGTGACGCGTTTATTTTTTTCATAAAGCAATCGGCACTCGTATTATACCAGATTTATGAGTGATCTGCCCATCGACTGGAAATGACGGAAGAAACAAGAAGAGCCTGCCCAACGCCGACAGGCTCGGTCCACACGCCCGCTCAGGGAAAGCGCTGCGTCTTGTACCAGTTTCGTTTTCTTCGGGTCACCTTGTCCATCAACAATCCGAAAAACGCTTGTATGGAAATGACGAGGAACAATTGCGCGTACGTAAAATACGAGAGGCAGGACAAGACGAAGTTTCGCGTCGTACTCTGGCCGATATCCGTAGCCAGAGCGAGGTTGATCTGCAGCACGTACATGCAGTACATAAGCGCCCAGGCGACGACGAGGTAGACGTAGATATCCTCGCTAAACCGGAACGGAGAAACCACTTCGGGATGAAACAAGGAAATGATCTTGTAGACGAAGTTGGTCACAAAAATCACATCTGATACAATAATGGCTACCATGAACCAGAAATAGCTGGCTGCGTAATACAAAAGCTTCAGCTTGATCCGCCAGTTCGTCCCGTCGAACAAATGCCGGACGTTCCCGAAAATGGTCTGATAGTTACCCATCGCCCACCGCTTGCGCTGCTTCATGTAGACGCCAAGCCTCTCCGGCTCCTGCTGGTAGGCCTCTGCCTGCGGCGCGAGCGCGATCAACTGCCCCCGCTTCACGATCTCAAAGGAAATCGCCGTATCCTCCGTCAGCGACTCCTCGTCCCAGCCGCCCATCTCCTCGATCAGCGAGCGTTTGACGATAAAATTCGTCCCCGGAATCACGCCTAGCTGAAAAAGCTCCCACAGCCCCGTATGATAGACGCGGTGCATCGTGACCAATTCCAGGTTAATGCAGCGGGTCAGAAAGTTTTGATCGCGATTGCGCGCTTTGTTGCGGCCGAACACCGCTCCGTACCGCTCCGGCTGCTCCAGCGCCTTTTGCATCAAGAAAGCCAGCGCGTTCTTCTCCGGCGCGGCATCCGCGTCATACACGCAAATCCACTCGCCCGTCGCCTGTTTGCACGCGTCATTCAGCGCTCCGGACTTGCCGCCCGTACCCGTCCGCTCCATCACCTGCAACTGGCGCCGGACAAACTCCGGCCTGCTGTGGACCGCGCGCACCACCTCCGCCGTCCGGTCCGTGCAGTTGTCGGCGATCACGATAATCTGCAGCTTCTCGGCCGGATAGTTCAACTGCAAAATGTGTTCGACGGTCGCTGCAATGACCAACTCCTCGTTATGCGCCGGCACCAACACCGTCACAGTCGGATAGGAGTCCATATTCGTCGGGATCACCAATTCCTGCTGGCTTTGCCGAAAGACAAAACGAATGGCCCCCAGCATGATGACCGTAGACTCCAACACCGCAATCCAGATACTGATAATCGCGAGCAGCAAGAATAGCTCAGCCACTGATTTTCCTCCGATCGTATTTTTTTCTCACGCGATCGCGAAAAACGAGAGTAGCGACCGTCAGAAAAAGAATGGCAACGGCAAACATACTGCTGACCGCTAGGCACAAGGGGATAAACCAGTTGGTGTACGACATCGGAAGCCCCCCTCTTTTGATCCTGGCATGCTTAGACGTATTCCCCGATCACATCCAGTTCGGCGTTTCGTTCGAGCGCTGCAATCACGTTGTCGATTTGTTCGTACTGACTGAACTGCTCCTTTTGGAACACAAGCGCTCCCGAGCGAATGACCAGCTCCAGCGGCCGCCCTTTTTTATCGGTCACCGCCACGTCCATCATCGCGTTTTTAATCCGGCCCGTCAGTTGCTGCAAATAGTCTTTGTTGGTCATCGGCAACAAAATGACAAAGCGTCCTTCGTCGAGCGAAAACTTGTAATCCTCGAAGCGAATCTGCTTTTGAATCGTATTCGACAATTCCAGCAACAGCTGCGCATAGCGCTCCGAGCCTAACGCTTCCTGTACATACGGCAAAAATTCGATTTTAAACATCGCCATGCAAAAGCTGTAGCGATCCTCATAGCGTTTGGCCAGATTGGACTGCTTGATGACCGTTTCCGCCAGCGCCTCTTTATTGCCCAGCGTCGTATCGAGATCAATAATCGGATGGATGGTCTTCAACTCTTCCAGTCGCTCCACGATGCGCTTGCTGCGGATCACATACGACTTGATGAACGCCGCAACCAGCACGTTCGCCGGAATCGCCAAAAGCCAGCTGTACACAATGACACTGGCGTTTGCATAGGCAGCCAGCCAGACCATGTAGCTGACCATATAGACGAACACCAGAACGACTGACACCCCCATCGGCAGCGCATAGCCGAGCAAGAGCGCCAGCAGGATCGCCATGCCGAGCATAAACTCGGACAAGGTGTACGCCTGTTTCCAGTAGACTTGCACGTAAACCAACGCTTCCTGGAGAGCCGTGAGCAGCAGCAGGATGACATATCCCATCTCCATCTTGCGCGTCGGAGAATTGTTGTTCATGGTTCAACTCCGTCCCCTCATTGTGATTCCGGCTCGCCTCTGTCCACATAGCGGCGCATCGCCTCTTCTGCCAAAAGCGGAAACAGATTGTCGAAAACGTGCGTGTTGTCGTCAAAGACATATCCGCCGAAATAGCGGGCCTCCACGCTGCGCAGCTTGAGCATCCGCTCCTGTAGCTGGCGTGCCCATTCCGGATCGTCCAGCTTCAGCGCCAGCAAAATAGCCAGTCCATACACAGCCGGAGATTCATAGGAGACAGCAGCTGTCCTGCTTAGGCGGTCGTAGCGCCCTGGCAATTGCTTGCGCTCTGCAAACTCCTTTTTCAAAAAGGCGATCAGCGCCTCCGATTTCCCCCCGATTTCCGCTCGATGCAGCGCCACGATCAGTTGGTCGATCAGGTTGATCGAATCATCATACTTGTACAATTGTTTCTCTATATGGAATATTTTAGGGTAAAACAATCCATCATCCGGAAGATTCAGGAGCAAGTCCCGGTAGCGGTTGTACATAGGCGCGTCGATCATCCCGTGAGCTGCCATCCTTTTGAGGGCAGACATATCGACGTACGCGAGGCTGAGCGTGTGCGGAGACTCCTTTTTCCCGAAGTCATGGAAGTCGACGAGATACCCGTCTTGTATCGACGAGGCAAGCAAGGTTTCGGTTACAGCGGTTGCTGTCTGGCGGTACTCTGTCTGTCCCCATGTGTCAGCCGCCTGCCACAAGGCATCGACGATTCGCAAATCATCCCCCAGCGCGTTCGTCGTCACATGCGACCGGCCATCCGCTGACAGCTTCCAGTACACATAGGCTTGCGGAGAGAGAAAGTACGTCTTCAACACCTGATAGCTTTTGTCAAACAGCTTCTGATCCTCTCCTGCCAGCGCATACTGCATCCAGAGGCCAAGCGACTCCGACAAAGCCTCTCGCCCGGACACGATATCCGCGTGCGCTGCCGGAGCGTCCTGGAGATAGGTAGCCAGCGTCCCGTTCGGATTGGTCATCTGCTCCACAATAAACGTCTCCGTCGGTGACGGCACCCGCTTTTCCCGCAGGAAAAAATAAAAGCAGCCAAATACCGTCAAAACGGACAAGCCTGCGACGAGCATTGCTTTTTTGCTGAAAAGATAACGGGGCAAGTCGGCATCATTCCTGTCGAGTGGAAAAATAAGGAAACCGGAACATGGATGTGCTTCATGATTGCTATAGGAAAAGTATAATACAAGCGAAGAGGGGCGTCTATTTCTGTTCACTTGAAATAAATGGCTGTTCACGTGGGGGCGGCTTTGCTGTTGTTGCGTCAACTGGAGAGTTGCGTCGATGCATACGCCTATGTTATTTGTTTCGGGAACGTAGGAGTGGGAGAAAGCCGGTTTTTCTGCCTCCTTTCGATCAGGAATTGGTCTCCAACAAAGAGAAAACCCTTGTCACAACTGGACAAGGGGCGAGGTTCGTCTAGTGGAGTTGCTGTTTCAGTTTTTCGATTTCTTCTAAGGAAAGTTTGGTCAGCTTTGCGATGCGTTCTGGACTCTCACCTTCCGCAAGCATTTCCTTTGCAACTAAAAGCTTTCCTTCCACCAAGCCTTCTTCTCTTGCCTTCTGCTGCCGAATTTCTGCTTCCCGCACAGCAGCCATCTCGTCCAGAATCGCCTTCCGTCGCGATTCGTATTCCACCCACTTCTTCTCGTCGCGGCTCAGGTCTTCCCACTCGTCAAACGCCCGTCTCATCACTGGATCTCGCATCGCGATCGCCTCCAATTCCTTGCGAATTTCTTCGTGGTCGTCTTCGCCAATTCCGTGTATGGCATACCCTTTTGCATCTGGACAGAGTAGATGCGCGACCAGTAGTAGAGCGTGCGCTTCTCCATGGTCTAATCAGAATGCATCGGCATTCTGGTTAGACACAAGTGCAACTTTGGCTCTGCCGTCGCTTACGCTAGGCAATCGCCAAGTTTTCTATGTCGAACTTGTTCGCAAGCTGAATCTCGATGTTGACATGCTCGCCCTGTTCTGTTTTAGCGTGGATGTCCATCAAGGATGCCTTATCCTTGATGTGTTCCCGATTGATTTCCGGATTGAGGATTTCCACCGAAGTGATCTGCTTCTTAGCGCGGCATTCAGAAAGGCAAGGAGAATCGGTTCGTTCCCTGTATGTACTACCATTATACCACTGGAATGCGTGTTCGACACTCCTACTGGAACCTCCTGTCTGGTCCTGGCTCAAGGGGATTCATGTATGCTTTTCCCACCACCTTTAAGCTTGTCTTGAGGTGGTTTATCATGACTGATTTAATCAAGCGTTTAGGCAATCGCATCCGGTTCCTCCGCAAAGAGAAAGGTCTTAGCCAGGAACAGCTGGGCGAATTGTCCGGTTTACATACGAACTACATCGGGCAAGTGGAGCGCGGGGAAAAGAACGTTACGGTGGAGAGTCTGGAGAAGATTGCCAGAGGTCTTGGCGTTACGTTAGAGGAACTTTTCCAGCACATTGACCCTGCTCCCTAAGCTGACGAACTGCGCCAGCTGATTGACTTACTGGCGGAGCGCTCCACCCAGGATCGCGTATTGGCACTGAAACTGGTGCAGTCCGTGTTTGAATGGGAGAAAGAGAAGTATCAGTAGGAAAGTCTACAGCAGGTTTACTGCCAGTTCCTTTTCCTGCTTGCTGATGTTGATGTAGTAGTGAGCGGTGGTCTGGATGTGTGCGTGTCCGGCCAGCTTGCTGACAGTGGTAAGCGGGACTCCCTTTTTCAGCAGGCGGGAGCAGAACGTGTGGCGGAATTTGTGCGGGTACATCTTGAAGCCTAATTGCTTTTCCAGTCCTTCCAGCATGGTGTTGACCGCGTCCTTGTGCAGCTTTTCGGCACGCTGGCTGACAAGGAGGTAAGGACTGTCCTTGTGCTTGTTTTCTTGCCGTTCCGTCCGGACGTACTCGCGGATTAGCTCTGCGAGGCCTGGCCGAAGTGGAATCTCTCGGTACTTCCCCCCCTTGCCTGTGACACGTAGGGTATTGGTCAGGTAGTCGATGTCTTCAAGCTAGATGCCGCACAACTCGCTGACCCTTACTCCCGTGTAGAGCAGCAGGTGAACGATCAGGCAGTTTCGCAGGCTTACCTTGCTCCTATCCTGGACAAAGAACAGTAGCTGGTTTACCTCCTGCTCGGAGAACACGTCTACCTCACCTTCGCTGCCAGCTGCTACCTTGATCCGATCTCGCTGCAGGGTGACGACCTGTTCCGTCAGGATGCCTTTTCCGATCAGGTACAGGTTGTACGCTTGCAAGGAGTTGATTTTCTTGTTGATCGTGGCGACAGCGTACTTCTTCTCGACTAGGTGGTTCTTGTAGCTGACCACGTAGAAGCGTTTCAGGTCTGTGTCATTGTCCACTCCCATGCCGGACAGGTACTCGTAGAATCCCCGCACGTCTCCCACGTAGGACTCGATGGTTTTCGGTGCGATTCCGTTTTCGATCAGGTACTGTTCGAACAGCGCAATTTGCTCCACGCTTTTTCCTCCTTTCCGAACACAACGCAAAAATGCCCTACATCCACTTGGGGACGTAGGGCTGTGGGTTTGGGCACTTTCTGAATTTTTGCCTCGTACAAGGCGTTCTGCGCGGTTATTTCGGTTACTGACTATGACCGTACCCGTAAAATTTGCGCAGATACAGCTTGACCGCCGTGTTGACCAGGTTGTTGATCCGGTCGATCTCTCCTTTAGCATGTAGTTCCTGCACCTTTTCGTAGACGTCGTTTTCGAGGTAGGTCGTTACCCTTCTGTAGCGTTCCTCGAAACGGGCCTTACGCTTTGGAATCTTTGCTGCTAGGTCTTGCATTTCTTTGGGCTGCTCTACAGACGTCCTCGCAGCTTCCGCAATCTCCTGTAGCTTATTTTTGGGACGCGGCTGTACTCTGACGGGTGATGCCTGTTCAGTCAGTTTCAGACTCGGTGCAAGATTCCTTCTCTCCTGTTCGTTTTCCTCTCCTTCCTTGTTCGGTATTACAGTTCCTCTCTCTGGAGAAGATTCTGTTGGCTGGGCTTGATGCTGGCTAGCTTCGAGTTTTGCCTTCTTTGCATCATAGTTGGCAATCGCTTTGGCAAAGATTGATTGTTTTCCGTTCATTTCTTCCACTCCTCGTTACGTTTCGTTTCCACCTACGTTTCTGTCTACGAAAATGTAGATGGATACGTTTATGTAATTGTTTCGGAAAAGAAGGAGTGAAGGAAAGCCGGTTTTTCTGCCTCCTTTCGGGAATGGTATCATAATCATTATATATGTCTAAATTTTCTGATAATACAGTTTTTTGCAATTCGGGATTGCCTCCCTTGGAACTGATCGCAGTTTCTAAAGTTTACAGTGAGAGAAGTTTGACTGATTTGCTTGTCGTGGCTGCAAGGTCGGTGATGGACTTGTTAGGGGAAAGGAAATGCAGTGAGGTACCAGAAAGTTTTGCAGTGAAATTGGGGGAAAGAAAGAGCCTGCCTCTTTCGAGACAGGCCCTTTGGATGGTGTCAGACACCTTCCATGTCATAAAATAATTAGTTGTGTACGGATACGCCAGCTTTAACTCCGTATTTGTTCTCATCCAACAGGGTTGCACCAAGTGTCTTAACAGTAATAACTTTAGTAGGATCCCAGTTAGAAGCAACTTGACCAGTGTAACCTGTTCCGTTTACTTGAGGAGTAATTGTGATTTTTACTTGTTTTGCGTTTCCAGGTACCAATGCAGCTGCAACACTAGCAGCAGATCCGCCAGTACCACCCGTTCCAAGAGTACCCAGGTTCAACAGATCGGAACCTACTTTAATTTCAAAGTCTGCTGCCAACTCAGACACTGTATCAATTGCAGCAGTGGAAGTGGTATCAATGTTCTCGTTGAAAGTTAGCAAAATGTCATTGCCGTAAACTTGTACGGACTGTACAACAGCACCTGTATTATCAGCAACTTTAGCAGTCAGGTTAGTTGTTACAGCAACATTACCTGCCTTATCCGCTACATTGCTTACAGTGAGAACAGCGTCTGCACCAGTTGGGTTAACACCAAAGTTGATGGATTCAGCTGGCAACTCAATAGTAACGCTATCCTTCGCAGTGCTATTGAAGTAGATTACAGTGCCAGTAGGCAGCGCTGCGCCATCCAATTTGTAGTTGCTCAGGTTAAGAGCAGAAGAGCCTACTTCCTCTCCGAAATCAACTACAAATTTGTTTGCAGAACTTTGGAGAGTGTCAATTGTAGTTTCGGTGTCAAGTGTTACAGTTGGTTTAGTTGTATCAGCTGGGTCACCTACAGTTACTGTAGTGGAGGCTGCAGTGTTCAGGTTGCCAAGAGCATCTTTCACTGCACCTGCACCAATTTGAACGGTATAAGTACCGTTTGCCATAGTACCAGATGCTACAAAGTCGATTTCAAGGACTTTAGGAGCACCAGATTTACCAACGGTTGTAGCATTAATAGCAGGATATCTTACACCGCTAGCATCAGTAACAATGATTTTGCTCTCATCAATATCAGATGCAGCAGCTTTAATGTCTTCATTGAAAGTAACTTCAATTACTTCTTTGTTTGCAGAAGCCTTAGCCGATACGAAAGCAGGGCCTTGAGTATCACGGTTAAATGTGAAGCCTTGGGAGTATGCTACGTTCCCATTTCCTGCAGCATCCTTAATTACATCAGCATCAAGCAGAAGTGTCACTGCCTGAGAAGCAGCTGTGCTAGATGCATAGATACCATAGTCAGGAGCACCTGCACCACCCAGGTCAAAAGCAACATCATAAGTTTTTCCGGATGGGTCTACAGTTGTGTTCTTGGTAACAGTAACAGATGTACCAGAAACACCATCGGCATAGACAGTAGAACCTTTGAGAACTTTTACGTCTCCATCTTCTAGATCAGATGCAGAAGTACCCAGTTCTTCGCTTACTACAAAGCGAACGGTGTTTTGGCTAACTTGTGTTACGGAAGTAATCGCTGGTTTTACAGTGTCAGCTGCTGGAGTATTGAAAGAACCATTGTACAAGTTCATTTCGAGTCCCGCTTCATCTTTTGCACCTGCAACATAGAGAGTCACAGTGCTGTTCGCTGCCAAAGTGAGCGCTTGTGTTTCAACTTGTGTAGTGGAGCCAGAAACAAAGCCAAAAGTTACTGGATTACCATTTACACGAACCACGCTTGGAGCAGTAGCCAATGGCTCAGAGAAAGTAATAACAACTTTTCCGCCTTTGTATTCTGCTTTAGAGACAGTAGGCAGTGTTGTATCAGCGAATTTTGCAGTAAAGTCACCGCTTTCGATTGCGTTACCATCTGCGTCTTCTACGCCATCCACTTTATAAGTAAAAGTCGCATTCTGAGCTTTCTTTGTTGCGAAGGTCAAGATTACCGTCTTATTATCATCTTGCAGTTCAGCTGTTGCTACAGAGCTGCTAAGAGCAGAACCATTCTCGAAGTACAGTGTCTCATCTTCTGCAGTTGTTTTGTCAACTTCTTTGTTGAATTTAACTTCCAACTGCTTGAGGTTAATCGCACTTACCGACTCAACTTTCAGTTCACCAGGAGCACCGTCGACTGCATCGTTACGAGGATCGTAAGAAACACCATCAGTGCCATCAGTGTTTACTGTCACGTAAGAGCCTTCAAAATCAGCTTTGGTCAGGTCTCTCTTAGCTTTTGCCAGAGTGCCTTGAGCCAAGATTTCGCTGAACTTAGCGCCTTTGCCGTCAAAGTCAACAAACACCAGGTTTTTAAAGTCGCCATCTGGATTAGCAGCATTCAGCCTGGAAACGAATTCCTTTTTAGCTTCAGCACTCAGTTGGAACAGATCATCCAGCTTATAGAATTTATCTACGCTGCCGCCCATGTACACACCCTGTGTTGGTGCTGCAAAGGCAGAAGCAGCCATGCTAGCGAATACTGTAGCAGAGAGCAGGGAAAGAGTTACTTTTTTATTCACGTACTACCCCTCCGTATGGTGATAAGGAATTTTTATATAGTGAGTATGTAGAAACAGCGGAAGGAGGTCCCTCCCTCCGCCGTTCATCTCACTTTAGTGCAGAACAGACACGCTGTTTATAAAACTTATTTAAAGTTTACAGTTGTAGTATCTGTTTCGCCTTCTTGGCTTGTTACTGTAACTTTCAGGGAGGTTACATCAACAGAAGCAGAGAATGCAAACTTGATTTTGTTTCCTTCCAGTTTACCAGTGAAGGTTTCACCGTCGAGTGTAATTGTTGCAGATTTCACATCGCTTGGATCAATACCTTCGTTCAAACCAACAGTGAACAGGTAGGAAGTCGCAACACCGATAGGGAATTTACCGTTTTCTACATTGACAGAAGTAGGAACAGCATCCCAGTCATCGTTACCGCCACCGTTGTCACCACCGAAGGATTGTTTCAAGAAGTCTTCAACAGCCTTCTCATCCACGCCTTCTTTTTCTACCCAGTCTTCGCTACCTACGATCAGGACGTAGTCATAACGATCACCATCGATTTCGTCGCTGTCCAGCAGAACGATGTAGTCGCCTTCTTCTACACCATCTTCAGCTTCGAAGTCATCGTATACGTCGATGAACGCAGTGGAGGACTTCGTCAGCAGTTTACGAGTATCGTTAGTGCCAGCTTTGTAAGTGATGGTGTTGCCATCAACATCATCTACACGAGCAACAGTCAGTTTTGCGATGCTAGCATCTTTCCACTCGGAATCATCCAGCAGTTGTACGTTGTCGTCTTTATCGATGAAACGGTTGTTAACCACTTCGATAACGTCGTCAACCACTACTTCATCATCAGAGTTCAATTGGAATGCGATGAAGTCGCCGCGTTTGATACCACGATCTTGCAGCTCTTCACGATCATCGTCCAGTTTGTACTCTTTTGTTGTTACAGTGTCGCCATCTTTAGTCAGAACTTTGATGGAATCTTGTTTGTTCACAGAACCGAACTCTGTAACTACACCGTAGAAGGTATCGCCAGTCAGGCCGTCGCCTTCTACTACGAAGATTGCTTCTACTTCGTCTTTGTTTTCGTCAACGGAGTAGTAAACAGTCAGATCGTCTTCGTCCGCGATGTCTTTGAACTTCGCGATGCCTGGGTTTTTCAGCTCAGCGCGTTTTGCAGCTGTATCCAGAGCGCCAGTCATTTTGAAGATCGCAGTTTTGTCGGTTACTTCGTAGTCGCCAACAACATCGTCGGTTTCGTCTGCCAATTTATCCCAAGTAGAACCGGAGGATTTGATCAGTTTGGAGTTCAAGATTTGAACTTTGTCTACTTCGCCTTGGGAATCCAAAGTTACCTCGAGCAGAGCGATAGACTCATCTTTGCTTGGTTGCAGGATTTCTTCCAGCTCATCAGCGTCCATGTTGTCGCGGCCATAGTGTTTGCCTTCAGCGTTGTAGATGTCCTCTTTGTCCAGAGACAGAGCCAGTTTTTTGCCTTTTTGAGTCAATACAGTGAAGTCATAAGTGTCTTTCGCAGTGTTGTAAACAACACCTTTGGTAACGATTGCTTTTTGTTTGCGATCGTCGATTGGATCTTTGGTTTCAATGTGACGAACGCGGCCGGAAGCATCCAGTACCAGTTTCACAGTTTCGGAATCCAGGTTGGAAATCAGATCCCAGTTGTTGCCGTCCAGTTCTTTCACATCTTTGTTTCCGTTGTCGGAGTAAGTAGCACCTTTGTAGATGCGGTATGTTTTGTCGCCAACAGTCAGACGGTAGTCAGAAGTGCTGCGGCTCACTACTTTGTCAACTTTGCCTTCTACTACTGTGCGGTTAGCGAATACCAGCAGTTTGTCTTGATCGCCATCAGCGTAGTATACGGAGTATACATCGCCTTCTTTCAGGTCGCTCAGTTTCGCTGGTTTGCCATCCAGGAATACCAGGAAGTCTTTGCCTTCTTCTTTGTCATCCAGCTCGTTGAACTTGCCAGTATCGAGGTTGGTGATTTTCTTCTTCTCAACGTCGATTTTGCCGATCACTTCAGAACCGTACTTCAATTTGGAGTTCAGGTTCATTTTGGTGTCGTCAATCACGTGCATGTAAGAAACTTCGTTATTGCTGTCCAGAACGACTTTTACACCAAAGGTGTCGTTAGCAGCGATGATTTCTTTCAAAGCGTCAACTGGATCGCTGTAACGTTTGAAGTTGTAAGTAATTTGGGAGTTTTTGTTGAAGCGGTAAGTTTTGCCGCTTGCATCCAGTTCCACTTTCAGATCAGCCAGATCGGAAGTGCTGAGGTCTTTACCGTCAGTAGTTTTGCCTTTGAGAGTAAATTCGCTCAGACGATCCAGGATTACTTCTTGGTCTTCGGAACCTTCCATCCAAACGATTACGTCTTCACGGTCGTCTTTGATCCACACTTGTACGCGTTGACCAGCGAAGTCGTTAGGGTTGATACCGTCAGCTACTTTGTAAGTAGTGTTGCCCAGACCAGCTTCTTTACCGTTCAGGGTAACTTCGTTCGCTTTCAGTTTGCCCAGGCCGATTGCTGGTACGTTCGTAACGAGTGGCAGATCGTCGGAATCATGACCTTGCTCATGAGCCCACTCCATGTCAACTACTGTTACTTTCAGGTATTTGGTCAGGAGGTTTTTGTCGGTTACTTCGTAACGAACGTCAGTTCCGAATTCAACTTGCTCCATCAGGTCTACGCGAAGAGCGTTGTCGAGCATTTTGAAGATGTCGCCACGAGTTGCTGCATTGTTAGGAGTGGCGATGCTCTTCGCAATGTTCAGCTCGGAAGCTTTGGAGATCATGCTGTTTGGCCATACGCCACGAACTGCTGGCTCATAACCCAGTGCACGAACGATCATGGTTACTGCTTCTGCGTAAGTAACTTGGTTTTGTGGTTTGAAGGATTTGTCCGGGAAACCTTTTACGATTTCTTCGCCGGAAGCTACGTTTACGAAACCAGCAAACCAATCAGTAGATTTCACATCTGTATAAGTAGTGTTGAACTGTGCCAGTTTCGCACCTTGCTCCAGTCCGCGAGCGCGAACGATCAGAGTTGCGAACTCTGCACGAGTGATGGTTTTATCTACACCGTAATCGCCGTTGCCATAACCTGCTACCAGGCCGAGAGCTTCCAGGCGCTTAACGGTTTTTTCCATAGCAGCGTCCATTTTAGGAGCTGTAGTAGTTGCATCTTCTGCTGCGAAAGCCATTGGAGCAACAGAAAGTGCAAGTGCACTAGCCAATACACTGTTAACGACCTTTTTCATAACCTTGTGTTCTCCTCCTCTAGTATAAACAAATTGTTCTTGGGGAATATTTGTTGGTAATCTATCTTTCTTTTTAAAGCCCGAATCCTGCAAGCGCGTGTCACCTCCTTTCGCAGGCCAGCTTCGCTTTTTTGTGTTAAAAATCTCTAGTATATTCAGTATTGTGTAAAATGCAACAATCACTAGTGTAACACAAGTGCTAGAATTCGTGAATCTTTTTTACACAATTCCCCGTATTTCGTGTGACATCCTATTAAACGCCTGAGCCAATCAAAAGTTGCGGCGCCTTCGAAAAAAATTTAGGATTTTTTCGTGGGTTCCTATTCACCTGTCGATTATGTACGAAGTGACATCCGCCACAATTCGTATTATAGGGTACGCAGGGCGGACTGTCACCATTGAACCTTTTTCCAATTTTCTTTAACGCTTTACAAATCTTTCTTCCCTATCCAGCTTAGTTGCCCAGTGCTGTTTCAAAGTTTACGACAGCCAGGTTGTAGTTCAAAATCGCTTTTTGGTACTGGTTCTCGCGGTTAGACAGCTCTTCTTCTGCCTGAATCACTTCGAGTGTCGTCGCAAGGCCGTTTTCAAAACGCAGATTGGTCAGGCGGTAGCTCTCGGCAGCGGAGTCTTTCGCGATTTTCTGGAACGCAATCGCCTCTTTTGCCGCATTCAGATTCAGATAGGCTTGGGCCACTTCTTTGGAAATGGCGCGTTTTTGTTCTTCAATGGCCATTTTCGCCTTTTCCACGTTATTGCGGGCTTGACGGCCTTGGAGCGTCGACAATGCCGAATACTCCTCGATCAATTTGACGTTCAGCTCTGCCAAATTCAGTTCTTCCTGCACTTTGGTCATCTCTACGCGTTTGGTGAGCGCCTCTGCCTGGGCTTGCTCCAGGGTAAGGGAAATCGGTGCTACCTGTTTGTTGTTGGAGACGATCTTCCACTTTTTGTTCAAATCCACGCCGAGAAAATCATTCAAATCCATCCTAGCCACCTCTACCGCATTTGCTGCGGAGGTCAAGGCAGCCTTTGCACCTGCTACGCCCATTTCCGCTTGCAGGACGTCCGTTTTTGCCTTGGTTCCCACGTCAAAGGCCGCTTTGGCCACTTTCAGCTGCGTTTCTGCACGCGTCAGGCTTTGTTTTTTCAACTCGTAGTCGTCCTGTGCGAAAATGAGGTTGTAGTAGGCATTTTGCGCACCCAATCTGATTTTGGATTCGGTTGCTTTTACCGCCAGGGCATTCAGCTTTTTATTGATCTCGGCTTGGGCGGTCCCTACGTACTTGGACTTGGCGGCGTTCAATTGTTCCTTGATCCCTTCCAGCGAGTCGATCATGTCTTTGGACATGTTCGCTGCGGACATGGAGGAAAGCGTTTCGTTGATATCCGCATTTTTCGCATCCAGGCGTGCGTTTAACAGCGTATTGTTGGTTTGCAACGCTTGTGCAATGGCTTTCTCCAGCGTCAGTTCCTCAACGGCAGCCGACTCGGGTTTTGCTGTATTGCTTGTATCCGCCGCTACGGTTTGTGTTTGCGCCGGCTTCGCCGCCTCTGTTCCCGTATTGGCAGAAGCGGTCAAGGTTCCTGCTCCAATAGCGGTTGTGAGTACAGCTGCCAAGCTGATACTCATCCACTTTTTATTCGAATAAGGAAAATTCATGTGATTCCCACTCCTTTAGTTGTATTGATCGTAAAACTTTTCACTACTTGAAATATTACAGTTTGTCCCAAGAACACTATATCACAGAGTCATGTTTCGTACACAAGAAATTCGTGTCCTGCCAGCATTTTCATAAACGCCTGCACACCTTACCATGTATAGCGCATTCTCGCCCTTCTTTGCCCCCTAGATTACTACGATTCTGTGTCAAAAACATTTCAGGATTCGCCAAGCTTATTTCTACATGCTATCCTTTTCTTGAGGTGATCGATCGATGCTTACCGAATACAAAACCGTCGCTGGTTATGGAGAGGACACGATTGTCATTGAGCGTTCCCGCTTCATTGGCTACGCGCAACGGGTTACGACAGAAGAAGAAGCGGTTGCGTTTATCGCGATGATCAAAAAGAAGCACTGGGATGCTACGCACAACTGCTCCGCATTTGTCATTGGCGAAAACGACCAGATTCAACGTTCCAGCGACGATGGCGAGCCTAGCGGTACAGCAGGCAAGCCGATCCTGGAGTGCATCAAGAAAAATGGCGTAAAGGACACCGTCGTAGTGGTCACCCGTTACTTCGGGGGAATCAAGCTGGGAGCTGGCGGACTTGTCCGGGCTTATACAGCGGGAACGGTTGCAGCCTTGAAAGCCGCGAAAATCGTTGTGCATACGCTGCACCAGGCAATCTCGGTGACAGTGGACTATACGTGGTGGGGCAAGGTGGAGAACGAGCTACGTATCGGTGAATATCGGGTGAGCGGGACTGATTTTACGGACAAGGTTACCGCGCATGTGCTGATTCCCGAGGGAGGGCAGGATGCGTTTGTGGAGCGGTTTACCGATTTGACGAATGGACAGGCGCAGATTGTCCTGGGTGAGAAGGAGTATGTCGAGGTGCCTGTGGAAGCGGTGGGGGATGAGCAGGGGGAGTAGAGAGCTGCCGCTTGGAGAACCCTGTTCTTGTGTAATTCTCAGGCATGTATACAAAAAGAAAGCGGAAGAGGCACATGCCCTCTTCCGCTTTTTTCTTCTATATATATGGCGAAATTCTGAAGTTCTATTTTGGCAGTTTTTTGAGCTGAGTCATGATCCGAATCGTGATCACTGCCATTTCAGCCCGTGTCAGATCGCCTTTTGGGTTAAATCGGTAGGTCGGCTTTTTCGCATTCGGATCGTTAGGTTCACCGTTCATGATTTTTGCCTTCGCCACAACCAATACAGACGGTGCTGCATAGTATCCGGTTAATTGTGCATCGGTGAACATTTTCCCCAATGCAATGGAGGCAGCTTCTGGTGTACCTAGCTTGAGGTTCAGTGCGCGCGCAATCATAATCGCAGCCTCTTCCCTTGTCAGCGAATCATCTGGGAAGAATGCACGTGTGTCTTTGCCCCGAACAATGCCTGCCCGTGCAGCTGTTTCGATATATTTATACTCATAGTTCCAGTCATCGTCACTAGGACGAACATCCGTGAAGGTTGGTTCAGCGGGATCATTCTCATTGTTGTCTTTGTATGGTCCAGCATTGATTGGCAAGCCCAACGCCTTTACAATCATGGTGGCAAATTCACCGCGCGTAATTTTCAACTCGGTTCCGAAGCCGCTTCCTGGCGCATCATTCATAATGCCTTTTGCATACAAAGTTTCAATCGCATCACGAGCAAACGGATGGTTGATCACATCAGAGAAGGTTTCCCGTGTTTTCATGACCATGTAATACCCGAATCCTTTGAAAGGCACTGTAACTGTCTTCTTCGACGTATTGACAACCCCTCCAAGATTCACCCACTCTTCCCCATTGTTGTAGAAGATCGTCAGAATGTTGTTAGCCGCATTGACAATGGAAGAATCATATTTAATGGTCAGAGTTCCGACTTTACTTGGAACCAGGTTATCCTCCCAACGCTTTACGAATGGCTCCATCTCGATATTGTTTGCAGTTCCTTCAAAATACGGATCGCGCCCCCCTGGAGCACGATCATCGTCCCCCTCTTGACTTCCAGGCTTCGAGTTACCTGCATCCACGTAATACAGGGGACTAGCATAGTTAAAGTCCGAGGAAATGCGAAGTACGTCTTCCATATCATCTTTCAAATCGTCATCATCCAAAGAAATTCGTCCGTTTGTCCGGTCTGCAATCCCAAAATACAATGGCACGTCCGTAAAGATGTCGGTTGATGGCGGATTGATTTCCGAACCGACTCGATTGTTCTGTGGTGCAAGCAGTACAGTTCCGGTAGGGAATTTTAATTCAAACGATTTTTCAAATACGCTGAACGATAATTTTTTCCCGAATATCTCTCTGCTTTCCGCACCGCTCACTGCCGAATTCATGTTGTAGATCTTGATTTCGTCATTATGACTGTTAGATCCGAATTGGACCGTAAACTTGATTGTATTGAGACCTGGCTTTAGTGAAACGTTCGATTCAAACACGTAGTAAGTTTGCGGCACAAGTTTGCCTGTTTCCGAATCATACACGAAATCCGGATCAGTCGTATTGTACGCAACCGCCTCGGTTTTGCCAAACAGCACTTTCGTTGCCTTTTCAGCGAAAATTTTGATGGGTACAGAGTTGCTGTTTACCGAAATGTACGGGGCATTTTGCGATTTTGTAGGGGAAATCACAGTCCATGCCTGCGTATCTTGTGAAATCGTAAAAGCTTGGCGAGTGGCGATCGAACCTTGCGTGATCTCAATCTGATAGCTGGTGGTTCCACCTTTGGTCAGAGTCAGCGGGAACAGCTTCACTCTGTTTTCAAGCTCGTCAGCGGCAAGCCCCATGTCATCATCGAGTTCCCCGATCAACTCGTCCCCATAATCGTCGGAGTCCATTACAGCGCTGAATGAAAACTTGTTATTGATATCTTCTGCCTTGGAGAATGTGCTGTTATCAAAAATTGGCCCCAAGCCAGATATATTCCCTTTGATCGCAGCATCACGTGTTTTGACGTAATCAGAATCATTGTCCAAGAAATCCCAATCACCTGATGGATCCGTCAGCACGTATTTGGCAATGACATTTCCATCTTTGGTAATGCTAACGGTGGCACCTGGTTCTACATTGGCAACATTAAAGGAAAACTCGCTCAAGAACAGAGCAGACGTATTGTATGCTGCAGAAGATGATGTCTGTTCCAACTCGACATCACTCTTGCCTTGAACGACCTTAAGTTTTACGTCCTGAATCCTTGGTGTCTTCTCGGTGTTGTAGATGATATTGTAGGTAAACTTCACGTTCGGGTCATCCAGAAGTTCAAAGGTCAGGTTGTTGCTGCCTTGTTTTAAATTCCAGGATCCCCCAGCCAGAAATTGACTTTTGTTGATTTCAAACGGAATGATATTGTCTGTCGGGTCGGCATCGGCCGACAACAGGTATTGTACCGTATTCCCGTTCAGCGTCACTTTCATGTTCCCGGAAGTGAGCTTGTAGTTGTAAATCTTCCCTCGGAATTTGTCATTGTCCACAATGAACTTCGACACACTCGGATCGGTAATCTCCAGTTGACTGTTAATCACTTTTTCCTGCCCGGATGCCGTGTAGTAGAAGAGTAAGGAAGGCACTACTTCCGGTTTCAACGTGAACGAAACTTCCTTGGTACCTTGATATACTACTTTTACCTTGGTCTCGTTCGCCGGCAGTTTTAAAAATTCAATAACCGCCAAGTCATTGTCTGGATCTGCATCGAGGTTCTTAGGCTCCTTAAAACTTAACAGATAATCGTTACCCGCCCCTTCCTTCAAAGGTATCAGGCTATTGTTATAGAAGATCTTGTAATCAGCTGTAGCAGCACTCAAGTTGTAGGTTTCAATACTGACCTTTGCAGGCAAAACACTCACGATATTAGGAGTACCGTCCGTCTTTATTGGCAGCTTTGCAGTTGGACTGGAAATATCCGTGACCGCTCCAAATCGCTCTCCGTCAGCCTTCTTATACACAAACTGGAAAGGAAAATTCGCTACTGTCGATTCCGTCACGATATTGGTGAGTGTAGAGGAATCATACTTCTGGGCTTCGTATTTCACAATCATCGCGTATGTACTGTCGTTTTCCAGCACAGATCCCGCAATGGTCGCTTTGACGCTGTACAGCTTGTAATCCGATGAAATGGCGCTGTTTTGGATCGGCGTGAAAGTCACACCTGTCGCCTGTATATCCGTTGACGAAGAATTAAGGTTATCCAGGGTGACAGTCAGCGAGTTCTTCGCGAGTACCTTCACTTTTGCGGCCGGACTTATATTCCCTGCCGCATCGGATGCTACTACAGAAAGTACATCACCGACTCGTTGCGGAGCAATCATCACGGAAAAATCACCCGCAGCGTCAGGTGTAGCGGACCCCAGAACGGTCGCTCCGCGTTTTACAAGAACGTTTGTAACCCCTTCCGCCGGGTTTACTTCTCCAGAAAGAATGGTCGCGCTATTGTCGATAGTAGTGGGGACAGCAGTCGGTGCTGCTGGCGGAGTCGTGTCCACCGGCGTAACGATCGGTGCGATTGTTACTGTAATCGTCGTGCCTGGACCTGCATTGCCAGCACTATCTGTCGCTGTCACTGTAAGATCGGTACCCGCTCCTAGAGGAGGAATCGTTATTTGATAGCTTCCATCTGCATTTGCCGTCGCCGTTGCCGACAGGCCTCCCCCGTTGGTTACCGTCACCGTTGTGCCCGCTTCTGCTACCCCCGTCACTTGCGTATCCGTACTGATAACCGGATTGACAACGGGAGCGTCAGGAGGTGTTACATCTGTTCCAGATGTCGCTGATGCAACTACTACTACAGCTGCTGCACTATTGTTCCCAGCACTGTCAGTGGCCGTCACGGAAAGCGCCGTTCCTGTCGGCTGCGCCGGAATGGATACCGTAAAAATCCCGTTAGATGCGGCAAATGCAGTTCCAATTTGCGTCGGCCCTCTTTTTACAGTGACCGTGGAGCCCGCCTCTGCGGTACCGGTAACTACAAGATGGTTGTCCTTAACAGGTGTTACTACAGGTGCCGCAGGCGCTACTGTGTCCGCTGCAGCATTCACCGTTACATTTGCTGGTGCGCTTTCATTCCCCGCACCGTCTTTTGCCGTTACCGAAAGAACGGCACCGGCTGGCTGGGCACTGATATTGACAGAAAAGCTCCCATCATCACCGGCTGTACCAGACCCAAGATTCGCTGCCCCTTTTTTGATGACAATCGTGGAGCCTGCTTCAGCCGTCCCCTTTACTGCAGTCGTGCTGCTGGTAACTGGTTGAACGACTGGCGCATCGGGAGCTGATGTATCAGTCAGTGTGGAATCGAGTACAGTAACACCTGACTGCAATTTAATTAGCAGGTTTGCCGTAATCTCAAAACCGTTACCCGCTACGGTCTGAATCAGCTCATTATTCGCAGGCGGAATCTGCTCGATTTTTGTTTCCGTACCCGCACTCGCCTCTTTGAATTTCACATTGTACAATTGATCAGAGCCGCCTTGCACACTGCTTTTCGGAATGACCAGTACGTTCCGGTTAATCAACGCGACTTCTTTGTTTTGGCTATACGCGTGAATGTCAAGGTTGTTGAGACCGATCTGCGTTTCGAGGTCAATCGAAAAGTTCCCGGAGGTATTCACATCATCGCTAAACGTTTTGCCAGTCGTCTTGTTGATAGCCACGATGTTATCCGCATTTAAAGCCTTCCCAGACAGGGCCAGCGTAAGGTTGCGTGTGGAAGTTACCTCTACAATGGTCGGATCTGACTCCAAAAATACGGAGTTCAGCTTCAAACCGGAAATTAACGGGGTGTTGTTATACTGCACATATAAGCTAATCAAATCGGTAGTAACATTTCCGTTTTTTTCATAAAATGAAATTTTATTGACCCCGGGGGTCAGAGAAATGTTATCGAATGTGAACTTCCGCGTAACGGTATCAAGCGAAGGCTTGATGCTGCTCGTGTCTGAAGGTTGGGAACCATTGAGGTTGGAAACCGTATAGCGAAGGTCTTCTCCATTAATATCCAAACCGTAAGTTCCCTGCAATGTCAGCTTCGGTGAATAGTAAATATGGGGATTAGTAGGCGATGTATTACTACTGAATCCGATTAACGAGATCCCACCGGCAGCATGTGCAATCCCCGTACCGAAAGGCAGTATGGCCGTCACGAATAGCAGGATTGAAAGCACAGCTGAAATCCAGTGCTTTTTAGCAAAAATATTTCTAGGCACTTCTTTCACCTCTCCTATAATTAATTGTACTTGTTTCAAATGGATCCTTCCTTTGTGTTATCGGTATTAGCAACCCGAAAGTTAAGGGAAATCTGCCAAATCGGCACACTGGATAATCGAATTCTTATCTCTTGTTGCATCTCTCGTTCATCTGGAACGAACGATAAATAAGCAAAAAGCCCCTGCATCCGCAAGGGCTTTTCCTCCATTCCTCATGCCTTCAATTCGTCCGCCGCTCTTGCTCGGCTTGTTTAATCCTCAACCGTCTATACGCATTAATCAGCGGGCGGTGACGGCGGCTGACGAGGCCGACGATTTCGGTGCCCAGGTGGATGGCGATCAGGAGTACGACCATGACGATGATGGTCGTCCACTTTGTCGTTTTGGTGAGCAGAATCGCCATCGTGCCAAAGAAGATGCTGATCGAATAGATCGTAAGCACAGTGGAACGATGGGACAGACCCATGTTCAGCAAACAGTGGTGCAAATGGCCTTTGTCCGGGCTGGAAATCGGCTTTTTGTTCACGATGCGGCGCACGATCGCGAAGAATGTGTCCCAAAGCGGGACGCCCAGCACGACAATCGGGATGATGAAGGAAACGAAGAGCGCTTCCTTGAAGCCCATGATCGACAAAGCAGCCAGGTTGAAGCCTAAGAAAAGCGAACCGGTGTCGCCCATGAACAGGCGGGCCGGGTGAAAGTTAAAGTACAGAAAACCGACAATCGCCCCTAAAAGCACAAAGCAGTAGGTGGCGACCTTGTAATCGCCCATCAAAAGGGCCATGACGCCCATCGTTCCCGCCGCGATAGCGGAGACGCCTGCGGACAAGCCGTCCAGGCCGTCGATCAGGTTGACGGCGTTAGTCACGCCGACGATCCAGAACATCGTGATCGGAATGGCCAGCCAGAAAAGCCAGCCGCTGCTAAAGTCAATGCTGCCCGAGTACGGGAGATTGACGACACCGATCTGGAGTCCGAACGGAATGACGACGATTGCCGTGGCGATCAGTTGGCCGAGCAGCTTCCATTTTGGCGCGAGCTGGAATTTGTCATCCAGCATGCCAACCGCCATCACAATGGTGCTCCCGATAAAAATTCCCAGCATTTCCGACATGCTGGCGTACGGAACGAACAGGAAGAACGCCACCAGATAGCCCAGGTAAATCGCAAGGCCCCCCATGCGGGGCATGATCCGCGTATGTACCTTGCGCTGGTTGGGAGCGTCTACCGCCCCGACCTTTTCCGCCAGTTTTTTTACATACGGTGTCGCAATAAACGATACGATCAGCGAAGTCAGAAATCCGAGGATTAAGATAGACATCGACTGTTCTCCTCTCTACGGATGCATCTAGGAACGGCTACTCCATTTTTCTTTGAGTACAGTCCAAACGAAACGGGGAATAGCCAGCTGACGCTTCCAGCGAGACGGCTGAGAAGCTAGTCGGTACAACCATTCCAAATGCATTCTTTGCCACATTTTTGGCGCTCGTTTTACTTTTCCGGAGATGACATCGAAGCTTCCGCCTACCCCCATCATCAAAGCGGCATTCAGGCGGTCGCGATACTTCACCAGCCATTCGTCCTGTCTGGGCGCGCCCAGTGCCACGAACAAAAGCTCCGGTCTCGCTTCGGCAATCTCCTGCACGATGCGTTCCTCGTCTTCTTCCCGGAAATATCCGTCCCGGTATCCGACGATGCGCGCGTTCGGGTAGCGAGCGGCGAGCTTTTCCGCCGCCAGACGGATGACATCCGGCTTGGCGCCGAGCAGGTAAACGCCCCACTGACGCTTGTTCGCTTCCGCCATCAACGCTTCCAGCAGCTCCACGCCTGTCACGCGCTCACGAATGGGCTGATTGGTCCATTTGGCCGCGTAGACGATGCCGATTCCATCCGGAACGACATAGGCTTGTTCCACAATCGATTGAAAAGCGCGATCCGTTCTCGCCAGCATGACGATTTCCGGATTGGCTGTTACGACATGGGTCTTTTGGCCGTTTTCAATGCGTTCGGCTATATAGGTGACGTTCTCGCGAAAGCCGCGAGTCGAAAATGGCACACCCAATATGGTTGCGACCTGTTTGGTCAATGTTTTCACCTTCATTATATAAGTTGCCCACTAGCCATTTTACCCGAAAAGAAAAGCACATTCAAGGATATCATGAATGTGCTTTATTTCCTGCCGTCAAGGCAAACATCAATCCGCCCTCTGCGACTACTTTCCCATTAACGCTGGCCTTGCCGTGTCCTTTGCCGATCGAACCGCGCACGCGTGTCAGCTCAACCTCCAGCGTCAGCGTGTCGCCAGGCTTCACCTGATCCTTGAAGCGGAACTCGTCAATGCCCGCAAACAGCCCGATTTTACCCTGGTGCTCTTCCATGCTGAGGATCGCGACTGCTCCCACTTGCGCCAACGCTTCCACAATCAGAACGCCAGGCATGACCGGATAGCCAGGGAAGTGCCCCTGGAAAAACGGCTCGTTCACGGTTACGTTTTTGATCCCGACTGCGCGTTTTCCTTGCTCCAGTTCTTCAATCTTGTCCACCAGCAAAAACGGATAGCGGTGCGGAATGATTTCCTGGATTTGTCTGCTGTCAAGCGGTGCTTTGAATTCCATGTTTGATCGCTCCATTTCCATACTTTATCTGGGCTTGTCCGTGTATGAAGACCAGTTGGCAAACTGAGAATAAACATACTCCCGCTTCCGACCAGTCGGCATAGCGGGGTTACAATAGAAGGGGCACTTCCTCCCCAAACGGGAAGTGCTCTTTTATCCATCCCTTACGTGCGGTTTAACAGCCGAAACTTCCCTAAATAGATCGCGCTCACAATAAACGAGAACGCGATCACCGTCCACAATATCGCTTCGCTGTATTGATATCGATACATGACAAGCGGTATGACCAAATACAAAAGAACTGTTGTCAACTTGCCGTATGCGTTGGCTGGTACCGTTTTTTTGCCTCGGAAGTGGTAAATCGCTCCTGTTATAATCATAGCCAAATCGCGCACAAAGAAAAACAGGGCGGCCCACACGCTAATCCGCTCTGTCAAAAACAATGAGGCGATCACCGCCAACATCATCAGTTTGTCTGCCAGAGGGTCCAACATCATTCCGATTGTGGTCACAAGCTTATGTTTCCGCGCGATGTACCCGTCAGCGATGTCCGTGACTCCCGCCGCAATCAAAATGCCCAAAGCGATTTCGACGTGAAAAGGAATCCCGGAGAAAAAGACATACAGGTACAAAGGGATGAGCACGATGCGAAAGATCGTAAGCAAATTAGGAAGATTCACGGACATCCCTCCGTAGCAAGAATCGTCGCTTCCTTTTCCAACCACTCGATCTATTATACTCTGTGGACAAACAGCGCAACAAGTCCCTTGAAAAAACAGGCAGCCCCAACCATTCCGGTTCGGGCTTGTCCGCCTTGCTCTTCTCTTATCGTTGCTTACGTATCCGCAAAGAGCAGGTCCCACATATGCTTGTACGTGCCGAGGTCGAATACTTCCGCCGCTGGCTTGTGTCCCACTACTCCGTAGCCGATGACCAACCCGATGACGAGAGAGAAAAACAACAGAATGGGAACCAGCACCATCTTGGCGGCCGTCATTCGCCAGCTTCTTCCGCTCCGTTCCCGCTCTTTCGGCTTTTTCCGAACCTCTTCGGAATCATGCGGGAGCCGTCTGCCCTTCCCTTGTTCCATGCTCCTCACCTCCGTCATCCCTGCCTGTTTGCATGAATTATCTGCTGCGCAGCGAATTGGCGATCCCCATCATCTGATCGCTGATGCCGATCGCCCGCGCATTCAATTGATAAGCGCGTTGAATATTGACCAACTGCGACATTTCCTCTGTCAACGTCACGTTGGAGCCTTCCAGTGCGCCCTGGCGCAGCGTAGCAATGCCTTCGTCAATGGCGTTGGCATACTTGGTCAGCGGATTCTCCCCCGAAGCAAGCTCTGCGTCGAACAGATTTTGTCCTACCTGCTGCAATTGATCCGGATTGTCCACTTTCCAGATGCCGATCGTGCCATAGGAGACTCCATTGGCAGACAGCTCGCCCTCTGGCGTAATCTGAATGTCTTGCACCGGCTCCGGCAGCACGATGTTCACGCCGTTATTGTCCGTGAGAATGTGGCCGGATGGCGTGTGCAGCACGTAGCCGCCTTCGTCATCATCGTATTGTACCTTGAAAGAGCCGTCACGTGTAAGGCGACTTTCTTCCTGGATGACCGCTCCCGTTGCATCCTTGATTTTGCGCGTGACCAAAAAATAGCCCTGCCCTTCAATCAGCACATCTGTCGGCACATCCGTCACCTTGACGCTGCCCTGACCGAGATCCAGCTTGGTCAAGCCAAGCCGAGCACCGCTGCCGATACGCAATCCGGCAGGAGTATTGCGATTTTGATTGTCCGCTGCTGGCTGCTCGTTCATCGAATCGGAGAGAAGCTCGGAAAACGATGCCACCCTGCGCTTGTAGCCGATTGTATCAATATTCGCCAGGTTGTTGGCGGTGTTGTCCAACGCCTGCTGAATGCCGCGCATGGCCGATGTAGAGATGTTAAGCGACTGCATCCTTCCTACCTCCTATTATCCGTTTACCCGTCCGATTTCATTAGCAGCCTTGTCCAGCGTACCGTCAATCGTGGTAATGACCCGCTGATTGGCCTCGTACGCGCGCAGTACGCTCATCATGCTTGTCATGGTTTGAGCGGGATCGACATTGGACCGCTCTCGCCATCCCTGCTGCGTACCGTACCGCCCGGCAACGGCAGGCGTATCGTACTCTCCGGCTGCCAGTGCAGCCTGATCTTCTGCTTCCGCGATATCGATTGCTTGTACCTCTGCGTCTCCGTCATTGCGAAAGACGTTCGTTCCCTCGCGAACGAGCTTCTGCGGGTCGGTCACGACGGTCAGGCCCAGCCGCGGATGGCTAGTCAGCGTCTGATACTCCTCGCTTGCTGTAGCCCGGTACTGCAGTTCGCCAGCCTGACTGATCTTCAGATCCTGCCCGACATTGATTCCGGTGAGCGGATCGTTGTTCAGCCGGATCGCCTGATTTTGATTGTCGAGCACATAATAGCCGTCCGCCGTCACCAGGTATCCATCCGCATTCACGCTCCAGTTGCCGTTCCGCGTGTAGCGGATATCCTCTGACTGGGCCGGTTGCGTCACGTCCTCCATCCGCGCCACGCTGTAAAACAGGCGGCGTTCATTGCCGTCCTGATCGGGCTGGAGGTTGTCCAACAGCGCGACATCGTACGGATTGCGCGTCTCCTCGATATCCCCTTGTGTAAAATTCGGAATGGCTTCCGACATGTACACGCCGGAGTTCAACCGTCCAATGACCGCAGGCTGTCCAGGCATATTCGGAATGCCAGGAAATTCAGGTCCTTCCGAATCGCGCATGCGCGAGAGAAGCTGTTCCGGAAACGCTCGCATCACACCTACGTCCTGCTTGTAACCAGGCGTATTGATGTTAGCGAGATTATTCGCCAGCGATTCTTGCCTGTTTTGCAAGGCCAGCATGCCAGATGCAGACGTATACAAGCCTCTTATCACGTCATCTTACCCCCTGAATAATCGCTTAGTCGAGTGAGCCGGTACTTTGTCCAGGTAGTCCAGCATCATTCCGGTTCCTTTGGCTACGCACATCATCGGCTCTTCCGCTACCAGCACAGGAACCTTCAGCTCCTCCGCCAAAATCTCGTCGATCCCGTGCAAAAGTGCGCCGCCGCCGGTCAGGAACACACCCTTATCAATAATATCGGCAGAAAGCTCAGGAGGTGTTCGTTCCAAAACAGATTTGGAGGCTTGTACAATCGCGCTCACCGACTCGGCCAGGGCTTCTTGGACTTCGCCCGATTGAATGGTAATTGTTTGCGGCAAGCCGCTTACCATGTCTCGACCACGAATGTCCATTTCGTCCTGGCGCCCGCCGGATACGGTTCCGATCTGAACCTTGATATCTTCAGCCGTACGCTCTCCAATCAGCAATTTGTATTTATTTTTTATGTACCGCATAATGGCCACATCGAATGTGTCTCCAGCTATTTTGATGGAGGAAGACGTAACAATATCGCCCATAGACAGTACCGCAACATCGGTCGTACCCCCACCGATATCCACTACCATATTGCCGGACGGCTGAAAAATATCCATTCCTGCCCCTACTGCGGCAACTTTCGGTTCTTCTTCGATAAACACCTGTCTTGCGCCGCCACTGCGCTCTGCCGCTTCGCGAATCGCTTTTTGCTCGACAGACGTAATGTTCGTCGGGCAGCAGATCAGAATGCGTGGGCGTGCAAACATGCTTTTCCCGCCGATTTTGTTCAAAAAGTGCTTCAGCATCGCTTCCGTAATCTCAAAATCCGCAATGACCCCTTCGCGCAAAGGTCGGATCGCCACGATATTTCCCGGGGTGCGGCCCACCATGCGATGTGCTTCGTGCCCGACGGCCAATACTTTTCTGGTATTACTATCGATTGCCACAACAGATGGTTCGTCTAGAACAACGCCCTTGCCTTTTACATACACCAAGACATTGGCCGTCCCCAAGTCGATCCCGATATCTTTGCCAAACATGAAAGGTCCTCCCTGTTACCAGTTACATTTCTACCTAATATCATAGGCTCTTCTACGTGAGAGGACAAGGAAATTCTTTATTGGACACTTTCCTCCTGTTCCACGCGGACTTTTTTACTGCGCCGCTTGTACTTGATCTTGGTCGCTTCTCCTCCCCGCAGATGTCTGATGGCTTTGTGATATTCCAAAATTTCCTTAACCTGGTTTGCCAGCTCCGGATTTATTTCAGGCAGCCTTTCCGTCAAGTCCTTGTGCACTGTGCTTTTGGAAACACCGAACTCTTTGGCGATCATCCGAACCGTATTTCGCGTCTCTACAATATATCGGCCAATCTTGATGGTCCGCTCTTTGATGTAGTCGTGCACATTACTCGCCTCCTTGTATCTACATTGTCTGATACAATATATGGGTGCGTCGGGACACATATTCTACGTTTCCAAGCCTGACAAGCCGGCACGACCGCATCTTTTTTCCACAGTTTGTACCAACAGCAAAAAAACACCCGCAAAACGCTTGGTTTTGCAGGTGTTTTCCATCATTTCGCTTGTTATTGATTTTTTGCTTCGGCTTGCAGCAAATATTGCTGAGGGTTGACCGGTTTGCCATCCACGTGGACTTCGAAGTGGAGATGGACGCCAAAGTCTTTCTCGTACTCGTTGCGGCCAGCGGAACCGATGACCTGGCCTTGCGTCACTTCATCGCCCGGTTTGACCGTGATGTTTTCCAGGCTCTGATACACCGTGACCATTTTGTCGGCGTGTTCTACTTCCACGGTTTTGCCGACGAGCGGATCATTTTCCACCTTGGTGACTTTTCCGGCGAGCGCAGCAACAACATCAAAGCTCTTGCCGTCAGTTGCCTTCAAATCCATACCCGTGTGCGGGTAGAAGGAATTGCCGTACTTCACCAGCGCTTTTTGCTGCTCGTCTTTGGACGCTTGCTCATCGTAGTAGCTCATTCCCAGCTCGTACTGCACGTTTTTCCCTACAGGCCATGCCAATGGTTGAACGCTGCTTGCCACAGGTACCGCTTCTTCGCTTTGCTCGGTCGTCTCAGGAGCCGCTGGAGTTGTCACGGCCACGCCATCCCCGACATTGGACATTTGGGAGACCGTATCCATGACGCTGCCCTGATACCACATCACAAAAGCGAGAATGATTGCTGCGGTTCCGATGTAGATTGCGGGGAACGCCCACTTCTTGCCCAAAACTTTTTTCCAAGTGCTTGCCTTCTTGAATGGAATCGGTTGATTTTGATTTTTTTGATCTTCCATGTTATTCATCACCTCATCCCTCAGTATCGCCAGAATTTTGGCGTATAAACCTGAGGGATGAGGGAAAAGTAAAAATTTGCTTCTCTTTATGCTAGGCTCGTATGATTTGTGCGTATGGCTGCAAGCTGATGCCTTGGTAAAAATGCTTCACGATTTGCTCGGCCGTTTTGCCGCTTTTGGCCATGCCGTTTGCTCCCCACTGGCTCATGCCGACCCCGTGTCCGTACCCTTTGGTCGTAATAAAGACCTGATTCCCCCGAATCTCCAGCGAAAAGGACGACGAATTCAGATTCAGCTTTTCCCGAAATTCCCGGCCGCTGAACTCCTTGCCGCCAATGCTGATTTTGCCCACCCGATTGCCTGTCGTCCGCGACTCGATCCGATACCAGGCTCCATTGGAGGATGCCTCCTGCGCCAGCTTCACGCCCAGCTCCTTTTCCAGCTCCGCAGTCGACTTGACGACCGTTTCTTCATAACGGGGGGACTCGATATCCCAGGGGCTGGCCACGCTTTTCAAATAAGGGATCGGCTTCTCCCAGTATTCATCCGAGTTTTCGGTAAATCCGTTGCTGGTGGAAAAAAACGTCGCATCAATCGGCTCTCCCTGATACGTCAGCACGACGCCCGCCGTTGACTGAACGGCCTGCACGATGCGCTTGTTCTTCCACTCGAATTGGTCCCCCCACCGCTCCCGGCGCTGTGTTTCATCCATATAGACCTGATGCTGGACGGTATCCAGCACCTGTCCGCCCGCCGGCACATCGTCAAACTTTCCTTGCTTGAGCCTGCGCACGATATACGTTCTCGCGGCCATCGCCTGGGCTTTCAGCGCCTCCAGTTCGAATTCGGCAGGCATCTCGGCGGCGACCACCCCGGCAATGTACGTCTCCAGCGGCACTGTCTCCACCACCTTTTTTTCTGTTCGGTAGACCTTGATGGAGAGCGACGAAGCCGTTTCCGCCATCGCGGGTTTGTCTTGCTCTTGTCCCGCTGCGTTTGGCTGGACAGCGGCATCGTGCGAGGGAGCAAACAGATAGACCAGCGCGGCAGGCACCAGGACGAGCAAGATCGGCAGCGTGATAAACCCTATGAGCAAGTAGCGTTTCATCAAGTGATCCTCCCCGTTACGTGCTAGACACTTTCAGTCTATGTCCTGCCAAAGACCGATAGAACGAGAGAATAAGAGAGTCGCGCGCAAAAAAAAACCCCCTGCTTTTGCAGAGAGTCTTCGTGTTTGTCCTAGCAGCCGACATGTCGGTTACGCAAAATTAGGAGAGAAGCTGACTTTGATGGGATCCGGTACCACGGCTTCCCGCTTTTTCTCTTCGGAACTGACGCGCTCCACATCTGCCCCGAGCGCCAGCAGCTTTTCCGTAAAATTCACGTACCCGCGGTCGATATGATGGAGAGCCGTCACTTCCGTCTCCCCCTCGGACACCAGTCCAGCCAGCACCAATGCCGCGCCTGCGCGCAAATCGGTTGCAGCTACCTTGCTTCCGGTCAGCTTGGAGCCGCCTTCTACAATCGCACTGCGTCCTTCGATCTTGATGTTGGCATTCATGCGGCGGAACTCTTCCACGTGCATGAAACGATTTTCAAAAACGGTCTCGGTCACGATACTTGTGCCTTCGGAAACAAGCAAAAGCGCCATCATTTGCGACTGCATGTCAGTCGGGAAGCCTGGATACGGCAGCGTCTTGAGATCGACAGCCTTGAGCGGACCTGTCCGGCGAACGCGAATGCCGTTCTCCTGCTCGTCTACCTCCACGCCCATTTCCCGCAGCTTGGCGGTGACGGATTTCAGGTGATCGCAAATCGCGCCTTCCACAAAGACATCGCCCCCCGTAATCGCTGCGGCTACCATGAAGGTGCCCGCCTCGATCCGGTCAGGAATGACGCAATGCGTGCAGCCTTTCAGCTTTTCCACGCCTTCGATGCGGATGGAGCCGGTTCCCGCACCGCGGATTTTGGCCCCCATTCTGTTCAGGAAGTTGGCCAGATCCACAATCTCCGGCTCTTCTGCCGCGTTTTCAATCACGGTCGTGCCTTCTGCCAAAGTAGCGGCCATCATGATATTTTCCGTTGCGCCGACGCTTGCGATATCGAGGTAGATTTTGGCCCCTTTCAACCGCCCGTCTACTTTCGCTTCAATAAACCCTTGTCCGATCTCGATTTTGGCTCCCATAGCCTCGAACCCTTTCAGGTGCTGGTCGATGGGGCGGGTACCAATGGCACAACCGCCTGGAAGAGCGACACGAGCCTGTCCTTTTCTTGCCAAAAGCGGCCCCATTACCAGGAAGGATGCACGCATTTTGCGGACCAGTTCATAGGATGCTTCCACGCTGGTAAGCTCGGAAGCATGGATTGTCAGCACTTCATGATCATATGTAAGGGAGATTCCCATCGATTTCAAGAGGTCGCATATCGTCCTGACGTCATCGAGAGCAGGTACATCCGAGATGACGCATGTTCCTTCCTCTGCCAGGATAGATGCTGCAATAATAGGGAGTACGGCATTTTTTGCGCCAGAAACTTTCACAGTCCCGGTCAATGCCTTACCACCACGGACAATAATTTTATCCAATGTGTACCCCTCCGCGTGCTAATATTCCACTGTGATAATTGGTGTACCTATCGTGACCCATGTGCCAGCATTGCCGCTGTCACGGTGTGTTGCCACTTGCAGATTCATCTTTTGCCCGTTTAACGCGATGAATGGTTCCCACATGGGAGTATACCCGGAAATACTGACAACCGTCTCATCTTGTAAACGTTCCAATTCTGTTGCCTGGAGGGTAGCAAAAATCGACATAATTTTACCCCCCTGTTGGTCAACACTCATCTTAACATTGTACAATCCGCGAATACAAGTGCTAATTTGCGGAATAAAGTCGGCATTTTTCAGGGCTTTTGCGAAGGTTTCTTGTATCTGTTCCATATATAGTAGGGAATCACGGCTTCCAGATAACTGCAGCACTAGATATGTATCAAATGAACCATTTTTAGGCACACCTGTTACCTCGTAGCGCATGGAAACGCCGTTTTGCATGTATGTAGTCCGATACAGAAGAACGTTGCTGTTCTGCGGTTCCCCGTCAAGAGAAAGAGGGATCTCCAGCTTTTTCGCCCATGTCCGTGCCAACTCTTTGACTTCTTCCGGACGCAGCGCTCCCATCGCCACGCGCGCACGTACCTGGATGGATACGCCCGTTGCTCCCGAGTCTTCGAGCGTTTGCATGAGCTTGCTCGCAACAGGTTTTGCTTCCGACGCCTGCGCAGGCATCCAGTACAAGGCACAAGCTACCAGCAACAGAGCCAGTGCAGGAAGGCCAGACCATTTCCCCATATTTATCCTCTCCCCATGTTTCATGCCTATCTCTTTGTACTTCTCATTTTGTACATGAAACTGGGTGGATATACCAGCCGAGGAGAGGAAGTTTGGGAATCAGGAAAACAGGTTGCCGAAGGTCAGGGACCAGCCCAAATAATCCAGGAAAAACCGCGATACTTCATAGCCGATCACGATCGACAACAGAATTTGCAAAAGCTTCGCTTGCGCTCCCTGCGGATGCTTGACGATTTTTTCAAAGCGAAAAGATTGCAGGGCCCACCAGGAAAGGGCAATGAACACAATCGACAAAACGATGCTTACTACGCCGTACACTTCTTGCGGCATGGTTGTTCCTCCTCTTGCCAATCCGTAACCAAATAAAGAAAAAGGGACAGCTCGAATGTGAGCCATCCCTTCTATTGTACATGATACGGCCTTCCGTTACGAGTATCACTGAAAATCGGAAGGAAGCATGTTCCCGAAGTCAAACGACGGATTGAAGTGAGTCTGCACATAGTCGGTAACCAGACCCGGGAAGGCCCCGAAGAGCACTGTCAGGAGAGCCAGGACGAAAACGAAGGTCCAGATGCCTTTTGGCACGGCGAGCGGCGCTTCGCTCGGTCCCGGACGCATGTACATCTGCCGGATAATCCCGAAGTAATAATAATAGGAAATGACGCTTGTGACGATCATGATCGCTGCCAGCCAGTAGGTTTCCTGAGCCAGAGCACCCATGAACAGATAGAATTTCCCGAAGAATCCTGCGGTGACAGGAATGCCTGCCAACGACAACAGGAAAATACTCATCGCAATCGCCATCAGCGGAGAGCGGTGGTACAAGCCGGCGAAGCCTTTTAGCTCCTCTGTCCCTTGCTCGCGCGCGACCACCATGATGACGGCAAAGGCGCCGAAGCTCGCGAGCAAATACCCGAACAGGTAGAAAATCACTTCGCCGAAAAACAGCGTCGTGGGCGGCACGAACGGCACCAGCAAATAGCCCGCTTGCGCGATGGCCGAGTAAGCCATCATGCGCTTGACGTTCGTCTGCCGCAGCGCCATCATGTTTCCGATGACCATGGAAGCTGCCGCCATCAGGCCGAGATACAGGCTCCCCTCCTGGAAAAAGAAGCGGTTTGCGCCATCGTTGACGTGAAAGAACGAAATCAGCAAAACACGAAACAAGAGCGAGAAGCCTGCCGCTTTGGAGACGACCGCCAAAAACGCCGTAACGGGAGTCGGAGCGCCCTGGTACACATCCGGCGCCCACATGTGGTTGGGAGCTGCGGATATTTTAAAGGCGAGACCGACCGCCAAAAAGGCAAAGGCCACGTATACGAGGAACTGATAGCCGGCCATTCCGGCCTCCGCCAAGCGGAACGAGATTTCGTATAGATGCGTCGTTCCCGTCAATCCGTAGACGTATGACATCCCGAACAGGGTAACCGCGGTGGCGATTCCGCCCGAGACGACGTATTTGAACGCCGATTCGTTCGAGTGCCGCGACTTTTTCCGCAAGCCGACGAGCACATAGGACGACAGGGACAAAAGCTCAAGCCCTACGAACAACGTAATCAGGTCGGCCGAGGATGCCATGACCATGGCCCCCAAAAGCCCCGTCAGCATCAAATAATAGTACTCTCCCGTATGGGTAACCTCTCCTTGTTTCAGATACGACAGCGAGATCAGGATCGCAAATGCCGTCCCGCCCAGGAAAAGCAGCTTGAACGCGTTGCCGTAGTCATCCACGCGAATCATGTCCGCCATGTAGCTGTAGGGCTTGTCGAGTACATTGACATTGACGAAGACAAAGACCGCCGCCAGCACTACCCCCACCAGAGACAGCCAGCCGATCACCTGCCTGCCAAGGCGCTTGCCCGCAAACAGGTCCAAGAGCGACAGAATCGTCGCAAATCCGAGAATGATGAATTCGGGCAGAAGGTAGCTCCAGTCATATGAGAAAATATCTTTTACGTCCATGGATTACCCTCCTATTCCCGTTACGATCGGTACGATCGTTTTCAGGGCCTGCTGCATCGGATTGCCCAAAATAGCCGGGTACACTCCGATGAGAATAATGAAGCCGAGCAGCACGACCATCGGAATCACTTCCATGGGCTGGGCATCTGCAAGACCCGTAAACTGGCTTGGCGTAGGCCCAAACGTCGTCCGCAGAATGGCTCGCAATACGTAAACGGCGGTCAGCACGATTCCGAGCGCCCCGATCGCGGCCAGCACAGGCATTCGCCCAAACAGCCCAAGGAAAGCGAAAAACTCACTGATAAACCCGGACATGCCGGGCAGTCCCAGCGACGCCATCCCGCCAGCCAGGAAAACACCGCTGACAAACGGCATGGATTTGGCCAAGCCGCCCAGTTCGTCGATCATCGACGTCTGTGTCCGGTCCCAAATCACGCCGATGAGGAAAAACAACAGCGCCGAAATAAAGCCGTGGGAGACAACCTGGAACATCGCGCCCTGAAAGCCGATCGAGTTCATCGCCGCAAACCCCAGGAGTACGATCCCCATGTGACTGATACTGGAGTACGCCAGCACCATCTTCAAATCCTTTTGCACAAAAGCGAGTACCGCTCCGTACAGCACGTTGATGATGCCAAAGATCGCCAGCCACGTCGAAAACTGATAGGCCTGCTCCGGGAAAAAGCCGATGCCCATTCGCAACAGTCCGTAAGCCCCCATCTTCAGCAAAATGCCGGAGTGGATCATGACGATGGAAGGCGGGGCCTGTACGTGCACCTTGAGCATCCACGTATGGAACGGAAATACCGGCAGCTTGATGGCAAAGGCCACAAACAGCGCCAGGAACAGCCCCACCCGAGTCGCTGGCGTCAGCGCAGCGGTAACCGGATGATCCGGCGTCGTCAGAATCGCGGCAATCTGGTCGATATTGAGCGTCCGCATGACGACGAAAAGCAGGATAAAGGCCAAGAGCATGATGCCAGAGCCGATTCCGTTGTACAACAGGAACTTGTTCGCCGCACGCTCCCGTTCACCATACCCCCAGATGCCAATGAGGAAGTACATCGGCACCAGCGTCAGTTCGAAGAAGATGAAGAACAAAAACAGGTTGTCGGCGGCAAACACACCCAGCATCCCGATCAACAAAAGATGGAACAGGATGAAAAATTCCTTCAGCCGCTTCTTGATTTGCCAGGAAGCGACCGCTGCCATCGTCGCGATAATCGCCGTCAGCAAAATCAGCGGCATCGAGATGCCATCCACGCCCAACTCATAGTCGATTTCAAACGCAAACACTGTCCCCGTCTGCGCAAGTCCGATCGGGATGGAGATCCAGTCGTGATGCTCGACAAACTGAAGATTGGACGTATCGTAATTGAAAGCTCCAAACATCCAGAAGGCCAGAATCAGCGGCAGCAAGGTCCCCAATATTCCCACCTGCTTGATTGCCCCGAATCGGCGGCTCGGGATGAAGGCGATGACCAGAATCGCCAGAAGCGGAGAAAACACCAGCGACGACAACAGGATATTAACGCCCGAACCCAAAGAATCCACCTCCCTCGACCGTCAAACTGATGGCGATGATCAACAGCAGCAGACCGAACAGGACCATCGCCCCGTATGACTGGATCTGACCGCTTTGCACGCGCGCATGCAGGGAGCCGATCCCTTGTGCAATCTTGGCTGTCAGCGCAACCAGGCCATCCACCACGTACTTGTCAAACACGTTCAGGATGATGCCCAGCCAACCGAGCGGCCGCACAATGACGTGGTGATACAGTTCATCCACATAGTATTTTCGATAAGAGAGTCGATAGAGCCACGGCATCGCTTCCGGAATGCTGTCCGGAGAAATCGACTTTTTGCCGTACATGAAGTAGGCCAAAATGACTCCGAGCACCGAGATCAGCAGGGCCGCAATTTGCAGCCAGGATGCAGCATGCTCGGTTCCCTCTCCAAAAACGCCTGTAATCGCCGTTCCCGTGCTCGTAGACAGGAGCCAGTCAGACAGCAGCGGAGCGTAAGGCGTGTTCACAAAACCAGCCGCAACCGCGAGCAACGCCAAAATCAGCAGCGGACCAGTCATGACGCCTGGCGACTCGTGCGCTTCGTGCTTGCCTCTGGCCGTTCCGGCGAACGTGAGGAAAAACAAGCGGAACATGTAGAAGGCGGTAAAGAAAGCGGCAACAAGCGCAATGACCAACAGATCGTAGCGATGCGCCCCATACACGGCTCCCAGTATCGCTTCCTTCGACCAGAATCCGGCGAACGGAAAGATCCCCGCGATGGCCAGACACCCAATCAAAAAGGTCAAGGCAGTCACCGGCATTTTCTTCCACAAACCGCCCATCTCGAAAACGTCCTGGGTATGTACGGCGTGGATGACGCTGCCCGCCCCGAGAAAGAGCAACGCTTTAAAAAAGGCATGTGTCATCAGGTGGAACGATCCAGCCACATAACCGGCTGCTCCGGCGACGCCGAGCGCCATCATCATGTAGCCCAGCTGGCTGACTGTCGAATACGCCAGCACACGCTTGATGTCCCGCTGTGTCAAACCGATGGAGGCGGCAAAAATCGCCGTGAAGCCTCCTACATACGCCACTACAGTCAACGCCGTCTCTGATGCGATAAACAGCGGATACGTAGCAGCCACCAGATACACGCCGGCAGCGACCATCGTCGCCGCGTGAATCAGGGCAGACACTGGCGTAGGCCCCTCCATCGCGTCAGGCAGCCACGTATGCAGCGGAAACTGGCCTGATTTTCCCATTGCTCCGATAAAAATCAGAATCGCGGCCACCGTAATCGCCCACGGCTCCATTCGTCCAAGCGCTACGCTCTCAAAAATCGGCCCGTATTCAAAGCTTCCTGTCCACCAGAACAACAGACAAATCCCGATGAACAGCCCCAGGTCGCCGATCCGTGTGACGATAAACGCTTTTTTGGCCGCAGCCTTCGCTTCCGGCTTAAAGTAGTAGTAGCCGACGAGCAGGAAGGAGCAGACGCCGACCAGTTCCCAGAAGATGTACACTTGCAACAAGTTCGGGGAAACCACCAGCCCGAGCATGGAAAACGTAAACAACGCCAGGTACTGATAAAACACGGGAAAACGCTCATCGCCGTGCATGTAGCCTTTGGAATAAATCTGAACCAGCAGACTGACCAAGGTCACGATGACCAGCATCATGGCATTGAGCGGGTTTACCTCGAAGCCCATGTTGATGACAATGTCCCCGACGTGGAGCCAATCAACCACGTAGTTGTAGTCTGCGCCCCCCTCCCGGAATCGCTCCCAGAAGGCGAGCACGGCAATCCCGAAAGAAACAGCCGTCAGTCCAATGCCGACGTAGGCCGCTCCTTCTTTCAACTGGCGACCAAATGAAACGATCACGATGAAAGCAAGAAGCGGAAACAGAGGGATCAGCCAGGCGTAGTGCAAAAAAGTATCCATCTTTGTCCTCCTTATCAGGTCTCCATCTATCGTTTCATTTGATCCATTTCATCTACATTGACCGTTTCCTTGTTGCGGTAGAGCGCGATCAGGATCGCCAATCCCACCGCGACCTCGGCGGCTGCTACCGTCATCGTGAACAAGGTGAAAATTTGTCCGGCTACAGCGGGGTACAAGCCGTATTTGGAAAAGGCGACCAGGTTGATATTCACCGCATTCAACATCAGCTCGATCGAGATCAGCACGACAACGGCGTTACGCTTTGTCAGCGCTCCGTACAAGCCGACGCAAAACAGAATCAGCGCGACCAGCAAATAGGAGGTGATGCTTACCGTCATTCGTTATCCCCCTCCTTTTTCGCCATGATGATCGCACCGACCAATGCGATCAACAGCAGGACAGACAACAGTTCGAACGGAATGACGTACTTGGTGAAGACTTCAAGGCCGATTACCTTTGCGTTGCTCACGGATGAGGCCGTTGGCGGCGGCGGTGCCGGCCACGAAGTGTTTTGCACACCCCAGAACAACAGCCCGAACAAACCGACGACAAAAAGCAGAATCCAGCGGTTTTTCCACGTCCGCCCGGTGCCTTCGTCCTGGGCATCGTGCTTGGTGAGCATGATGCCGAACAGCATCAGGATGGAAATGGCTCCGGAGTAGACCAGCACCTGCGCTACGCCTGCAAACTCCGCTCCGAGCAACACAAACAGTCCGGCGATGCTGATAAACGTGACCCCCAGGGAGATCACCATGTGTACGACACGCGTAAAACTAATCATGAAAACGGCGCCGCCAATCGTCAGGAGAGACAGGATAAAAAAGGCCACAAATTCGCCAGTCATGCTAGTTCTCCTCCCTGACGTTCGTATTGTTGTCATCCAGCCATTTCAGGTTTTTGTACAATTCGTCCCTGCTGTAGGCAGCCAGTTCGAAGTTGTTGGTCATCACAATCGCTTCGGTCGGGCACACCTCTGTACAGAGATCGCACAAAATGCACAGTTCGAAGTTGATATCGTACGTATCAATAATTTTCCCCTTTTTCTCCGGGTCCGGATGGGGCTTCCCTGTCAGTTGGATGCACTCTGTCGGACAAATGCGCGCACACTGGTTGCACACGATGCATTTTTCCGGAGAAAAGTGTTGGATGCCGCGAAAACGTGGCGGCATGGGAAAGGGCACATCCGGATAAAAGTGCGTGATTTTTTTCTCCGTAAGCTTTTTGAATGTATATCCCAGGCCTTTAGCCAGTCCAAGCATGTATCTCACCCCTCAGATATTGAAAACTTGGCCTTCGCCTTGCCGGGCGAAGCCTGCGCGTATAAACGTGGGACACCTGGCAGGTGCTTCTGCCGCGAAGATTAGAACATGCCGTTTTGATAGGAGACGACTACAGCCGTGAGCAAAATGTTGAACAAAGCCACGGGCAAAAGAACCTTCCAGGCAAACGACATCAACTGATCGACCCGCAAACGCGGCATGGTAGCCCGAAGCCAGAACTGAAGGAAGATATACAGCGAGAACTTGAGAACAAACCAGACAATTCCCGGGATAAAGTCCAAAGCCGGATGAAGGGGCAGCCAGCCGCCCAAAAACAAAATCGTAATCAATGTCCCCATCCCGAACATGTACACGTATTCCGCCAGCATGAACATGGCAAAGCGGAACCCGGAGTATTCGACGTGGTACCCTGCCACCAGCTCCGACTCGGCCTCCGGCAAGTCAAACGGCGTGCGGTTCAGCTCGGCCTGGGCCGCCACGATAAAGACGGCAAAGCCGATAAACTGCGGCACAATATTCCAGACATCCCGCTGCGCCTCGACAATTTCCCTGAGATTCATGCTGCCCGTCAACAGAACGACACCCACCACGGACATGACTAGCGGCACTTCATAGCTAATCATCTGCGCAGCAGAGCGGAGACCCCCGATCAGCGAATACTTGTTGTTCGAAGCCCAGCCAGCCGTAATCACACCCAACACGGTAATTCCCGACAGAGCGATATAGTACAGAAGGCCGATTCCCAGGTCGGCAAACTGGATGCTTTCCGTAAACGGCATGACGGCCAAAACCGCGAAGGCAGGCGCATAGGCGAGAATGGGCGCCAGCGTAAACAGCGCTTTGTCCGCATGCTTGGGACGCGTATCTTCTTTCAGGAGGAGCTTGGTCACGTCCGCGACGGTTTGCAACAGCCCGAGCGGCCCGACGCGATTGGGACCGATGCGCAGCTGCATCCAGCCGATGACTTTGCGCTCAAAGTAGATGGCATACGTCACGAATCCCAGCAGGACGGCCAAAAGAACCACCGCCGCCACAAGAAACCAGAGCGTGTTTCCCCATGAGGGGGCTTGTTGCAGGAGCGCGTTCATCAACAGTCAACCTCCCCGAGCACGATGTCGATGCTGCCCAGAATGGCGATCATGTTGGCAAGGTTTTCTCCCTGCAACAGTTTGGGCAGTATCTGCAAATTGTTAAAGGACGGACGTCTGAATTTCAATCTCCACGGCTTATCCTTGCCCTGGCTGGCAATGTAACAGCCGATCTCGCCCCGCGGGGATTCGATGCGCACATAAGTCTCGCCCGCCGGCGGACGGATGACGCGCGGCACTTTGCCGATCACTTCTCCCTCGCTCGGGAATTGCTCCAGCGCCTGCTCCAAAATACGCAGCGACTGTTCGATTTCCGCCATCCGCAATTGGTAGCGGGCCATGCAGTCCCCTTCTGTTGCGGTGGGGACATCAAAATCAAAGCGATCGTAGATGCAGTAAGGCTCATCCTTGCGCAAGTCCCATTTGACCCCGGTGGCGCGGAGCATGACGCCGGACAACGAGTAGTCCAGTGCCGTCTTGGTGTCGAACGTGCCGATGCCCTTGATCCTGCTGATGAAAATTTCATTTCCCGACACCAACTGATGGTAGTTGTTCAGTTCTTTCTTCATGTATTGGACGAATTCCTTCGCCTTGTCGATCCAGCCTGGAGGCGCATCCCATTTGACGCCGCCGATCCGCATGTAGTTAAAAGTCATCCGCGCCCCGCACAGCTCGTTGAACAGGTCGAGGATCATCTCGCGATCGCGGAATGCATACAGAAACGGTCCCATCGCCCCGATATCCAGCAGGTACGTTCCCCACCAGACCAAGTGACTGGCTACCCGGTTCAGCTCCATGGCGATCAGCCGCAGAAACTGGGCACGTTCCGGAATTTCCAGCCCCATCATCGTTTCTACCGCGTGACAAAAGACGTAGTTATTGGTCATGGCGGACACGTAGTCCATCCGGTCTGTGTAGGGAATGATTTGCGTGTAGTTCAGGTTTTCCGCCAGCTTTTCTGTTCCGCGGTGAAGATAGCCCATCACCGGAATCGCTTCCTTGATGGTTTCTCCGTCAATTTTGACGACCAGACGAAAAACGCCGTGTGTACTCGGATGCTGTGGCCCTACGTTCAAGAGCATCTCTTCCGTGCGAATGCCCGTCTCAGAAGAGGTGTCGACATGGGTTGTGAGGATGTTCTGGTTCACCTGTTAAACCTCCTCGTCGTATTGCACATAATCTTTTCGCAGCGGATAGCCTACCCAATCATCCGGCAGCAAAATTCGACGCAAATCGGTATGTCCCGGGAAATGAATGCCCAACAAGTCAAATGTCTCTCTTTCGTTCCAATTCGCGCCATGCCATATATCCATGACAGACGGAACGGATGGCTGTTCCCGGCTCGTCTTGACTTTTACAGCCAAACTTTGTCGGTTTTTGTAGGAGTAGAGGTGGTAGTACACCTCCATCCGATCTTCGTAGTCCACACCGTGCAGATCGGACAGGTAATCAAAGGCCAACGGCTCGTCTTCCTTCAGAAACCGGGCGATCTCGTGCCAGCGCTCTGTTTGGACCACAAGCGTCGGAACTTCCTTGCCCAGCTCGTTCACGTAGGCGGCCTCCAGCACTTCCTTGCCAAATGCTTCGGTAATCCGCTCTACGTACTTGTCGAGATACGGTTGATTTTTCGAAGGAGCTTTTGGAGCTTCCTCTGCGGCTGGGGCCTCTCCCTGCGCCGCTTTCGCCTTCGCAGCGGCCGCGGCGGCGGCTTTGGCTTTGGCGGCAGCGGCGGCCTTTGCCTTGGCGTCGTCCTCTCCGCCTTCTGCTGTTTGCCCGCCTGCTGCTTCCCTGGCTGCCTTCGCCTTCACGGCAGCAGCGGCCGCAGCCTTGGCTTTGGCGGCAGCAGCCGCTTTCGCCTTCGCATCTGCGTCAGCACCGTCTGCTGTTGACGCAGCGTCAGCCTGCTGGGCAGCCTCTTTGGCTTCTTTCGCCGCTTTTGCTTTGGCCAAAGCTTCGGCAGCGGCTGCCTTTTTCGCAGCGGCTTTTTCCTCTGGCGTCATTTCCGAGACGGGCTTCGCGGCCTCTGCTTGCGGTTCTGCTGCTTGGGCTTGCGCGGGAGCTTCCTCGGCTTCCGTTTTCGGCTGTGGAGCCTGCTCTCCCTGTTCTCTTAATTTTCGCAAAGCTTCGGCCTTGGCACGAGCCTCAGCGGCGGCCTTCGCCTTTTCTTCCGGCGTTGGTTTGCGTTTTTCTTCGCTCATGGACTGGTCACCCGCTTCCCAGTCTTCGCTTCATAGCGAATTTTTTCCTGGAGCTTGTTGATTCCGTAAATCAGGGCAGCTGGATTTGGCGGACAGCCCGGAATATATACGTCGACAGGCACGATCTGGTCTACCCCTTTTACCACACTGTACGAGCGCACGTAAGGACCCCCCGCCGTCGCACAGGATCCCATGGCGATCACCCATTTCGGTTCGGGCATTTGATCGTACAATCGGCGCAGCAATGGAGCCATTTTTTTCGTAACCGTTCCGGCTACGATCATGACATCGGATTGTCTCGGCGAGGCGCGGAAGATTACGCCGAACCGGTCCAGGTCATAACGCGCTCCACCTGTTCCCATCATCTCGATGGCGCAACAGGCGAGACCAAAGGTCAGCGGCCAGAGCGAGTTGCTGCGAACCCAGCCTTTTACCGTTTCCAATGTCGTAAACATGACGTTGCGATCCAGCTCTTCTTGCAATTCTGGCGCAATGCTTGTCAGATCTAGTTCCATTCCAGCACCTTCTTTCTCCACGCGTAAATCAACCCTACTACCAGCAAGGATATAAAGATGACCATCTCGACCAGGGCGAACAGCCCCAGCTCTTTGTAAGCGACGGCCCACGGGTACAGAAAGAGCGTTTCTACATCAAAGATGACAAACATGAGAGCGAAAATGTAATACTTTACGTTGAAGCGTACCCAGCTGTCGCCAACAGGAATGTTACCGCTTTCATAAGTCGTTTGCTTCTCCCGTGTCGGCTTTTTGGGACGCAGCAACGGACCGACGAAACTGACCGTAGCCACGGGCAGCAACACACCCAGAATCAAAAAGATCGCGACAATCACATAATTGTTGGTGTAGATGTCATTCACCCACGTTCCCTCCGCTCGTAAGAAAGATGTGAATCTGTCTTGCGCTGCCCTCCAGGAGAAGTCATCACCTCATGAAAGGGGTACTGCTCGCAGCATCGCAGATGAAAGTATGAACGTTGTCGCAGACCGATACTGCTAGAAAAAAATACCTTTATCATTATATCAAATTGCCAAGGGGGTGTCTAACGAAAGCCTTCCATATGTGCCATATAAAGGGAAAAACTTAGAGAAAACTCCCTAAGCTTTTCCAGCATCATATAATAGCCAAACGAAACGGCCTGTCTGGCTCTCCTATTCCGTTGATTATTGCACGTTGCTTGAAAACGGCTGACCGAGGAAGTCCTCGTAAATGCGCTCCCATACAATCGTGAAGTTCAGCTTCTCATCATCTGGCAGCTCCAGCATGTTCTCAATCGCTTCTTCCATGTACGGAGTCAGCTTAATCAAAACCTCAGCAAGCATTTGATCGTTGGTGTTGAGCATTTCTTTCATTTCTGCCTTGGAGATGCTGAATGTATTTTCGTCGCGTTCATGAAGCATCAGGACCAGGCGGCTGAACACAGGGTGGACCAGCGCTTCCAGCTTCACATGCGCCAAAGCGAGCGATTCCACTTCACTCAGCTTGAACAGTTGGGACGCATCCGGGAACGGATGAATAGGGATATCCCAGTAATCCTCGTGATCGATCACCAGACCCCATTTGACGAAAAGCTCGATCGCTTCGGCACGGGATGTCGGGTAATCGTAATCCGAGCGTTTCAGGAACGATTTGAAGCGGTTCAGCAGGTTGACATAGCCCTCATAGTCCGCTTCCGATTTGAAAGCTTCCTTCACAGGCTCGGAGAACGTGCCTTTCAATGCTTCGATTTCATCCAGTGCTTTTTCCATCTCCGCTTTTGTTTCGTGCTCAGTTACGACAAAACACAGGGACTGAAACAGGACATTCATTTCATGAGACAGCACGCTCGACCAGCCATTAGCCTTAAAGCCGCTAGGAATCACGACGCCATCCTGATTGTGGCGAATATCGCGAATGGTTTGCATCAGTTACACTCTCCTTTAATTCCAAAAAGCCAGTGCCGCCCCTTATGCTGGCGCAACAAAATCATGTCCGACGGCAGGGCATTAGGTCTATTATACACAGAAACGATAGGCAATTACCAACTGGAAATATCATGGCCCGCAAACATGAATAACCATATACGTCGTGCAAGCGAAAAATCCCCGCAGCCACCTGGCCGCGGGGATATCAAGCTTATGCTTACTTCATTACGTCGAGACGCGCCATCGCACGTTGCAGCGCACGCTCGGCACGCTGGACGTCGATATCGGCATATTTCTCAGCCAAACGCTTTTCGGCGCGAGCTTTCGCTGCCTTGGCGCGTTCTGCATCAATGTCTCCCGGCAATTCAGCCGTTTCAGCAAGAATGGTTACCTTATCGCCGCGCACTTCCATGAAGCCGCCGCTTACAGCTATCTTTACTTCGGTTTCACCTTCTGTCTTGATCCGAACCGGCGCTATTTTCAGCGGGCTTACCAGCGGCATATGGTTCGGCAAAATACCGAGATCCCCTTGAACGCCGCGAGCGATGACCATTTCAGCCTGACCGCTGTAGACGATCCGTTCAGGAGTTACGACTTCCACTGTCATCTTACTCACTTACTCGTCTCCCCTTTCCAGGGTGTCTTACGCCATTTTCTTAGCTTTTTCCACCGCTTCTTCAATGGTTCCTACATACAGGAACGCGCTCTCTGGCAGATGGTCGTGCTTGCCTTCGAGAATTTCCTTGAAGCTGCGAACGGTTTCTTTCAATGGCACGTATTGGCCTGGGTTACCGGTAAATTGCTCGGCAACGTGGAAGGACTGGGACAGGAAGCGTTGAATGCGGCGTGCGCGGCCAACGACTTGCTTGTCTTCGTCGCTCAGCTCGTCCATACCGAGGATCGCGATGATATCTTGCAGTTCTTTGTAGCGTTGCAGAATTTTTTGCACGCCACGAGCCACATCGTAGTGTTCTTGCCCAACTACTTCCGGAGTCAGAGCACGGGAAGTGGATGCGAGCGGGTCAACCGCAGGGAAGATACCCAACTCGGCGATGGAACGCTCCAGGTTGGTAGTCGCGTCCAAGTGAGCAAACGTAGTCGCAGGAGCCGGGTCGGTATAGTCGTCCGCTGGTACGTAGATCGCTTGAATGGACGTTACAGAACCTTTTTTGGTGGAGGTAATGCGCTCTTGCAGCTGACCCATTTCGGTAGCCAGTGTTGGCTGGTAACCTACCGCAGATGGCATACGGCCCAAGAGAGCGGACACCTCGGAACCCGCTTGGGTAAAGCGGAAGATGTTGTCGATAAACAGAAGAACGTCGCGGCCTTCTTCATCACGGAAATACTCCGCCATGGTCAGACCGGTCAACGCTACGCGCAGACGCGCACCAGGCGGTTCGTTCATCTGACCGAATACCATCGCGGTCTTCGGCAGAACGCCTGCGTCTTTCATCTCGTGGTACAGGTCGTTCCCTTCACGGGTACGCTCCCCTACGCCAGCAAATACGGAAATACCGCCGTGCTCTTGTGCAATGTTGTTAATCAGCTCTTGAATGGTAACGGTTTTCCCTACACCCGCACCACCAAACAGACCGATTTTTCCACCCTTGATGTACGGAGCCAACAGGTCAATAACTTTGATCCCTGTTTCCAGGATTTCAACATTGGTTGCTTGTTCTACGAACTCAGGAGCTTTGCGGTGAATCGGGTCACGACGCTCTACGTGCCCCAGCTCTTGCTGGTCGATCGGTTCTCCCAATACGTTGAATACGCGTCCAAGGGTTACCGCACCCACTGGAACGGAGATAGGCGCACCTGTGTCAACGGCTTCCATTCCGCGAACCAAACCGTCGGTAGAAGACATTGCAACGGTACGAACCATGTTATCACCCAGGTGAGTCGCAACCTCAACGGTCAAGTCGATGTCGCGCTCGCCAGCGCTTTGTGCTTTATGTTGAATCTTGATCGCATTGTAAATGGCAGGCAGGTGTCCACGCTCGAACTCGATGTCAACAACCGGACCCATTACCTGAACCACGCGTCCATTCGCCATCTTACTTCTTCCCTCCTGTAAAGCTAAATTGGGAGCTATTCGCTGCCACTTACGCCTGTGCGTTTGCACCTGCAACGATCTCGGAAATTTCTTGCGTAATCGCTGCCTGACGGGCACGGTTGTAGATCAAGGTGTAACGGTTGATCATATCCGTTGCGTTGTCTGTCGCGTTGCCCATGGCAGTCATACGGGAACCTTCCTCGGAAGCCTTCGCTTCCAGAAGCGCACTGTACACCAGTGTTTCCGCATATTTGGGCAGAAGATCCGCCAGTACTTCTTCCGAGGACGGCTCATATTCGTAATTGATTGTGCGCACCTCGTTGCTCTCGGGAGCTTCCAGTGGCAGCAATTGTTTTACGGTAGGTATTTGCGAAATTGCACTTTGGAACTTGTTGTAGCACAGGTACAACTCGTCGATTTGCTCGTTCGCAAACATTTGGACTGCCGCACTGGCAATTTTTTTAATGTCCGCAAACGATGGGTTGGCTGGCAGACCCGTTACCTCTTCCAGGAGCGGATAGTTCCGTTTGCGGAAGAAGTCGCGCCCTTTGCGTCCGATTACAAAAATACCGTACTCGTCTTGGGACTTGTGCTTTTCGCTGATCGTGGTAACCACTTTACGAAGCATGTTGGCATTGTAGCCTCCAGCAAGTCCGCGGTCGGACGTGATGACAATGTAGCCGGTCTTTTTCACCGGACGTTTTTGCAGCATCGGATGTTTGGAGCCGGAAGTCCCGCTCGCGATGCTTGCAATCACTTCCTGGATCTTGTCGGCGTATGGGCGTGCTGCCTCGGCCTTCTCCTGGTTGCGGCGGAGCTTGGCAGCCGCCACCATTTTCATCGCTTTTGTGATTTGGCGCGTATTTTTGGTGCTTTTAATACTGCGTCGAATCTCACGAATTCCTTTTGCCACTCGTTTTCACCACCTTGAGAACGCATGCCGGGCAAAGCGCCCGGGCATGCATCTGATGTCTATCAGGTTAACGATTAGCGCGTTACCGAAAAGCCTTTTTTGAACTCTTCGATCGCTGCGTTCAGTTCTTTTTCATCCGGGAGGTCTTTCGTGGTACGGATGTGCTCCAACAGATGCGGTTTGTTGGATTCCAGGAAAGACAGCAATTCTTTCTCAAAGCGGCGTACGTCTGCTACTGGAATGTCATCCAGATAACCGCGAGTCGCGCTATAGATAGAAGCCACTTGCTTCTCAACAGGCATTGGATCGAACTGGCCTTGCTTCATGATTTCCATCAAGCGCTCCCCGCGGGTCAGGCGAGCTTGGGTAGCCTTGTCCAGATCGGAACCGAACTGAGCAAACGCAGCCAACTCACGGTATTGAGCCAACTCCAGCTTGAGTGGACCTGCTACCTTTTTCATCGCCTTGATTTGCGCGGAACCCCCTACACGGGATACGGAAAGACCAGTGTTAACCGCTGGACGTTGACCGGCGTTGAACAAGTCTGTTTCCAGGAAGATCTGACCGTCCGTGATGGAGATCACGTTGGTTGGAATGTACGCGGAAATGTCGCCCGCTTGCGTCTCGATGAATGGCAGAGCCGTAATCGAACCGCCGCCCAGCTCATCAGACAGTTTCGCAGCGCGCTCCAGCAAACGGGAGTGCAGATAGAATACGTCACCCGGATATGCTTCGCGGCCTGGAGGACGACGGAGCAACAGGGACATTTCGCGGTAGGCAGCAGCCTGTTTGGACAGGTCATCGTATACGCACAGAACGTGTCCGCCTTTGTACATGAAGTACTCCGCCATGGTTACGCCAGCGTATGGTGCCAGGTACAGCATTGGCGCCGGGTCAGAAGCGGTAGCGGAAACGACGATGGTGTATTCCAGAGCGCCTGCTTTACGCAGGGTTTCTACGATGTTCGCAACGGTCGATTGCTTTTGACCGATCGCTACGTAGATACAAATCATGTCTTTGCCTTTTTGGTTGATGATCGTGTCGAGCGCCACAGCTGTTTTACCCGTTTGGCGGTCGCCAATAATCAACTCGCGTTGTCCACGGCCAATCGGGATCATCGCGTCAATCGCTTTGATACCTGTTTGCAGCGGCTCATGTACGGATTTACGCGCCATTACGCCAGGAGCTGGACTCTCGATCGGACGGTAGCCGCTATTGGCGATAGGTCCTTGACCATCAATCGGTTGACCCAGTGGGTTCACTACGCGGCCAAGCAGCGCTTCCCCTACTGGCACTTCCATAACGCGACCGGTACGTTTTACGGTGTCGCCTTCCTTGATGTCGCGGAAAGGTCCCATAATAACGACACCCACGTTATCTTCTTCCAAGTTGAGTACCATACCCATTACGCCATTTTGGAACTCAAGGAGCTCCCCTTGCATGGCCTTTTCCAAACCGTGAACGCGGGCAATACCGTCACCTACCTGGATGACTGTGCCTACATCTACCACTTCGATTTCAGATTTAAAATTAGCGATCCGCTCTTTGATGAGGGAGCTAATTTCTTCTGGTCTGATTGCACTCACTTACTTCACCCCATTCATCCAACTTCTTAAAGACCGAGCTTTACGCCTTTTGCGCAAAGGTTTCCAGCTTCGTTTTCAGGCTGCCATCGTACAGACGATCGCCGATTTTGATAATAATGCCACCGAGAATCGCGGGATCTACAACCGCTGTCACCCGCAGCTTTTTCTTTACTTTTTGGCCGAACTTGTCAGCCAGCTCCGCTTTTTCTTCTTCCGAAAGCGGCTTCGCGCTTGTGACGATAGCATCTGCATAGCCACGCGCTTCGTTTGCCAACTGTACAAAGGAACTGTAGATGTCGGACAGCTGCGCTTCCCGTCCGTTGTCAATCAGGACGCTCAGGAAGTTGAGGCTCTCTTCCCCTACATGGCTTTTGAACAGCTCATCAACCAGTTTGCCCTTTGCATCTGCCGCGATGTGCGGGTGCTGCATGATCTTTTTCAGATCTTCGTTGCCTTCCACAGCCTGCACGATCGCACCAAGGTCCGCTTCCACCTGATCGATCTTGCCGCGCTCGCTCGCTACCTCAAAGAGCGCGCGAGCATAACGCTTCCCTACTGCGCTACTCATAGGCGATCTCCTACTTGAGCGAGGAATTTGTCAACCGTAGACTTTTGCGCTGCCTCGTCCAGCTCTTTTTCAATAATTTTGGAAGCCAAAAGTACGGAAAGAGCTGTCATTTGCTCGCGCAGTTCGAGTTTTGCTTTTTCTACTTCACGGGCCAGTTCAGCGCTTGCGTCCGCTTTCATGCGCTCGGATACCGCTTGCGCTTCGGCCACGATTTTGCTTGCTTCATCAGACGCTTGCTTGGTCGCACGGTCGATGATGGCTTTGGATTCAGCCCGCGCTTCATCCAGTACGCGGCGCTGCTCTGCCAAGAGAGCTTCTGCTTCCGCGCGATTGCGCTCAGCCGATGAAATTTGGTTTTCGATATGCTGACGACGTTTTTCCATGATGCTAACGATCGGGCCCATAGCCAATTTACGAACCAGCAAGAGCAACAACAAGAACACAATTGCTTGGGTTAAAAGCGTTCCCCATTCCAGGGATACCGCTCCAAAGTCGAGCATTCGTTTCACTCCTTCCTGCGAAAAGAAAGATGTATCATCACGGTATGAACCGCTCTTTGCCTGTAAGCCGGCCTCGCTCCAAACGCGAAACCTTCCTTCGATGAGCGAACGAGAGAAAAGGCTGCCACTCGCTCAAAAATAGAGGCGGGTATCAAGCGCCCGCCTATTTTCACCAATTGCTCGCTGACTACATACGACCGAAGAGAATGAAACCGATCGCTACAGCGATGATCGGAACCGCCTCTACCAGACCGAGACCCAGGAACATGAGACCCATCAGGTTACCACGTGCTTCTGGTTGACGAGCTACACCTTCAATTGTACGGGAAATGACCAGGGAGTTTCCGATTGCTGCGCCAAGAGCAGCGAGACCAAATACGATACCAATTGCAAGAGCCAAACCTTCCATTGTTTAAAAACCTCCTTAGTGTTGTGAGAAACGAATCAAGAATCAAAAGAAAATCGGGGAAATGCTGATTAGTGATCTTCATTCACTTGCTGAGACAGGTAAACCATCGCCAGCGTAGTGAAAATGAATGCCTGTACAGAGCCGACAAACACGGAGTAGCCCAGCCACAGGAACAGCGGAATACTTCCGAAGATCCCTACACCCAAGAGGAAGGCGATCAAAACCTCACCCGCGAAGATGTTACCGAATAGACGCAAAGGAAGCGTCAGCGGCTTGATGATGAACTCCTCCAGAATGTGAATCGGGTTCAGGAATGTATGTTTCAACCATCCACCGAAACTCTTCTTGATTCCCAAGTAGTGAGCATACAGCAAAACGATGAACGCGAGAGCGAAGGTTACGCTCGGAGTCGCGGTTGGGGATTTCCACCAGCCAATGATAACGCCGTGTGACTGCGGATCGCTTGCGTTCAGCTCTTCCTCAAGCTTGGCCAGCTTTTGTTGCTTCGCCTCTTCGCTCGTGGAAAGCGTCAACATGTCTTTAACCTTTTCGCTTACTTGATGGTCAGGACCGTTGTGGTGTGCTGTATTCACGTTAAATACAAGACCCAGTTGGTTTCCAAGGAAAATGTAGAGGAACAAGGTCAGTGCCAGCGAGACAAAACCCGCAGCTTTTTTCGGTGAGATATAGCTTTTGGTAATACCGGTTACGAAGTCCACAATCCATTCCATCACATTTTGCGCGCCGCTTGGTGCAGCGGAGGTCAGATTGCGAGTCATCCCGATACAGAGCAATAGCACCACCAGAGAGGTTACCAAAATCATGAGAATAGTGGAGATGTCAAATACCATGCCCAGCCATTCAAATCGCAGAGAATAATGCATGTATTTCACCCCTTTCTTCCGCGCGAATATTTTGCTTGCGTGCATGTCAAAAAGAATTCTGCTATCTATTTAAAGGAGCGATACACAAAAAGGAAGCTGAGAATCTGAAAGAGGAACAAGCCGATCAGCACTCCGGCCAGTCCAAACATGTGAGGAAAACGCATGGTCAAAAAGACAGCAAAGCCTGCCACGACCAAGCGTTGCAGCATACCTGTCCCTTTCGGCCGCACGCCTGGATCGACAGCCATCTGGCCAATTCGCCAGGTTTTGCTGAAGAGGACCGTGCCATTCACTAGACTGCCAGCCATCCCGAGCAGGAGGCTTTGCAAAAAGAAACGACAGGATGGCAACAGCGCCCAGAGTATCGCGGCAATTGCCATACAGAAAAAGGCATAGCGAAACGTGGATCGCATTGCCGAAGAAAACGTTTGCATGTCCCATCTCCCTAGAGGTAACCGCGAATGATGCGGTAGACGCTGTACACGCCTATTCCTAATCCCGCGAGCAGTCCAACCATCAAAAAGAGCGGATTGGTAGCGAACAGACCATCGAGGTATTTTCCCAGAAGGACTCCCGCAATCACACAAATCGCCATATCGACACCGATCAGGGTGACCAACGTGATCGCTCGCCAGGGATTATCGATTTTCGACACGGAACAACATTCTCCTTTCATACATAAGGAGAGGGCTGGTGTCAAGTACCCTTTGCCCTCATCCATATTAACGAAGAATTATTCCCTTTGTCAACGTTCGTCTTGTTCTGTACACAAAGCGTTCACAATTGGAAATTTATATTTTTTCCACAATCGTCGAAACGCCCTGTCCACCGCCAATGCACAAGGTTGCCAGACCATATTTTGCCCCTTCGCGCTTTTGCAATTCGTGAACAAGGGTGACTAAAATTCTCGCCCCGCTTGCGCCAATTGGATGACCAAGCGCGATGGCTCCCCCGTTAACGTTCAGCTTTTCGCGGTCGATGCCAAGCGCTTTGCCCACAGACAGCGACTGAACGGCAAAAGCTTCGTTCGCTTCGATCAGATCGATGTCGGACAAGGAGAGTCCTGCCTTCTCCAAAACGCGCTTGGTCGCGGGAACAGGCCCGTAGCCCATGATGCTCGGATCGACCCCGGCGCTGGCGTTGGCCACGATGCGCGCGAGCGGTCTGACTCCCAGTTCTTCCGCTTTTTCCCTGGTCATGAGTAACAAAGCAGCCGCGCCGTCATTGATGCCGGATGCGTTCCCCGCCGTGACGGTTCCGTCCTTTTTAAAGGCTGGCTTCAGCTTGGCGAGCATCTCGACCGTTACGCCGGCACGCGGAAATTCGTCGACGGAAAACAGCACCGGATCGCCTTTGCGCTGCGGAATCGGAACAGGTACGATCTCATCCTGAAAACGGCCGCTTGCCAGAGCTGCCTGGGCTTTCTGCTGGCTCCACGCGGCAAACTCATCCTGCTCTTCCCGTCCGATCTCGTATTTCGCACACAGATTTTCAGCCGTGATTCCCATATGATAGTCGTTGAAGGCGCACCAAAGGCCATCGCGAATCATCGTGTCGACCACCTTCTGGTCACCCATGCGGAACCCCGAGCGCGCGCCCTCCAGCAAATACGGAGCCTGACTCATGTTTTCCATGCCCCCTGCCAGTACGACCTCGGCGTCTCCGCTTACGATTGCCTGTACAGCCAAATGAACGGCTTTTAATCCCGAGCCGCATACTTTGTTAATCGTCAAGGATGGCACCTCGTGAGCCAATCCCGCATGAATGGCAGCCTGCCGCGCAGGGTTTTGTCCCAGACCCGCAGACAGCACATTTCCCATAATCACTTCATCGACCGCATCCTTGGTCACACCTGCGCGCTCCAAGGCCGCTTCGAGGACGATTCCGCCCAGCTTTGTCGCGCTGATTCCCGCAAGCGTGCCCTGAAAGCTGCCGATGGCCGTGCGCACTGCGCTTGCGATAACGATTTCCTTTTGACTCATCTTCCATACACTCCTCGAATGAACAGGATAGCCAACCTTCTTAAAATTCCCTATTTTTGTACGGATTCCTGCAAAGAAATCGCTTTCAGACAAAAAAAGCGTCTCCCTGCCCCGAAGAGCGGAAGACATGTTTTTCGCTACGTGCGCTCGTTCGTGCCAACGAAGCCTCCGTCGCCAATCGGGACAGCCGCGCACCATCCACCATGACTCACTGGCGTTGCAGATGCGGCCCGGTTAGCAAAACGGCTGGCGACGACCGCTGATGTAAAGCAGGTCGTACGTGACCTGCACGCCCTGCTCCCCGCCATACCTTTTCTCGTAATAGTCCATCATCTCAAGCAGCAGCCTTCGTCGGCCCAGGCCCGCGCCCTTGTCCTCGCTCGTATTGGCGCCTACTGCCTTGACCGCATGCAAAAAGTCGAGCACGCCGGGATAGGTCAGCACGACCTTTTCCGCCGTCACCTGCAAAGAACCCATTCCCGCCGCCTCCAGCATGCGCAGCCACTGTTCCGCTGACAGAAAGGACAGGCCGTGCCGTACCGCTTTTTCGCCCAGTCTGCCGTGGGCATGGGCAAACGAATCGTGCAGCTCACAAAAGGTATCCGGCCCGAAAGTAGAAAAAAAGAGCGGGGCGTTTGGCGCAAGCAAGCGGCACAAGCCGCGGATCGTCTCATCCGGACGAAAAAACCATTGAAAGCAGGCTCCTGACACAATCAAGTCTTTGGCGGCTTCCGGCTGCGTCCAGACCCATTCCTCTGCATCGGCCTGGAGAAAGCTTGCTGTCAGGCCGAGACGGGCAAGGCTGGCCTGAGCCTGGGCAATCATTCCGCCGGCGACGTCAATCGCCTCGTATTCGGCATGAGGATACTGGCTGACAAGTAGACGGGTCAGCCCCCCAGTGCCGCAGCCGACCTCCAGGATGCGGGAAACTTCTTCTTGCGAGAGGGCCGTCTGAACCATTGCGCTCAGTTGATGCGCCATCTCCTTTTGCACGATGGCGTACTGTTCATAGGAGGCTGCCTTGTGACTGAACCGATGCTTGACCATGTTGCTGCGCAATTTGCTTCACCATCCTTGCTACCGCTGTCCCGACCACGTCCGGGTAAAAAATGGGGGGTGCGTGGCCGCAGTCTTGCAGCCGCACAAACTCAGCAGCCGGCAGCGCGCTTGCCAACTCCTCGCCCGCTGCCAGCGGACAGATGAGGTCGTCTGTTCCGTGAATGACGATGGCCGGACAGGAGAGTGACGCCGCTTTATGCCGACAGTCCTCGCTTGCCAGGTAATCGAGACCCGCGAGCAGGGAGCGCTCGCTCCACTGCTCCCCCACTTTTCCCGTATCCAGTCGGTTTTGCTCGCGTTCCTCCGCCGTCAGCATCTGCTCCGCGAACTGGGCCATGATCCGCTCGCGGTCTTTTGGCAACAGCCGCTGCATCCGTTGCAGCACGGCTGCGCCCCAGCCACGGTCCCGCTCTGCCGACTCGCGGACAAAGCGCATGGTTGTTCCGATGAGAACCAGCCCTGCTACAGGATAGGAGGCTGCCAGTCTGAGCGCCAGCAGCCCGCCCATGGACCAGCCGACGACAACCAGCTCTTTTCCGGCGACTGAGCGAGCTGTCTGTTCTACTGCCTCGTAAAACGCTTCCGGGTGGGACACGCGCGAAAAGTCCGGTGCCAGGTGCAACGCACAAGGAAGCTGTCGACGGACTTGCTCCCAGCAGGAATCCGACATCCCCCAACCTGTCAGCCAAAGTATCGCTGGCGTCACAGCGCATCCCTCCCGTCCAGCTCATCGCGAATGGCAGCCAGCTCCCGGACGGCCCACGTCAGTTCCTCCGGGGTATGCGTCGCCATCACCGTAAAACGGATGCGCGCGGTCCCATCCGGAACGGTGGGCGGACGAATGGCAACAGCGGCAATCCCGCGCTCCAGGAGCTTCCGGCTGAATTGCAGCGCCCGCTCGTTTTCGCCGATCGCCAGCGGGATAATGTGCGTGTCATCGTCTGGTACGGCAAAGCCGCTCGCGCGCAGCTGCCGGCGAAACCAACTTGCGTTTTGCCGGAGGGCTTGCCTTCTCCACGTGTCTGTCTCGATTTGCGTCAACGCCGCAAGCGTCGAGCCGACGACGGCGGGCGGCAAAGCGGTGGAGTATAGGAGCGAGCGGGCCTTCGAACGCAAATGGCGAATCACGGGCGTGTCGGCACATACATAGGCGCCGTACGCCCCAAAGGCTTTGCTGAACGTGCCCATCAGCACATCCACCTGGTCGGCTATCCCCAGCTCGTGGCACAAGCCCTGGCCCTGTTCCCCGCGCACGCCGCCCGCATGCGCCTCGTCGACCATAAGCAGAGCGTCGTAGCGCTCGCGCAGCTCGGCCAAAGCCAACAGCGGAGCCTTGTCGCCGTCCATGGAAAAAATGCTGTCCGTCACGATCCATTTCCGCCTTGCCCCCTGATGCTTTTGCAGCAAAAATGCCAGATGCTCCACATCGTTGTGCCGATACCGGACATGCTCGGCACGGCTCAGGATGATGCCGTCGACAATGCTGGCGTGGTTCAGCCGATCGCTCAACACGACATCGCCCCGGCCGGCAAGTGCGGCGATCACTCCCGTATTCGCCTGATAGCCGCTGGCAAACACGAGCGCTCCTTCGCGCTGCTTCCACTCGGCCAGGCGCTGCTCCAGTTCGTCGTACAGCGGGTAATTGCCCAGTACGAGGCGGGAAGCCGTGCCGCCCGCGCCCCATTTTCTCGCGGCCTTTTCGCCCGCTTCCACGATCCGCTCTTCATGAGCAAGCCCCAGATAGTTGTTGGCGGATAAATTCAGCAGCTTTTTCCCGCCAACCCGAATCCACGCGCCGCCTGCTTCGGCTATCGGTTCCACCGTCTGCCACGTTCTGTCCAGCGACTGCTCCCGCATCCGGCTCCACTCCGCCTCCAGCCATTCGTACTTGCGCTTCATGTGCCGCACCTCTTTGCCTACAGCGCACATAGCTCGATTTCGAAGCCGAGGTCTTCGATCATTTTGTGATCGGTGGAAATCTCCTGTCCCGGCGTCGTCAAATAGTCGCCGACAAACAGCGAATTGGCCGCGTAGAGCGACAGCGGCTGCAAGCTGCGCAGATTCACCTCGCGTCCGCCTGCCACGCGAATCTCTTTGTCAGGGCAGACGAAGCGGAACAGCGCCAGCACCTTCAGCGCCTTTTGCGCCGGCGTGCGGCCCTGGTTTTGCAGCGGGGTACCCGGAATCGCATTCAAAAAGTTGACCGGGATGGAATCGGCATCCAGACTGCGCAAGGCATACGCCATCTCCACGATCTCCTCATCGCTTTCCCCCATGCCGACGATGACGCCAGAGCATGGCGACATCCCGGCTTTTTTCACGGTATCGACGGTTTCCACCCGCTGATCGTATGTATGCGTGGTCGTAATCGACGAGTAATGATTGCGGCTTGTGTTCAGGTTGTGGTTGTAGCGATGCACGCCCGCTTCCTTCAGCCGCTGTGCCTGCTCGTCGCTCAGGATGCCGAGACAAGCGCATATTTTCAGCGGCATGGTCTCGCGAATTTCCTTCACCGCTTCGATCACCTGCCCCAGCTCCTTTTCGGTCGGTCCGCGGCCGGAAGCGACGATACAGTACGTCCCTGCCTTGCGGTTCAGCGCTTCCCGCGCTCCCGCCAGCAACGTGTCTTTGTCGAGCATGGTGTACTTGGCTACAGGAGCGGTGGAGACGATCGACTGCGAGCAGTATCCGCAATCTTCCGGGCACAGACCGCTTTTCGCGTTCAGGATCATGTTCAGCTTGACCTTTTTCCCGAAAAAGTGCTTTCGGACCTGAAAAGCGGCTTGCAAGAGCGGCAACAGTTCATCGTCCGGCGCTTGCAGCACGCGCAGCGCCTCCTCCTGCGTCAGCACTTCCTTTTGCACAGCCTTCTCTGCGTACACATTCCAGTTCATGGCAACGGTCTTGTTCATCCTCGTATCTCCCCTTTTATGGATTGCTTTTTCAGCACACGCTCGATAGCCGTCAGATCGACATGCTCCCTCGCCCATGCAGCCAGCCGCTCTTTTGTCAGCTCGGCATCCGTATACGGCAGCGTGCCCCATACAGAAACATTCCCGTAACGCTCGATCATCGCCGCATTCGTCGCGACACTCCGGTCGGTCGCCATCGTTGCGGCATTCAAAATCACACCAGCCACCTCAAGCCCCCGAGAGCGGGCATACCAGACCGACAAGAGCGTATGGTTGATCGTGCCAAGCCCTGCGCGGGCGACCAGCAAAAGCGGCAGTTGGAGCCGGACAGCTACATCCACCATCATCTCCGTTTCCGTCAGCGGCACGGCCAGCCCGCCTGCTCCCTCCACCAGCAGCCAGTCGTGCTTCGCCATCAAGGAAGGCCCACCCGCCACGACTTCATCCAGCGTGAGCGTCCTGCCCTCCGCCTTTGCGGCCAGCCAGGGAGTCAGCGGCGCGGAAAACGCCAGTGGCGCAATTTCCTCGCACAAGTCCCCTACACCACTCCCTGCCCGCAAGCGAAAGGCATCGCTTGTCTCTTCATGCGCCAACGCCCCGGACTGGACGGGCTTCCACACGCCGACATCAGAGCCTCTCTCGCGCAGCGCGGCCGCGATTCCAGCCGTAACAACGGTTTTGCCCACCTCCGTATCCGTCCCGGCAACGAACAATCCTGCAAACTCCTTGCTCATCGCACCGTCTGCCCCTTTTGTTCCAGCGTGACCTCGTGAATGGATTCCGCCAACATTTGCACCATTTCCGCCATTTCGTCCATTCGGGAGGCCAGCGGCGGGATGAAGACGATCACATTGCCCAGCGGTCGGGTCAGCAGACCCTTTTCTCTCGCCCGCTGGCAGACGCGGACGCCGATGCGCTCGTTCCAGTGGTACGGCTCCTTCGTCTTTTTGTCTCGGACCAGCTCAATCCCCGCCATCAAGCCTTTTTGCCGGATATCGCCGACATGCGGCTCTGCCTTGAGCGGCTGCAAAAGCTTTGCCAGCCCGACCGCTTTTTCCGCTACCTGCTCGACCAGACGCCGCTCCTCCATGAGTCGCAGGTTGGCCAGCGCTACGGCGCAGCCAAGCGGATTTCCCGTGAAGGAGTGGCCGTGGAAAAAGGTCTTCTGCTCCTCGTAGTCGGCGTAAAAAGCGTCGTAGATTTCTTCCGTAACGAGCGTAGCTGCTACAGGCAAGTAGCCTCCGGTCAGCCCTTTGGCAACCGCCATAATGTCTGGCACTACGCCGTCATGCTCACAGGCGAACATTTTCCCGGTCCGTCCAAAGCCTGTCGCGACCTCATCCGCGATCAGCAGCACGTCATGCGCGCGCAACAACTCCGCAATCCGCTTCAAACAGCCGTCAGGCATGACGATCATCCCGCTGGCTCCCTGGACCACAGGCTCGACAATCATGGCGGCAATCTCGCCTGCTTTTTGCTGCAGCAGGCTTTCCAGCTGGCTCAAGGTCGCTTCCATGGCCGCCTGCTCTCCTCCATCCCGATAGGGGTACGGGTAAGGGATGACGTACGGAGAAAAGAGCAGCGGCTTGTAGACCTGATGGTACAGCGGGATGGCGCCTACGCTGGTCGCTCCGATCGTGTCGCCGTGGTAGGCGTTGTTCATCGTAATAAACGAATGCTTGCCCGTCTGTCCGCGGTTTTGCCAATACTGGAACGCCATTTTCAGGGAGATTTCCACCGCCGTCGCGCCGTTGTCCGAGTAAAACACTTTGCTGAGTCCAGGCGGCGCGATTCGCACCAGTTGCTCCGCCAGCAAGATGGACGGCACGTTGGCCATGCCCAGCAAAGTCGAATGCGCGATTTGCGACAGCTGCTCCATGATGGCCTGATTCAACTCGGGGACATTGTGGCCGTGAACGTTCAGCCAAACAGAAGAAAAGCCGTCGTAATACGCCTTGCCATGGACGTCGAACAGCTTGACCCCCTCGCCTCTGGCAATAATCAAAGGATCCTGCGCGTTGTAGTCTTTCATTTGCGTAAAAGGATGCCACAAAAATTGCTTGTTCTTCTGCGCCAGTTCGTCATAGTCATAGGGATAGGAAGAAGTATGTAACAACCAAGACACCCCTTTGGTTAACATATATTTGTTAACCAAAATATTAAAATGGTTGACCATTTTTGGCAATGACTTTTTTTGGATGGGCGGAAAATGAAAAAAGACCACGCTCCCCTTGATGAGAGAAGCCTGGTCTTTACTTGCTGCTTTTATTTGGTTTGCTGCAAAATGCGATAGAGCGCTACGACGCACACAGCGCGGGTCGTCGGTTTGTTTGGCTGGTATTTTCCGCCGACCGGATCGATCAGGCCGAGTCCGACCATGTTGGCGATGGACGAAGCAGCCCAGGACGGCCATGTTCCTTTGTCGGAAACGGTTTTGGCCGCTCCTTTTTTGTTTACCAGCCGATCCAGAATGACAGCCGCTTCTGCTCGGGTCACCGGTTTGTCGGGGCGGAACGTTTTATCCTCGTAGCCTTTTACCAAGCCTTTGGCAACGGCCACCTGGACCGCTCCCTGCGCATAGGCAGGCACCTTGTCCTTGAAGCTGAGCTTCGGCGAGTCGGGCAGCTCCCAGTGGAACGTACGCGCCAGCAAGGTGACGAATTGCGCTCTGGTAAGCGAAGTTTCCGGTCCGAACGTCGTGTCCGTCAATCCTTTGACGTATCCGTTCTCCGCCATAAACATGATTTCCTTCTTGGCCGGGTGGTTGGCGATGTCGGTAAACGACGGACTTGCCGCTCCTGCATCGTCCATATAGTACGGAACGTATTTGCCGTAGCTGTTCACCTCATACACCCACTGCCCTTGCGCGTTTTTGGTGCCCAAGAGCGGATCGAGCGTCTGGTTGGTTTCGTTGACGTACAGAAGTCCGACTCCTTTTCCGGCAATCCACTTCTTCGGTACAAGCGTCAGCTTGACCGGCGACGTGAAGATCGCGTCTTCTGTGCCCGCCTTGCGTTCTCCCGGCTTGATCGTGAACGAGTAGTCCGCAGGGACATACCCGGGCAACTGCTGATTGACGATCGAGTCGATTTCCACCACAGCGCTGTCCAAAAACGAAGCGGTTTTCTCAAACGAGTAGCCGAGGTCAAGCTCCGCGCCCAGAGACAGGCTGCCCGGCAGTTCAGGCACCACAGTCGCATTGCTCGGCTGGCCTGTCTGGTTCGGCAAAAGGAGCGACAGTTCGTCGAAGTACAGCGTTCCTTTGTCATGCGTAATGCCGTCGTTCGGCTGGTCCACTACGTAGATGCTCTTCAGCTTCAACGGATAGGCGGCATTGCTCGGGAAGTAGCCTTTTACCTGCTTCCAGCCTGTCCAGTCGATTTCTTTGGCCAAATCGACGTAGACGGTCTTGCCGTTGGCATCCAGCACTTCTGCGCGCAGCCAATGTCTGCTGTTATCTCCGTTTACCCACAAGCCGATGCCGAGCGGCTTGCCTGGGATGGCGACCGGCTGGGAGCCGAGCACGCCGTAAGCGATGCGCAGTTGGTTCGCTGGCGCTCCGGAGAAGTTGTAGACGAGCTTCGCCGCTTTTTTCGTGCGGAATACCTGGTCCTGAACGAGCGCAAACGAGCCTGCCGAGCTGATGCTGCCCGGGTTGGCAGCGTGGTACATGCCGACCTGGTTGTCAAACGTCAGCCATGGCTGCTCGAATTGGCCGACAGAAAACGGCACGGTAGTCGATACACCGTCATACGTAATCGTCAGGTGTCCATTTCCCGGCTCGTTGCCTGCTACCAGCTGCAGCTTGTCGTTGACGGTAGCGACAGCAGAGTCCACGCTCGCTTTCACGCTAAGCGGCGTCGCCTGAAGCGTCGCTCCTTTTTTCGTCTTGATTTTCACATCCAGCGTGACAGCTTGTCCCGGTGCGATCGTGACCGGGTTCGGGGAGACGACGATCTGTTGGACCTCGCTGCCCGCAATCACGTGCACTTCTTTGCTTTGCGCGACGTTGCCCAGTCGGCCTGTCAGTGTAATCTGGCCGGAGCGGGCTGGCGTAAAGCGTTGTCCCTCTACTGTACCGGCATCGGCTTGCGTGGTTTCCCACGTGACGTTCGCCGGATTGATCGCGTACGGCTGGTAATGCGTGTCGTATCCTTTGGAGGCCGTGAGCGTAACAGTTTGCCCGATCAGCACCTCTGCCGGCACGTCAATTTGGAATCCTCGCAATTCTCCCGGCGGAGCGGTGTTGTATACAGCAAGCCCGGTTGGCACGCGGCGTTCGGCGCCGCCACTCGGCTTGTTAGCCAGGTTGGCATGCGTCTCGCCCAGCATGCGGGCAGCCAGCGTTGTAGAGCCGCCACCGTCAAAGTTCACGGCACGATAAGAGCCGAGCTCCGCCATGATTTTAGCCAGCTCGTCCAGATACACGCCTTTATTCGCGTCGATCGTGACCATGTACAGGGTTTTTCCATCCTGGGACACGCCTACTGCCGTGCGAGCATTGAGGGAAGTGATCGACTTGTCGGCCTGAAACGACGTCAACGCTTTTCCCTGGTCCACGAGCAACACGTTGCCGCCTACAGCTTGTTTCAGGTTGAGAGTTTGCGGGGTGGTTTGGTACTCGATCACCGCTCTCGCCCCCACCGGGAAGTTTTGCTTGAGGAAGGCCGCTGCCGCGCCGTGTCCCCACAGGACGTATCCGTTGTAAGGTATGTATACTCCCGGTTGATTGACCCGCACTTCCTTTGCGACGTTGTCCACGAACAAAATCTCGACGACATCCTTGTAGCCAGGAATTGCGCCCAGACTTGTTTTCCCGAAGGAAGGCGTATAGACGTTCAACTGGTTCTGGTGGCTTTTGCGGCCTTCGCTCGGATTGTACTCTTCTTTGTTGACGCCTTGAATCGAGTAGACGGCTCCGTTCGGCGCGGTGACTTTTCCGCCGAACCCGAACTTGTCGATGATCGCTATCTTGTCTCCGGTCACCCCCAGGCTGTACCAGTACGAGATCAATCCCATCGAGGATATCAGCTGCTCGTCCTTCATCACGATGCCAAACGGCGCTCCCCGCTTGGACATGTTGAAAAAGTCCGCGTTAATCGCAGCGATCGCGCCTGTCTCGCGAGCCATCTGGGTAACGGTCTGCTTTTCCGTCAGCTTGCCCGCTGTCCCGTAGACAGGCTTGACCTCTACGTACGGGTTGTTCAGATCGACCTTGGTCACCATGACGGTCACGACCTGATTCGCGAACGATTTCGTATATTTGGATAAAGTGGTTCCCTCTCCGATCGGGGTTTGCCACACCAAATTCAATGCACTGGTTTCCGCCCGGGCGTGCGCGACATTGGTCGCAAGCGGCACAAACGGAACAAAAGCTCCCCAGGCCAGCGTGGTAGCCGTGAGCAGCGTCACAATCCTTTGCGCTCTCATGTTGGTAACTCCTCTCCCTCTTCCAAACTTCTGTCTGTTCCCTATGTAAGTCCGTACCTATTCATTAGACGCACCGAAAACTGGATCGTTTCGCCAATTTGGCAGATTCTCCATTGGCAAAACAAACCAAATTGTCAGTATGCCCCAAACAGCAAGAAAACCCGTCCGGATGATAGCAGTCGATACCGGACGGGTCGCTCTTGGCTGTATGGCGCTTGTTGGTCGTGCGCGTTCTGCTTCAGGCGCTTACTGTCCCGGCTTGAACGGCTCGGGACGTTCCGAACGCAATCCAAAATGATACAGGATCGCTTCCACGATGCGGCGGGATGCCTCTCCGTCTCCATACGGATTGGCCGCGTGCGCCATCGCATCGTAGGCAGCCTGATCGGTCAGCAGCTCTTTTGCCATGGCGTATACTTGTTCTTCATCTGTCCCCGCCAACTTGAGCGTACCAGCCTCGATTCCCTCCGGCCGCTCGGTCGTATCTCGAAGCACCAGGACAGGCACGCCCAGAGACGGCGCTTCTTCCTGAACACCGCCGGAATCGGTCAGGATCAGATGAGCGCGTCTGGCAAAGTTGTGGAAATCGAGCGCATCCAGCGGTTCGATCAGCATCACGCGCTCGTGATCGCCCAAAATTTCCTGCGCTACTTCCTGGACGGCCGGGTTGAGGTGGACCGGGTACACGACGGCAATCTCGGGATGCTCGTCCACCAGTCTTCGGACCGCACGGAAAATGCGACGCATCGGTTCCCCCAGGTTTTCGCGGCGGTGGGCGGTCATCAGCACCAGCTTGTGGTCGCCTACACGCTCCAGAACCGGGTGCGTGTAATCGTCGCGCACCGTTGTTTTCAACGCATCAATCGCTGTATTTCCGGTGACGTAAATGCTCGCCTCGGGCTTCGCTTCCCGTCTGAGGTTGTCAGCAGACCCGTTTGTCGGGGCGAAGTGCAGGTCGGCCATCACACCTGTCAGCTGACGATTCATCTCTTCCGGGAACGGCGAATACTTGTCCCACGTGCGCAGGCCCGCTTCCACGTGACCAATCGCTACCTGGTTGTAAAAAGCAGCCAGGCTCGCCACAAAAGTCGTCGTGGTATCGCCATGCACCAGCACGATATCCGGCTTGACTTCCTTGATCGCGGCATCGAGGCTTTGCAAGGCGCGTGTCGTGACATCCACCAGCGTCTGGCGGTCCTTCATGATGTTCAAGTCAATGTCCGGCGAAATCTCGAAAATCTCCAACACCTGGTCGAGCATTTGGCGATGCTGGGCGGTCACGCAGACGACCGATTCGATTTGCCCGCTGTGCTTTTTCAGTTCATGCACAAGGGGGGCCATCTTGATCGCTTCCGGACGCGTTCCGAATACCGTCATTACTTTTACTGTTTTCATCTTGAATTTCCCTCTCCGCCTATTTTGTGCCGTACAAGCGGTCGCCCGCATCACCAAGCCCAGGCACAATGTATCCATGGTCATTTAAATATTCGTCAATCGCCGCTACGTAGATATCCACGTCCGGATGCTCGTCCTGCACCATTTTGATGCCTTCTGGCGCAGCGATCAGGCACATGAGCTTGAGGTTTCTCGCACCGCGCTTTTTCAGCGCCGTAATCGCCGCTACGGCAGAACCGCCCGTCGCGAGCATCGGGTCAATGACAATCAGCTCACGTTCGGCTACATCGGAAGGAAGCTTGACGTAGTACTCTACCGGCTGCAAGGTTTCCGGGTCACGATACAGCCCCACGTGGCCTACTTTTGCCGCCGGGATCAGCTTGAGCAGTCCATCGACCATGCCGAGTCCTGCACGGAGGATCGGTACGAGTCCTACTTTTTTGCCGGCAATTACATTAGACTTACAGGTGGCTACCGGGGTGTCAATGATCGTTTCCTCAAGCGGCATGTCGCGGGTGATTTCGTACCCCATCAACGTTGCTACTTCGTCCACGAGTTCGCGGAATTCTTTGGTTCCTGTATTTTTGTCACGAATAAACGTCACTTTATGCTGAATCAGCGGGTGGTCAAACACATATACACGGCTCATGTACGTTCCTCCGTTTCCCTATCAATGCATCCTTTCCATCATAGCGAAGGAGAGAGTCGCCGTCAATTTGCCTAATCTTCGTATTTTTCTTCCGTTTCCTGGGAGGTGGCTGCGGGGAGGAGAAGACGGTTTCCAGGCCAGGCTCCGTTCTACGTCTCCCGAGTTTTCCACGTCGCAGTTGTCAGGAAAAAGACAGAAAAAACGCCAAAAAACAGACCCGCGCGAGGCTGCTCACGGGGTCTGTCTGCTTGAGAAATAATCTTGAAAATTAAATCGTCAAGCCCTCATACATCGGGAAGCGTTGGCACAGCGCGGCTACGCGTTGGCGGGCTTCGTCGTGCTTGGCTGCGTCTTCCGGATTTTTCAGGGTCAGGACGATGATGGCGGCTACTTCTTTCATCGCTTCTTCGTCAAAGCCGCGGCTGGTGACGGCTGGCGTCCCCATGCGGATACCGCTGGTGACGAATGGGCTTTGCGTATCGTAAGGAATGGTGTTTTTGTTGGTGGTGATGCTTACTTCGTCCAGGAGGTGCTCGGCTACTTTGCCGGTCAGACCGATTTTGCTTACGTCAACCAGTACGAGGTGGTTGTCGGTTCCGCCGGACACGAGCGTCAGACCTTCTGCTTGCAGCGCTTCGGCAAAGACGCGGGCGTTGCTTACGATCCGTTTTGCGTAGTCTTTGAAGTCAGGCTGCAGCGCTTCGCCAAAGGAAACCGCTTTTGCCGCGATGACATGCATCAGCGGACCGCCTTGCACGCCTGGGAACACGGATTTGTCGATCGCTTTTGCAAACTCTTCCTTGCAGAGGATCAGACCGCCTCGCGGACCGCGCAATGTTTTGTGCGTCGTGGAGGTGACGAAGTGCGCGTGCGGCACCGGGTTTGGATGCAGGCCGGCAGCCACCAGACCCGCAATGTGCGCCATATCTACCATGAAGTACGCGCCGACTTCATCGGCGATTTCGCGGAATTTGGCAAAATCAATCGTGCGCGGATAGGCGCTTGCGCCCGCTACAATCAGCTTGGGCTTGTGCTCCAATGCTTTTGCGCGAACATCCTCGTAGTTAATCAGGTGGGAGTCTTGATCTACGCCATACTCTACGAAGTTGTACAGCGTACCGGAGAAGTTAACAGGGCTTCCGTGCGTCAGGTGGCCGCCGTGGGACAGGTTCATGCCAAGCACAGTGTCGCCTGGCTGCAAAATGGTGAAGTATACCGCCATGTTTGCCTGTGCGCCAGAGTGTGGCTGTACGTTCGCATGCTCGGCACCGAAGAGTTCTTTGACGCGATCGCGCGCGATGTTTTCCACGATGTCTACGTACTCGCAACCGCCGTAGTAGCGACGGCCCGGATAGCCTTCCGCGTACTTGTTGGTCAGTACCGTTCCCATCGCTTCCATGACCGCACGGCTCACGAAGTTTTCGGATGCAATCAGCTCAATTTTGTCACGCTGTCTCCCCAGCTCCAGTTGAATGGCTTCCAAAACGTGCGGATCCTGCTTACGCAAAAAATCTAGCATGATGTTTTCTCCTCCTTGAAATTGGGCTTGTCCCCCATTCTTTTTAGGTACAGCTTTCCTGTTCGGGCACAACTTCATAGACAGCTCGCGCGCCGCCGATCAGCTTGGGGCGTGTCCGCGCAGCTGTGACATGCGCTTCACCCACAGTCCGCTGCGAGGGGCGCACAGGTACGGCGACGTGCTTCAAGTGCATGCCGATCAGCGTATCGCCGATATCAATGCCTGCATGGGCGCGAATCTGCTCCACCACAACCGCATCGGCAAGCTGCGTAAAAGCGTGCGCAGCCATGGAGCCGCCAGCAGTCGGTACCGGAACGACCGAAACCTCTTCCAGCCCGTAGCGTTCCATGACTTCCCGCTCCAGCACCAGCGCTCTGTTCAAATGTTCACAACATTGAAAGGCCACAGCAAAGCCGCGCCGCTCCTGCACCGTACGGATGCCGCGATAAATGGCGGCGGCCACATCCCGGCTGCCAGCCTTGCCAATATGCTTGCCCAGCACTTCACTGGTACTGCACCCGATCACCATGATTTGTCCGGCTCGAAGCGCGGCCAGTTCGGCAACTTCCTCCACCAATTGGAAAACCTCTTGTTCAATAGCGGATAGGTCCACTTACTTCACTCCCGCGTGCTTCGCTTCGATTTGCGCGATCTTTTCCACACGGCGCTCATGGCGACCGCCCTGGAATTCCGTCTCCAGCCAAATTTTCACGATATCCAACGCCAGACCAGGGCCGATCACCCGCTCCCCCATAGCCAAAACGTTCGTGTTGTTATGCTCACGGGTAGCTCGCGCTGAAAAGGTGTCGTGTACCAGCGCGCAGCGAACACCAGGAACTTTGTTAGCTGCAATCGACATGCCAATGCCGGTTCCGCAGACCAGGATGCCCCGGTCAAACTCGCCTGCTGCCACTTTTTCCGCTACGGGCCAAGCGTAATCGGGATAATCTACCGAATCCTCGCAAGAGCAACCGAAGTCTTCCGTCTGGATGTTCATGGAGGCGAGCAGCGTCTTGATTTCCTCTTTCAGCTTGTATCCACCGTGATCTGCAGCAATCGCCACTTTCATCTGCCATCCCTCGCTTGTTTCATGATCTTCATTATTATACATCAAAAAGCCGCAAGTAAAAAGTGAACATTTTTTCGTTGGTTTAAAAAAACGTTCGTACTCTCATAAGAAACAAGGTCCTGGTTGCCTACCAGCACCTCCTACGCACCGTTATTCACGAAAACGAACTTCCAGCAGCCGCTCCAAAAGCCTGTCCAGCGACTCCTCGATTTCTTCCGCGCATCTGCGATAATCCTCCAGCGCCCCGCCAAACGGATCGGCGATATCCCCCAAGCCTTCCACTCCCACAAATTCCTGAAGGGTATGCACCTTGTCCGCTGCCGCCGGAAAAAAGCTCAGGATGGCTTGCTTGTGATTGCGCGTCATGGTCAAAATAAGGTCCGACCACTCGATCAGCGCTTCATCCAGCTGACAAGACGCATGTTCATGCGAGATGCCTCGCTCCGCAAGCACCGTCTGGGCGTGCGCGGAAGCAGGCTGTCCTGCGTAAGCCGCCACTCCGGCCGAGCGTACTTCAAATTCTTGTCCGGCTGTCTTTGCGCGAAACATCGCCTCTGCCATTGGACTGCGGCACGTGTTTCCCGTGCAGACGAATAGTATCCGTTTCAATGATCGCCCCTCCTAGATGACAAACTTCAACCCGAAGCAAAACAAAATAAGTCCTCCTATTAATTCGCTGTAATCGCCCAACCATCCTCCCACGCTTCTGCCCAGCAAAAGTCCAAAATAGGACATGGCCGCCCCCATGATGCCGAACAGGGAAATCGCGAGAATTTTGTTGACTTCGATCAGCCCAAACGAAAACCCGACCGTGAGCGCATCGAGACTGACGCTGAAAGCAAACAGCAGCAGTCCGATTCCTTTTGTTTTCAACACGCTCCTTTGATCGCCGTGAATCAGTCCGTTCCACAACATATGCAAACCGATCAGCATGAGGACTCCGCCGCCGATGAAAACGGCGATATCCCCCACCAAATCGGACAAATAAGCGCCGACAGCAATCCCGACGACAGGCATCATGATATGAAAAAGTCCAATGGTAATGCTCACCTTGACAATTTCCCGCAAACGGATTCCGACCATGCCCACGCCGATCCCGAGCGAAAAGGCATCCATGCTCAAAGCAAAGGCAATGATGAGCAACGTCAAGAATTGCCCCCACTGAAACAACACCTGGTCCAAGCCGACTCCCCCCCGTCTCTTCACCTTATGCGGACAAGGAGGAGTTTAGACTGGTTTAGACGGACAGAATACGGCCGCCAGCCGCTTTCTCCAAGCGATTCATCACGGCCATGCCCAAACCTTCGCGCGAAAACGTTTCTCCTACAATGAACTGGACGTGCTGGTGGTCAAACTCGCGCAGCACCGCATACAACTGCCGGGCGACTTTCTCCAGATCGTGGCGGGAGCCTACGGACAAGACGATGTCCACATCCGCCTGATTCTGCCAGTAAGCGGCCGACTCTTCCGTCGCCAGCACCCCGGTTTTTTGCCCGTGCCGTTTTGCCTCGGCGAGCAGCTCTGCCATTTTCGCGCGCACCTGCGCTTCGCTGCCTGTCACCAGCCACATTTCCCCTTCAGGGGCGTAATGCGTGTATTTCATCCCTGGCGCGCGCGGCGTCTCTACCGCTCCCACCTGAAACGAAGGATCAAGCTCGACCGGACCAATCACCCGCTCCAGCTGTTCGCGGGTAATTCCTCCCGGACGCAGGATGACAGGCGGGTCCAACGTTGCATCAATCACCGTAGATTCGACGCCCACTCCGGTAGCTCCGCCATCCACGATTCCCGCGATCCGTCCATTGAGATCGGCAAGCACGTGCGCGGCCGTAGTCGGGCTTGGACGTCCGGAACGATTGGCGCTGGGAGCTGCAATCGGCACACCGGCCTCCTGGATCAGAGCGAGTGCGATCGGATGGTCGGGCATGCGCACCCCGACAGAGTCCAGCCCCGCCGTGACCAGCGACGCAACCCGATCGTTTTTGGGGAGAATAATCGTCAACGGACCAGGCCAAAATGCGCGCATCAGCTTCCGCGCTTTTTCCGGGACTGCGCCTGCGACTGTGGACAACTGCTCCAGCTCGCCGATATGCACAATCAGCGGATTATCGCTCGGCCTGCCTTTCGCTGCAAATATTTTCTCCACGGCTGCATCAGACCATGCATTCGCCCCCAGGCCGTATACCGTCTCCGTTGGAAAAGCGACCGCTTCCCCTGCGCGCAGCAAACGGGCTGCATCCACAATCTGTGTACAACTGCGGAGGTTTTCCACACCGTTATCCACAGACCAGACTTTCGTCACCAAATTGATTTCCATCGCCAAAAAATCCTTTCTCTAGCTCGTTTCTTTGTCATAAGTGCCTTTAGTATAGTTGGGCATCTAAAAGTTTTCAACAGGCTGTGAGTAACTTGTGAATAACTTTGGGAAAAGACGTGGAAAAGTCTTTGATTAAAAAACCACACAATATTACCTGTTGCAAGTGAGCAGAAGACCCTTTATGAAATATCTGTAAGTCATGAAGAATACAAGGGGCATTACATCAAACCAGAGAATGGGAAATGTAATAAAGTCTAATGATAAACGGGGAAGTGAGGACTATTGTCATACGAACATTAGTATATAATTAACTATTTATATATTATCTATTTACTTTACTTGCAAATTTGGGTTACTGTTCTATATAGAAATACAATTTTTTTCAAAAAAGGAGAAAATGAGCAATCGAGAATAGAATATATTATTCTGGATTGGCAAAAGGAGAGTATTATGCCGAACTGTCCGGCGAACTTGAATTTTTACACGGAACAGCATACATTGGAGATTTGAAAGGACAATTGCCAGGTACTACTCTAATCGTAAGATAAAAATAACAAGAGAATCAGGGTAATTGATGGCCCTGATTCTTTTGTTAATTTGTATAGTTACTCTTTGTACCAGATTATTTGACTAACCGGGGGAATGGATATGCACTCTTCTTGGAATATTAGTATGGACATTCCTGAAGCGCTAAATTTCGCTATTTATGTAGGATTCGCTCTTGAACTACTGCCTGATAAAGTTCTCAAGGATAAAGATACAGCATTTCCTGAGAAAAAATTAATAATGGACGAGTCTTATTCAATCGATGATTTAAAAAGTGCTTGGAATGAATGGTGGCATTTCCTTGTTCATTCACGACAAGAACAGTGTGTACCAAAACTTGAAAGACCACATACAACAGGAATAGAATCAGGAAAATTCAAGAAACTATGTGATGCTTTGTGGGTAGATTTTTATAAATGGTGGAGTATGCCAGCAGGTGGCAAAATGGCTATGGTCTCTTACACTACTTTGGGGAGAAAGGAAATAAGAAAAATCATTCATGAAATGGAAGAACAAACAGAGCGGTCAATTCAACCATTTTCGCTAAAAATTGACCTTGTTTATTCAGGTCTCGATAGTGTAATAGATGTAACTCCTACCTATGCAGTTATGCCAATTAATCCTCCACCCTACTATAATACTACGTGGTGGAAGAGGAAAATCTCAACATGGTTATGAGATGATTTGCTGCCACCCGGTCTTCTTCATTTTGTACATTCTGTGCCCTCATCCTTGTTTGACAAGGTGGAGGGCACTCTTTTTCACGTCTTTGCAAGCCTGGGAAAAGTCTTTGTTACCATTTCTTAACCGCCGCTGCCAAAACGATGTAGTAGAATGAGTCCATAGCAATGAGGAACTTGTTCCCCATAGACTGAAAGGATCGTGACTGACTATGACATGGTTACAATCTGTTACTTCCAGCCTTCTCGGCACAGCCGTATGGTTGACCGCCGCTACTGCACCCGTCCTGGCCGCTGCTCCTGCTGCGCCAGCCAAGCCTGCTCCTGCCACGCAAGCGCAAGCACCGCAAGCCGCCGGAGTCGTGTTTACCCCGAAGACGTTCACCGTCCATTCCAAAGAATTCGAGGGCAGAGTGACCATCCCGGTCATTCGCGGGTTGAAGGATAAAGCGTTTGAAGCGAAATTAAACGCCGACCTGCTCAAGCAAGCCCAGACAGGTCTCGCCGAAGGACAAAAAGCGGGCAAGGAAGACGCCGCAGAAGCCAAAAAATACGGCTGGGAGCCACGCCCGCATGCGCTTGACATCTCCTATGAAGTACACCAGGCCGGCAAGCTCGTGTCCTTCTCCATCCAAACGTACGTCTATACGGGCGGAGCGCACGGCATGACCGAGGTGACTTACTACACGATCGACAACCAGGCCAAAGCCAGAACGCTCAAGCTCGCCGATCTGTTCCGGCCCGGCTACGACTACCGCAGCATTCTCAACCAGCTCATCAGCCAGCAGATCAAAGCGCAAACAGAAGCGGACGGGTACAATCCGTACAGCTTTGAAAGCATCTCGGACGACCAGAGCTTCTCGTTTGAAAACGGAAATCTCGTCATTCATTTCGGGCAGTACGAAATTGCCCCGTATGCAGTAGGCATGCCTTCTTTTACAATCCCTGCCCATCGCTTCCAAAACCTGCTGAAGCCGGAAATTCTCGCCGCATTGACGGGAAAATAAGCCGTTTCCCATCCAAAACGACACCTGCGCTTTTCGCGAGGTGTCGTTTTGATGACGGTGTGACTCAGGAGAACCAGCTTTCGAGCTTTTCCCACAGATAGAAGCGCACCTCTACTTGCGGCGCAGGAGCTGCCTGCTTGCTCTCCCCTTGCCCCTCGTCCTGCTCTTTTCCTTGCTCGTTTGCTTCCGCGTCTACTGCTACAACCTGCTCCGCATCGGACATGCTTGCTGGCTGATTGTGGCGGCTCCACGTCTCTTCCCGGTCCAGCAGCTCTTCACGCCATTCCTTGCGCTCTGCGGATTCCCGGTCCGTCTCCCGTGCAGACGTCGCTTCTCCATTCAACGTCAACTGCTCTGTCGCGGCCCCGGACGTTGGTTCAGCCTTCGGTTCTGCTGCCTGGACAGCATCCCCGTTGGACATATCGATAAAGCAAAGCGGCGGAAACAGCACGCACCACCAGTTTTGTCCTTTTGCCTCACCGATTTGCACCCGCAGCGCCTCGTAGTTGCCAGCCGGATACACGTAAGAACCGTACAGCTTGGTCGGAAAAGGCACTTGCCCGAAATCGACGACCGCTTGATAGGAAAAGCCGCGTTCACGAATCGTTTTATCCACAACCTCTTGCAAAACCGGAAGCTGGGAAGCGACCAATTGCTCTGCTTCCTCGAACGACCGGATATCCTCCGCCCAGGTGTCCATCTGGGCGATCAGCGCATCGCGCACTTCACGCTTCAGCCACTGATCCTGAACAGAGTCGCTGTTGGCGATGATGCGAAGACGAATCGATTCTTGAGGGATCGGCCCATTATCGAGTACATTGGCCGAAGTAAGCTGTCCCTCCCAGCACATGGTGAGCATAAACAAACTGAACGCGATCAATCCCATCCGTTTCATATCCAACCGTCTCCCTCTCTACTGAGTCTTCCGAACCTTTTCTCTCTATAGCCTCAGTATGGACAAGGAGCCGGGAGTCCAAACACAAAATCACAAACATTCCTACAATTCCGGCCGAAAAATATGGCGGTGCCCATGGTAGGGCGCCGCCTTGGTTGCAATGCCAAGGGCCATTACCGCCTTACACCGATAACGACCCGCTCGATTCCCGCCAAATCCGGCACAATCTGTACCTGCCCGATCACGCCAGATGCCTGCATCATCGCTGCCACCTCGCGCGCCTGATGGATGCCTACCTCGAAAGCGACGACCGCTTGATCCTTGAGCAGAGCAGGCAGCGCCCCGCACAAACGGCGGTAGCAATCCAGCCCGTCATCCCCTCCATCCAAGGCCAGCCGCGGCTCATGCAGACGAACCTCTTCATCCAGCTCGTCCACATCCCGGCTCGGAATATACGGAGGATTGGAAACGAGAATATCTACTTTTTCCCCGGCGGCAAGCAACGGCTGTACCAGATCGCCCTGCAAAAAGCGCACGGTGGCGCCCAGGCGTTCCGCGTTTTCCCGGGCAACCGCTGTCGCATCCGGCGACAAATCTACGGTTGTCACCTGCCAGTGCGGCTTCTCCAGCGCAAGCGTGATGCAGATGGCCCCGCTGCCTGTCCCGATGTCCGCCACGGCGAGCGCTTCTTTTTCCGGCCAAATGGCCGCTGCGGCAGCCAGTACCTGCTCGACGAGTATTTCTGTCTCCGGGCGAGGAATCAAGACGCCGGGACGCACAGCAAAGACGCGCCCGAAAAACTCCTGCTCGCCGAACATATACTGTAGCGGCTCGTGCCTGCTTCTGCGTTGGCACAGCTCGTCCAGCTGCGCCAGCGTCTCGGCGGCAATCGGCTCTGCCATCGAGATCAAATAGCGCGTGCGATCCCAGCCCAGGCAGTGACGAATCATCAGCTCCGCCTCAAACAGCGGATCCTTTGCCCCTTTTTCCCGCAAAAAGGAAGAAGCCCGTACCTGGGCTTCTCGAATCGTCGTGACATCCGACCAATCAAGCTGAGTGTGCATGGCTTTTCAGAAGCTCCGTCTGTTCATGCAAAATCAGGTTGTCGATCACTTCATCCAGATCGCCTTCCAGCACCGCTTCCAGACGGTGCAGGGTCAGACCGATGCGGTGGTCGGTTACGCGGCTTTGCGGATAGTTGTAGGTGCGGATGCGCTCGCTTCGGTCGCCGGTCCCCACCAGGCTTTTGCGTGTAGCATCTGCTTCCGCGTTTTGCTGCTGCATATAGTAATCGTACAGACGCGCGCGCAACACGCGAAGCGCCTTGTCTTTGTTGGAGTGCTGGGATTTCTCATCCTGACAGGATACCACGATGCCTGTCGGAATGTGCGTCACGCGAACGGCCGACTTGGTCGTATTGACGCTCTGTCCGCCAGCACCGCTGGAGCAGAACGTATCGATGCGAATGTCTTTTTCGTGTACCTCTACTTCCACATCTTCGGCTTCCGGCAAGACGAGCACGGTAGCGGTCGACGTGTGGATGCGCCCGCCGGATTCTGTCGCCGGGATGCGTTGTACGCGGTGCGCTCCGCTTTCAAATTTCATTTTGCTGTAAGCGCCGCGACCGGACAGCGAGAAGACGATTTCCTTGTAGCCGCCGATATCGGTCGGGCTTGCTTCCAGCACTTCGACTTTAAAGCCGTGACGCTCGGCAAACCGGGTGTACATGCGGAACAAGACAGCGGCAAACAGAGCGGCTTCGTCCCCGCCCGCTGCCCCGCGCACTTCCACAATCACGTTTTTCTCGTCGTTCGGGTCTTTTGGCAGCAGGAGAATTTTCAGGCGTTCTTCCAGCTGTTCCTTGCGACTTGTCAATTCGCTGATTTCAAGCTTGACCATTTCACGCATCTCATCGTCCAGCTTTTCTTCCAGCATCGCTTTGGCATCATCGATTTGGCTCACAACGGATTTATATTCACGGTAGGTCGTCACTGTTTCTTCCAACGAAGCCTGTTCCTTGGACAGCTCACGCAAGCGTTTTGTATCGCTAATGACGTCGGGGTCACATAGGAGATTTGTTACTTCCTCAAAACGCTCTTCAACTGCGGATAAGCGTGCAAACATTGTACTTCACCCCATCGCAAAGAATACTAAAAAACGATTATAACAGATAAATTATAGGAGGAAAGCGAAAATAAGTCAAAGCGCATTATTTCAATGGACATTTGCGTATTTCGATGCGAAACAGGCCCGGCGATGCCGAGCCTTGCGATACCCGTTTAAGACGTCTGTCAACGGTGAAAGCCTTCGTGGGAGGTAACGTGGAAATCATAGCGCGGGATTTTTTGCTGGAGCAGAGCAATCACCTGCTGCTCCACCATTCGCGCCTGACTCGCCGTACTGTTCGGAACAAGGTCTAGAGTAACATATGCATTGCCGCCATTCAGTGTGATTCGGGCGTTCTCGACGCCTTTGACCGACTTGGCCATCATTTCCATGTTGTTCATGTCAATTTGCGTGTTGGATACATTGGACTGGCCGATGATGATGTTCGGATTCTGGTTGCGCCCCATCAAAGCGTCACGGTCAGCCGCAGGCGGAGCAGGACGATGGAGGACGTCCCCGCTTCGCTCTCCTTTGCTCGCAGCCGAATACTGCCCGTCCGTCGCCTGTGTATGGGAACCGTTCTCGTGGGTCATGGTTCGGCCACACCCGACGGTCAAGGCAGAGGAAAGCATGAGGATGCCCAGCACTGTCAACGAGCATTTTCCCAAAGGCTTCATTCGCACGAAAAAGCCACCTCCTGTTTTGCTTAGTCTGCGCAGCGCCTTCGAGGCTCATGCACGCCAGAAGCAGAGGGTGGCTTTTTCCTGCCGGCTCCGTCAGCGATTGGCCGGAGGGTGGTAGTAGTGCTTGCGGCAGACGCTGCTGTACGTGTCATTGCCAGCAATTTCAATCGTCTCTCCGGTGTAGACAGGCTTTCCGTTTTTGAATTTGAGAATATGCGTTGCTTTTTTGTTGCAGTAGACGCACACCGTTTTGATTTCTTCCACCTTGTCCGCTTCGCAGAGCAAAGCGGCGCTGCCAGGAAAAAGTTCGTTCTTGAAATTTTTCAGCAAGCCGTAGACGATGACGGGGATGCCCAACTGATCGACAATCGCCACCAGTTGATCCACATGATGGCGGCTGATGAACTGCGCCTCGTCTACCAGGACACAGTGCGGCTTTACAGGCTCTGCTGCGACAATTTCGTACAAATTCGTCTCTTCGCTGATCGGAATTGCCTCTCGGCTGATGCCTACCCGCGAAGCCACTTTCCCCACGCCGTAGCGATCATCGACGGCTGGCGTGAACACCACGACTTTTTTGCCTGATTGCTCGTAGTTGTGAGCGACTGTCAGCAACTGAATCGATTTGGAGGCATTCATTGCCCCGTAACGAAAATATAATTGTGCCACGTCTCTATCTCCCTTTGCCTAAAAGTGGTGATTCCCGAATCGCCCAAGGTTTCTGGCTCTATTGTAGAGGGACTTTGCCGGAAACGGAAAGAGATTTTTTGACAAAAGAAAACGAAACCAGACGATGATTCCCGGCCGCTGCCCTCCTGCCCAAATCGCTCCAGAAAAAGACAAAACCAGGCAGATCGCTCTACCTGGTTGCTCCAATCCTGTCTGATTAGGACAGATTGTATTTGCGTTTGAAACGGTCTACACGGCCGCCAGCATCTACGAATTTTTGTTTTCCAGTGAAGAAAGGATGGCAGTTGGAGCAGATCTCCACTTTCAGCGCTTGCTTCACGGAACCGGATTCGAATTCGTTGCCGCATGCACATGTAACGGTTACTACATTGTACTGAGGATGAATACCTTGTTTCATCTTGTCTACACCTCTCTTACGCCCTGAATCGTTTGCCGAAACAGAGTTATATAAACACATATCAGATAGTAGCATGCTGTCGGCCGAAATGCAACAGGTAGACCGCTCAGGCCATGTTTTTCCTGCGGCGCAGCTCTTTCGGCGGAATGTGCGTAAACGATCCGATCACCACATCCGGCAATTCCTGCTGATAGATTTCGATTGCCTGCTTCATGCCGAAGACTTCGCCCTGCGCTTTGGGAATCATCGCCAGATAGCTTTCCGGATCAATGTTCAAATTGCGCAACTGAATCAGCTTGATGCCTGTGCGGCGGATGAAGCCAATCATCGCTTCCATTTCTTCTTCGCGGTCAAAAACACCCGGGAAGCACAAGTAGTTGATCGACGTGTACACGCCTTTGGAAGCGGCGTATTCCGCGGAGCGCGCCACGTTTTCCAGCGTGTAGTTGCGCGGGCGGTAGTAGGCATTGTAATGCTCGTCAATCGCGCTGATGATGCTGACGCGCATCAAATCGAGACCTGCATCGACAATCCCTTTGATGTGATCGGTCAAGCCTGCGTTTGTATTGATGTTGATATAGCCCATATCGGTCGTCGCCCGCACGCGGCGCATCGCCGGAACGATGATCCCGGCCATGGTCGAAGGCTCACCCTCACAGCCCTGACCGAAGCTGATAATGCTCTCTGGCGTCTGCAAATGATGCAGCATGACCTCTACCAGTTCGTCCTCTGTCGGCTTGAAGTTCATCCGCGTCTGCGGAGACGGAAAGCCGCTGTCGTCTGGTTGCTCGGAAATACAGCCGTAACAACCGGCATTACAGGTGTAGGAGACCGGCAGGCTGCCTTCCCAGCGGTTGAAAAAGTTGTTGGAGGCAGTCAAACACTCGTATTCCAGCGCACAGTGCGACAGGTGATGCAAAATCCGGTTGTTCGGGAACAGCTCCAACGTCTTTTCCACGCGCTGCCGCAGTTCATCCATGGGGAAATTCAACGGGTCCCATTTGTAAATGTCGTCGCTCGCCCTGCCTGCTACCCAAAAGTGGTTGTCTTTCCAGACGACTGCCGAATACCCGAACAGCGGCAGTTTGCTCTCCTTGTTTGTTTTCACATATCCCGGGAGCAATAGTCGGGTAATCCCTTGCGGAACGAGCGCGCCGACCGCTGTATAGCCGTCCAGCTTCACCATTTCGCCCGTTTCCGGGTCCATTCCGATCGGTACGGTATCCGGCAGGCTGACCAGCGTTGCGCCTTCCGGCAGCGGGATCAGCTCTTCTTCCAGAATCTCTGTCAATATATCGCCGTTTCGCGCCACCGCGAACAAGCCCGGGTGGTCGTATACATTGCCTTTTTCATCTGCGTACACTAGATACATGGGAAAATCGCCTCGCTTCTTTGCTTTGCCCATTGTAACGCATTGAAAAAGCAATGTAAATTGTGAAGGGTTACCTGCCGAGGTATGGAAGCGGGTTGATCGGCACATCGTCCTGCCTGACTTCAAAATGGAGGTGATACCCGGTGGAATCGCCTGTCTGCCCCATGTATCCGAGGACGTCGCCCGCTTCTACGCTCTGGCCGGGCGTGACCAAAATCGTGCGCATATGGGCATAAAAGGTTTGCAGACCGTCTCCGTGGTCCAGAACGACCATCCGCCCGTATCCGGACCGATTGGCTCCCGCTTCGACTACCTTTCCTGCTTTCGCTGCCAGAATCGGCGTGTTGGCCTCCTGCTGATTCCACAAATCCACGCCTTTGTGCAACTTGCCCCACCGTGTTCCGAAGCCGCTTGTAATCGTTGCTCCCTCCACGGGCCAATCCATTCGGCCGCGAATCCGCGTCACCACTTGTCTGCTTGCCGCCTGGGCCGTATCGCGTTTTTGTTGGAGCTCCTCCGCTTGCATCGGCTGTCTTCCGACGACCGGAATGTACACGACTTGTCCCGCATACAGGTTGTCCGACAGCGCTGAGAAAAGCGGGTTGCGTTCCAACAGAAGCTCCCGGCTGACGCCGTATCTTCTCGCTATGTAATCAAGCGTCTCTCCTTGCTTCACCCTATGTGTCACTTCGTCTTTGGCAAGAATCAGCTTCATCCCGACAGAAAGCAAATGCGGATTGCTGATTTTATTGGTCTCCACCAGCTGTTTCAGTGTAAGGCCGTACCGCTCGGCAATTCCGGAAAGCGTGTCTCCCTGGCGCACTGCGTACACCATCGCATTGCTTTTGGCAGCAGATACTTGCTTGGTCAAACGCGCGTACGGATTAAACGCTTGAAACAACGTTTGCTCGACGACAGCCTTTTTCGCTTCCGTCTGACTGTCGATCGGCACAGGAACCTGCACGTACTCCACTGACTCTCTCCTCCCTCTCTTTCCACTCCCCTTACGGTATGCCAAACGGGCAAAAAAAATGACGGCGAGTCATGAACTCACCGTCGTGCCGGCCGTTTTCCCCCGGCCTTGCTGCTTGCTTTCCAGCGTCTGCAAAAACTCTTCGTTTGTTTTCGTGTCCGCCAGCTTTTTGATAAACGAATCGACAAACTCGTTCGTTTCGTTCATATTTTTGCGGATCAACCACAGTTTATCCAGTTCTTCTTTGGACAGCAGCAATTCCTCGCGGCGCGTTCCCGAACGGCGAATGTCGATCGCCGGGAAGATGCGGCGCTCTGCCAGCTTGCGGTCCAGATGAAGCTCCATGTTTCCTGTTCCCTTGAATTCCTCGTAGATCACATCGTCCATGCGCGATCCGGTCTCTACCAGCGCCGTCGCAAGAATCGTCAAACTGCCGCCCTCTTCGATGTTGCGCGCCGAGCCGAAAAAGCGCTTCGGACGGTGAAACGCCGCCGGATCAATACCGCCAGACAATGTCCGGCCGCTTGGCGGAATCACCAGGTTGTAGGCGCGAGCGAGACGGGTGATCGAATCCAGCAAAATGACGACGTCCTTTTTGTGTTCAACCAGACGCTTGGCCCGCTCCAATACCAGCTCCGCCACTTTGATGTGATTTTCCGGCAACTCATCAAACGTGGAAGCGACAACCTCGCCTTTGACCGAACGCTGCATATCCGTCACCTCTTCCGGACGCTCGTCGATGAGCAGCACAAACAGGTGAATATCCGGTCGGCTTTCCGTGATACTGTTGGCGATTTCTTTCAGGAGCATGGTTTTTCCCGCTTTGGGCGGAGCGACAATCAATCCGCGCTGACCTAGCCCGACAGGGGCAAGAAGGTCCATCAGGCGGGTGGACACACGCTCAGGAGCGGTCTCCAGCACAAGCTTGGTTTGAGGATATAGCGGTGTTAAAGCGGGGAAATGCAGACGCTCAGAAGCCGTCTCCGGATCTTCTCCGTTCACAGCTTCTACTTGCAACAGACCAAAATAACGCTCGTTTTCTTTGGGAGGTCTAGCCTTGCCTGACACCAGATCCCCCATGCGCAGATCAAAACGGCGAATCTGCGACTGGGAGATGTAGATGTCCTCCGAGCTGGGGAGATAGTTGATCGGACGGAGGAAGCCATAGCCCTCCGGCAAGATTTCCAGCACCCCTTCCATAAACATCAGGCCGTCCCGCTCCGCCCGTGCCCGAAGAATCGCGAAGATCAGTTCCTTCTTCTTCAGTTGGGAGTAATACGGGATGTGATACTCCTTGGCCAGCTTATAGAGATCGGTCAATTTCTTCTCTTCAAGTTCAGAAAGTAACATACATCCACCACTCTTTATTTACTCTTGGAAAAAACATGATCGAAAAGCCAAGCTGTTTGTTTTCCTACAAACCGAGTGACGGTTTGCGTTCCAGGCGGTGGTTTCCTTCAATGAAGCGTACCGTTCCCGTTTTTGCCCGCATGACGACAGAATGGGTCGTAGCGCGAGTTCCCTGGAAGCGAACTCCTTTCAGCAATTCCCCATCTGTTACGCCCGTTGCCGCAAAAATGGCATCATCGCCCTTGACCAGATCATCCATAAACAGCACCTGGTGCGGGTTGTTCAGCCCCATCTTGACACAGCGCTGAATCTCTTCTTCGCTTTGTGGCAACAGCTTGCCCTGGATTTCGCCTCCGAGACATTTCAACGCTACCGCAGCCAATACCCCTTCTGGCGCTCCGCCGGAACCGAACAAAATGTCCACACCTGTATCCGGGAATGCCGTGTTGATCGCAGCCGCCACATCCCCGTCGGAAATGAGGCGAATGCGGGCACCTGCCTCGCGAATCTCGTGAATGATGCGGGCATGGCGATCACGATCGAGCACAATCGCTACCAGGTCGCTGATATCCTTGCCCTGTGCCGCCGCAACAGCTTTCAGGTTGTCGCGGATCGGCGCGTTGATGTCGACTTTGCCAACCGCTTTTGGCCCTACTGCCATTTTCTCCATGTACATGTCAGGCGCATGCAGCAAATTTCCCCGGTCTGCAATCGCAATGACAGAAATGGCGCCCCATGTGCCTTTTGCCAGGATATTCGTCCCTTCCAGCGGGTCAACAGCCACATCTACTGCGGGCGCTACCCCTTGGCCCAGACGCTCGCCGATATAGAGCATCGGCGCTTCATCCATTTCGCCTTCCCCGATCACGACTACACCGTCCATCGGCACTTTTTCAAATTCCTTGCGCATCGCGGTCGTCGCCGCGTCGTCGGCTTCATCTTTTCGTCCAAGCCCCATCCAACTGGCGGAAGCCAAAGCAGCCGCTTCGGTTACACGAACCAGTTCCAGTGTTAAACTGCGTTCCATTCTGGAAGACTCCTCTCCTGATGATTGGTTAACGCTGCGGGCTTTCCGCTTGCTGCATGCCTACCCGCGTTACGTCGGCACCCAGCATTTGCAGCTTGCCCACCAAATTTTCATAGCCGCGGTCAATATGTTCAAGACCTTCCAGCTCTGTCGTGCCGCTTGTAGCCAGCCCTGCGATAAATAGAGCGGCTCCGGCCCGCAAATCGGAAGCGACCACCTTGGCTCCGTTCAGCTTGCTTCCGCCTTCGATGACAGCGGAACGTCCTTCCACCTTGAGCGTAGCTCCCATGCGCCGCAGTTCATCTACATGGCGAAAACGCGAGCTGTAAATGTTGTCCGTCACAATGCTCGACCCTTTGGCAAGGGTCAACAGCGTCGTGATCGGCTGTTGCAAATCAGTCGGAAATCCCGGATACGGGCTTGTTTTCACATCAATGGAACGATAGGAATCCCGTCCGATCACCTGAATGCAGTCATCCATTTCCGTCACGTGAGCGCCAATCTCGCGCAGCTTGGCCGTCAACGACTCCAAATGCTTGGGAATGACGTTTTCGACCAGCACATTGCCATTGGTCGCCGCTGCCGCAATCATATACGTCCCCGCTTCGATCCGGTCGGGAATAATCGTATGCCGGCAGCCGTGCAGACGCTCCACGCCCTGGATGCGGATGACATCGGTCCCTGCGCCCTTGATGTTTGCCCCCATATTGTTGAGCAATGTAGCCACATCGACAATCTCCGGCTCGCGGGCAGCGTTTTCAATAATGGTCACGCCTTCTGCCTTGGACGCAGCAAGCATGATATTAATCGTCGCTCCCACGCTGACAAGGTCAAGGTAAATTCTCGCGCCTTGCAGGCGACCGCGCTTGGCCCGGATGGTCATGACTCCGTTTTTGTTCTCCACCTCGGCGCCCATCGCCTCAAAGCCTTTGATGTGCAAATCGACAGGTCTTGGCCCCAAATCGCATCCGCCTGGCAGCCCTACCTGCGCCTCGCCGAACTTGGCAAGCAAGGCTCCCCACAAATAGTAGGAAGCGCGCAGCTTCTTGATCTTGCCGTTGGGCATGAGCATCAGCTTCATCAAGCGCCCGTCGATTTCCATCCAGTCTTCTTCGAACAGCACGTCAGCTCCCATTTCCCTAAGAAGCCCATGATAGATTTCTACATCCTGAATACGGGGCAGATTTTCAATAACGACAGGGCCGTCCGCCAGCAACGCGGCTGGAATCAGTGCGACTGCGCTATTTTTGGCTCCGCTGATGGTTACCGTGCCCGCGAGCGGCTTTCCACCATTGATAATCAGCTTATCCATGCATCGCTCTCCTCAGGTGGTAATCGGGAAAGAAGCACCTTCCCCAATGGAAAAGGTGCTTGAAACTTTCGGTACTTGTCCTTATTTTTGCATGCTTGCCCAGTCAGCGAGGAATTTCTCCAGGCCGCTGTCTGTCAGCGGATGGGCAATCAGCTGCTTGAACACTTTGGCCGGAATGGTCGCATAGTGAGCACCGCGGCGGGCCGCTTCCGTCACATGCACAGGGTGGCGCACTGATGCTGCGATGATTTCGGTATCGATGCCATGCACGGAGAAAATCTCGGCAATGTCTTCGATCAGCTGCATGCCGTCTTGTCCGATATCATCCAGACGTCCCAGGAACGGGGATACGAAGCTCGCTCCTGCACGAGCCGCGAGCAGCGCCTGGTTTGCGGAAAACACCAGCGTTACGTTTGTTCGGATTTTGCGCTTGGCAAAATACTTGGTTGCCTTCAACCCTTCGGCAGTCATCGGCAGCTTGATGACGATGTTTTTCGAGAGGGAAGCGAGCTTCTCGCCCTCTTCGATCATGCCTTTTGCATCGGTGCTGATGACCTCAGCGCTGATCGGACCGTCTACGATGTCGATGATTTCCTTCAGTGTCTCGATAAAGTCGCGGCCTTCCTTGGCAACCAGCGAAGGATTCGTGGTTACTCCGGCCAGGACTCCCCATTCGTGAATCTCGCGGATTTCTTCAACGTTTGCTGTATCAATCAAAAAACGCATGATTAGCCTCCTAGTTACGCGCGGTTGCTGCTACCGAACAGGCGCATTTTTCCTTTTACAACTTCCTTGATCGCGTCGCGAGCAGGGCCCAGGTATTTGCGCGGGTCGATTTCGTTCGGCTTCGCAGCCAGCACTTTGCGAACCGTTTCGGTGCATGCGACTTGGCTTTCCGTATTTACGTTAATTTTGCCAACACCCAGGCGGATCGATTCTACAATCGCTTCGTCCGGTACGCCGGAACCGCCGTGCAGAACGATCGGCGCTCCAATGTTGCTCGCTACTTTTTCGATAATGTCGTAGCGGATTTTGGGCACGCCTTTGTACATGCCGTGAGCCGTTCCCACTGCAATCGCCAGATAGTCTACTTTTGTTTCTTCCCAGAAGCGGATCGCTTCCTCAGGGTTTGCCAGCGTAGCATCTTCCTCGTCAACAGACAAGTCGTCCTCTACCCCGCCGATGGTACCAAGTTCACCTTCTACAGAAACGCCTACAGCGTGAGCAGCCTCAACAACCTGTTTGGTCAAGCGAAGGTTATCTTCAAAGGAATGATGAGATCCATCGAACATGACAGAAGAGAATCCTGCGCGAATGCACTTCATGACAATATCAAAGTTGCTGCCATGATCCAGGTGCAAGGCAACAGGTACTCCTGCGCGCTCAGCCGCCGTTTTTGCGATGGCGACCGTGTAGTCCAGTCCCATGTATTTGAGTGCCCCTTCGGAAACACCGAAAATGACAGGCGATTTTTCTTCCATCGCCGCTTCCGTGATCGCTTGCGTAAACTCCAGATTGTTCAGGTTAAATTGTCCGACGGCGTATTTATGCAATTTGACGTCTTCGGTAAAAGCGGTCATAGGTACCAATGGCATTTGGTAAGTCCTCCTCTGCTAGCTTCAAATCACGAGGCTTATTATATCACAGACAGGCGTTTGTTAACAGGTACGCTTGTCCCCACGCACACGTCGCCAAAAGGACTAGCAGGCAAGCTGCTGCTGTACGGCCATTCGCAGCTCGTCGATATCGAACGGCTTGGTGAAATGGGTCAGCGCTCCCAGTTGAGTCGCTTCCTTGATCATGTCCAGTTCTCCGTAGGCCGTCATCATGATGACCTTGATGTCCTGGTTGATCTTTTTAATGTGCTTCAAAATCTCAATGCCGTCCATGCCTGGAATCTTCATATCGAGAATGACCAGATCAGGCGATTCCTTTTCCACAATCTCCAAAGCCATTTTCCCGTTTGCAGCCTGGAAGGTCTTGTACCCTTCTTTTCCCAGTACCTCATACAACAAAATGCGGATACCATACTGGTCATCGACAACCAGCACCTTTTTATCATGTTTGTCGAACACGGTTACTCCCCCCTGACGAATCCATTTCCTTAATTAACTAGGTTTTCGCCTAAAAACAGGAAACTCCTGCACATTTTTGCGTATCCGTTGCTGAAATTTTCGCGTTATGTCCATTTCGAGTATAATAGGGATACCATTTTCGCGCCAAGCAAGGAGCCAAAAACCAAGATGAATGCGCTCTGGTTGATCTGCCTGTTGACGTTTATTATCCATACGACAGAGACACTCTCCTATGCCATCCGCTTCGCAGGAGTCCAGACAGGGAGAATCGCGGTCGCCATGTCACTCGTCGGCATTACCCTGTTGCTCTCCCGCACCTCCAACCTGATTCAGGGACCGTTCACCGGCGGGCTGATGGATCAAGCGGCCATCCTGCATACCGACCCGAGTTGGCAGCTACATACGATTATAGCGGCTTCCTCTGTCGGGACGCTGGCTGCCATCGTGCTGTTTCCCACGTTTGTCCAAATTTCCAAACGAGTCATCTCGCATCTTGAGCTGGCCGGTTCGATTCCGCAAATGCTGCGCACAGCCGTCACCGTAGACAGCATCCGCCGCGTCCGGCACCACGTGCGAATCCCGAGCTGGCAGGCCATCTCCCGGTTTCGCATCAAAGGCATCCCGAAACGTCTCCTGCTGCTCAACTGTTTGGGAACGGCGATTTACACTAGCAGCGTGCTCTCCGTCCTTTACGCGACGCTGCTGGCCCCTGATTACAAGGCAACGGTGCTGATGTCGTCGGGCATGATTAACGGCTTCGCCACGATTTTCATGACCATTCTGGTGGACCCGCAAGTCGCCCTCCTGACCGAAAAAGCCATGCAGGGAAAAGCCACACAGGAATCGATTCGGGACATGTACTTGTGGCTGATGATTTCCCGATTTTTCGGGACGCTTCTGGCTCAGCTCTTCCTTGTTCCCGCCGCCTACTGGGTGGCCTGGCTGTCTCCGCTTTTTCACTAAACAGGCGGCATGCAAAAAAGACGCACCGACGAGCGAGAGCGCCGGTGCGTCTTTGGGTCTATTTTTATTTAGACAGGTTCAGGGAAGCTTTGACGAAATCGCGGAACAGCGGCTGCGGACGGTTCGGACGGGATGTGAATTCCGGATGGAACTGGGTAGCCACGAACCAAGGGTGGTCCGGCACTTCCACGATTTCCACCAGACGGCCGTCCGGGGATGTACCGGCAAAGCGCAGGCCCCGTTTAGCCAGTTGCTCGCGATATTCGTTGTTGACTTCATAACGATGACGATGACGTTCATACACCAGTGTGCTGCCGTAAGCAGCTTCGGTCAGCGTGCCTGCTTCCACTTTGGAAGGACCGAGACCGAGGCGCATGGTGCCACCTTTATCCTCGATTTCTTTTTGCTCTGGCAAGAGGTCGATCACCGGATAAGGGGTGTCCGGATTGATCTCGGAGCTGTTGGCACCGTCCATGCCTGCGACGTGGCGGGCAAATTCAATCACCGCAATTTGCATACCGAGGCAGATGCCCAAAAATGGCACTTTGTTTTCGCGAGCGTAGCGGGTCGCGATAATTTTGCCTTCGATCCCGCGATCGCCGAAGCCGCCTGGTACCAGGATGCCGTTTACATCGCCCAGCAGTTCGCCTACGTTTTCCGGCGTCACTTCTTCTGCGTGCACCCATTTGATTTCCACTTTGGAATCATTCGCATAACCGCCATGGTACAGCGCTTCTGCTACGGACAAGTAAGCGTCGTGCAGCTCCACGTATTTCCCGACAATCGCGATCGTCGTTGTCTTGGACAGGTTCTTGATTTTGTTGACCAGCGACTTCCACTCGGTCATGTCGGCTTCCTGGCAAGTCAGGCCGAGGTGGCGGCAAACATAGTCGTCCAGACCTTGCGCTTGCAGTTGCAGTGGCACGTCGTAGAGAGTCTCTGCATCCACGCATTCCACAACCGCGTTTTTGTCGATGTCACAGAACAGTGCCAGCTTGTCCTTCATTTCCTGGGTCATTGGCTGTTCGGTACGGGTCACGATCACCGTTGGCTGAATGCCCAGGCTGCGCAGTTCTTTCACGCTGTGTTGGGTCGGCTTTGTTTTCATCTCGCCCGCTGCCTTGATGTAAGGAACCAGCGTCACGTGAATGTACATCACGTTTTCACGGCCAATATCGCTCTTGATCTGACGGATCGCTTCCAGGAACGGCAAGCTCTCGATGTCCCCTACCGTTCCGCCGATCTCGGTGATTACCACGTCTGCTCCGGTTTCGCGGCCCGCGCGGAAAATGCGGTCTTTAATCTCGTTCGTAATGTGCGGGATAACCTGAACGGTTCCGCCCAAATAGTCTCCGCGACGTTCTTTGGCGATGACGGTCGAGTAGATTTTTCCAGTCGTTACGTTGGAGTTCGCGCTCAGATTGATGTCGATAAAACGCTCGTAGTGTCCCAGGTCCAGGTCGGTTTCCGCTCCATCGTCCGTAACGAATACTTCCCCGTGCTGATACGGGCTCATCGTTCCTGGATCGACGTTGATGTACGGATCACATTTCTGGATGGTTACCTTCAAGCCCCTATTTTTCAGGAGTCGGCCCAGAGAAGCCGCTGTAATTCCTTTTCCCAACGAGGATACGACCCCGCCCGTCACAAAAATATACTTCGTCATCGTTAACGTCCCCTCTTTCCCTAAACCCTTTAGGAGTAGTAATAGTAAAAACGGTATGAAGACGGCTCCCAAAAAAAGAAAAACAAAAGCGAGTCCTATCCCTTTTGGTAATGGGGTAGGGGCACTTTTGTTTTATAGTTTCCCTTATTTAATCCTTCTTCATGTGAAGCCCAAGGAGTATTTTATCTGTCCGTCAGGCGGAAGTCAAGGACTTATCACTTATCCTCGTCATCTTCCAACTCTTCGTCCACTTCCTCTTCCTCAAGCTCCTCGTCAAACAGCTCGTCTTCCTCTTCTTCGAGCTCTTCTTCGTCGATTTCGGCAATCTCTTCATCTTCGATATCCGCATCATCCACGAATACTTCTTCGTCTTCGAAAATGACAACGTCGTCTTCTTCGTAATCCTCCACAATTTCGTCTTCGGTGTCGTAATCGTCGAAGTCGTCGTCCAGAATGACTTTCTTCTTCTTGGTTCCGCCGCCTTCTTGTGTTTCCTCGACCGTGTCCGTTGGATACCAGCGTTTCAATCCCCACACGTTGTCGCCAAGGCACACAAAACGGCCGTCGATATTAATCTCCGTGTATACTTGCGCGATGATAGCCATGAGTTGTTCGTTTGTCATGTTACGAACAGCGGCCAGCTCATCCATCAGCTCGCGGAAGTTGTAAGTGCGGTTGGTTTCGCGCAAAATTTCATACGCAATATCAACCAACGCCATCTCACTCAGTTTCTCGGGATCAATATGCGCAAACAATTGACTCACCCAGGGCACGTCCTTTCTATTAGAAAACTATTGGCTTGAATACCGACCTCGCCCTTTGCTGGGGGACGCAGGCATTGCATAGGCAATTCATCCATGTGTCGATTTCCTCAAACGTATATCGTATAACATACGAAGACTAACATACAGTATTCCTTATTTTAGACGAAAATGCAAGGCTTTCAAACCGGGAAGGACCATTTATTCTCGGTACGGGTTTCCCGGTTATTTTCCTTGTTGTATAAAGAGAGCCGCTTCGCTATCCGGATGGTAGCGAAGCGGCTCCTACGTTCATTAGTTTCGAATGAGATAATCAAATGCACCCAAGGCTGCGGTGGCACCTGAACCCATCGAAATAATGATCTGCTTGTATGGACTATTCGTGCAGTCGCCTGCGGCAAATACACCAGGGAGGGAAGTAGCGCCGTGTTTATCGACAACGATCTCGCCCATTCGGTTCCGTTCGACTGTATCTCCCAGCCAATCGGTATTCGGCACAAGACCGATTTGGACAAACACACCTTCCAGCTCAATGTGATGAACCGTTTCCGTCTCGCGATCCTTGTAGGAAATGCCGTTTACCTTGTCGGTACCGGTGATTTCCGTGGTCTGCGCATTGGTGATCACCGTTACGTTCGGCAAGCTGTACAGGCGCTCTTGCAAAACAGAGTCGGCTTTCAGCTCAGCAGCGAATTCGAGAACCGTAACGTGCTGGACAATGCCCGCGAGATCGATTGCGGCTTCCACACCGGAATTTCCGCCGCCAATGACAGCTACGCGTTTACCGGCAAACAATGGACCGTCGCAGTGCGGGCAATACGCCACGCCTTTGTTTTTGAACTCCTCTTCGCCAGGTACGCCCACATTGCGCCAGCGGGCACCCGTCGAGAGGATAACGGTTTTGCTCTTGAGAACAGCACCGTTTTCCAGTTCGACTTCGATCAAGTCCTTTTTCTCCAGGCGCTTGGCCCGCTGCAAATTCATGACATCGACATTGTACTCTTTTACATGCTCTTCGAGACTTGCGGCCAACTTCGGACCTTCGGTGTATTTGACACTGATGAAGTTTTCAATACCCAGCGTGTCCATGATCTGGCCGCCGAAGCGTTCAGCCACAATACCGGTGCGAATGCCTTTGCGCGCCGCGTAGATCGCAGCACTTGCTCCGGATGGACCGCCTCCGATCACGAGCACATCATAAGGTTCTTTGTTCGCAAATTCGGATGCGTCCGGAGCCGAACCAAGCTTGGCGAGAATTTCTTCGAGTGTCATCCGACCGCCGCCAAAGTTTTCCCCATTCAGAAAAACCGTTGGCACAGCCATGATGTTTTTGCTTTCGACTTCTTCTTTGAACGCAGCACCGTCAATCATAGTATGTCGAATACCAGGATTGAGAACGCTCATCGCGTTCAGTGCTTGAACCACATCAGGACAATTGTGGCAGGTCAGGCTGACATAAGTCTCGAAGTGATATTCGCCTTTCAGACTCTTCACTTGATCGATGAGCTTCTGGTCAACCTTTGGAGGTCTGCCGCTCACTTGCAGCAAAGCCAACACCAAGGAAGTGAATTCATGTCCCAAGGGTACGCCAGCAAACGTTACTCCGGTATCTTCCCCGATACGATTGACACTAAAGCTAGGTGTACGCTCCATGGAGGCTTCTTCCAGCTTGATTTTCTGCGACATGGTTGCCAATTCTTCCAATAAAAGCAGCATGTCACGCGATACGCTATCAGAGCCTGCGCTGTATTTCAACAGCACTTCGCCTTCCATGAGCTGAAGATATTGCGCTAGCTGTGCTTTGATTTCTGCGTCCAGTATCATTGATCCCACTCCTTAGATCTTGCCAACAAGATCAAGGCTTGGTTTCAGGGTAGCAGCACCTTCTTGCCATTTCGCCGGGCAAACTTCGCCTGGGTTGTTGCGAACATATTGAGCTGCTTTCAGTTTGTTGACAATGGAGCTTGCATCGCGACCGATGCCGCCTGCGTTGATTTCAATGGCTTGGATCACACCGTCCGGGTCGATGATGAACGTACCGCGGTCAGCCAGTCCCTCTTCTTCAATCAATACATCGAAGTTGCGGGAGATGGTGTGAGTTGGGTCGCCAATCATGGTGTAGGTGATTTTGCCGATGGTCTCGGATGTATCGTGCCATGCTTTGTGAGTGAAGTGAGTATCTGTAGAAACGGAGTATACTTCTGCTCCCATAGATTTCAAGGTTTCGTATTGGTTTTGGAGATCTTCCAGCTCAGTCGGGCAAACGAAAGTGAAGTCTGCTGGATAGAAGCAAACGATGCTCCATTGACCTTTAAAGTTTTCTTCTGTAACCTCTACAAAGCTACCGTTTTTGTAAGCTTGTGCTTTGAAAGGCAGGACTTGTTTACCGATAAGAGACATAGTGAATAACCTCCTGTATGATTGGTTTCTAGAATTATTAAATATAATAATTCTAACTTGATAACAATTATCATTCAATTGTTCCCGTTTGTCAACCTCTTTTTTATAATAACTTTAATGTAGAAGTCATGCCTAGATTAGTCTTGAATATTTTGTAGCAGAATATACCCGTTTCCATCGACAGGCAGGAAAAAGCCGAACCTCCTCCCCAACCAACAGAAAGGGGCCTCCCTTGAAAAGTAGCTGCAACTACTCGTGAGGCCCCTTGCTCGTTTACATATTTCTCCGGTACTGGCCGCCGACCTCGTACAAAGCGGCACTGATCTGTCCAAGCGAAGCCACCTTCACGGTTTCCATCAGCTCGGCAAAAATGTTCCCGCCTGCCATCGCCACCTCCTGCAAGCGGCGCAGCGCTTGCGGCGCTACGTGGCGGTTGCGCTCTTGGAACGCGCGCAGGTTGACGATCTGCTGTTCCTTTTCTTCCTCTGTCGCCCGCGCCAGCTCGATCTCGTAGTCTTCCTCGGACGCGTTCGGATTGATAAAGGTGTTGACCCCGATAATCGGCAGCTCGCCGGAGTGCTTTTTCATTTCGTAGTACATCGACTCATCCTGGATTTTGCCGCGCTGGTACTGCGTCTCCATCGCTCCCAGCACGCCGCCGCGCGAGCTGATCCGCTCGAACTCCTGCATGACAGCTTCCTCCACCAGATCGGTCAGTTCGTCGATGATGAACGCGCCTTGCAGCGGGTTCTCGTTTTTCGCGAGTCCCATCTCCTTGTTGATAATCATCTGGATCGCCATAGCCCGGCGCACAGAGTTCTCCGTCGGGGTCGTAATCGCTTCGTCGTAGGCGTTCGTATGCAGCGAGTTGCAGTTGTCGTAAATCGCAATCAACGCTTGCAGCGTCGTCCGAATATCGTTGAAATCCATCTCCTGTGCATGCAGGGAACGTCCGGAGGTCTGGATGTGGTATTTCAGCTTTTGACTGCGCTCGTTGCCGCCGTAGCGGTTTTTCATCACAGTCGCCCACACGCGGCGCGCCACCCGGCCGATGACCGTATATTCCGGATCGAGGCCATTGGAGAAAAAGAACGACAGATTCGGCGCAAAATCGTCGATGTGCATGCCTCGGCTCAAATAGTACTCTACGTACGTAAAGCCGTTCGCCAGCGTGAACGCCAGCTGCGTAATCGGGTTGGCCCCCGCTTCCGCGATATGGTAGCCAGAAATGGACACGGAGTAGTAGTTGCGCACTTTATGGTCGATGAAATACTGCTGGATGTCGCCCATCATCCGCAGGGCAAACTCCGTCGAGAAAATACACGTGTTTTGCCCCTGGTCTTCCTTCAAAATATCCGCCTGTACGGTTCCGCGAACAGTCGACAAGGTATACGCCTTGATCTGCTCCGCTTCCTCCTCGGTCGGCTGGCGGCCTTCCCGCTGGACAAACTTCTCGATCTGCTGCTCAATCGCCGTGTTCATGAACATCGCCAAAATCATCGGGGCCGGGCCGTTAATCGTCATCGACACAGACGTGCTCGGCGCGCACAGGTCGAAGCCTGCGTACAGCTTTTTCATGTCGTCCAGCGTGCAGACGCTCACTCCACTCGTCCCGATTTTCCCGTAAATATCCGGGCGGTAATCCGGGTCTTCGCCGTACAAGGTCACGGAGTCAAACGCCGTACTGAGCCGCTTCGCCTCGTCGTTTTGCGAAAGGAAATGGAAACGCCGGTTCGTGCGCTCGGGTGTCCCTTCGCCCGCAAACTGCCGCTTCGGATCTTCGCCCTCCCGCTTGAACGGGAACACGCCTGCCGTGTACGGAAACTCGCCCGGCACGTTTTCCTTCAGCGACCATTTCAAAATCTCGCCCCAGTCCTCGTACTCCGGCACCGCTACTTTTGGAATGCGCGTACCCGACAGCGATTCCGTGAACAGCTTCGTGACGATTTCCTTGTCCCTGATTTTCGTGACAAACTGGTCCTTTCTGTACGCTTCCTTGAGCTTAGGCCAATTGTCGAGAATCCGTCGGCACTCGGGATGCAGCTTCTCTTCAAACAGCTTGATCTGTCTGTCGAGTACCCCGACAAGCTCTGTCGCTGCCTCTTCTTGCGCTGCGAGCAGCGTCTCCTTTGCGCCGTGCAGCTGGTACAGCTTGCGGGCGATGGCCGATTGCTCCTCGGTATACGCCCGGTATTGGCGGACCGTGTTGGCAATTTCTTGCAAGTAGTTGATCCTTTCTGTCGGAATCAACGAAGTTTTATGAATTTTTACGGGAGTGGTGTCCAACTGCTCAACAGGCCAATCCACGCCTGTCTTTTCGACAATTTTATGCATGAGCGCGGCAAACAGCACGTTTGTCCCCGGATCGTTAAACTGGCTGGCGATCGTCCCGTAGACGGGAATCTTCTCGTCGGGCAGGTCAAACAGCTGGTGGTTGCGACGATACTGCTTGCGCACCTCGCGCAGGGCATCCTCCGAGCCTTTTCGCTCAAATTTGTTGATCGCGATCACGTCGGCAAAATCGAGCATGTCGATTTTCTCCAGCTGGGAAGGCGCGCCGAATTCGCTGGTCATGACGTACATGGACACGTCGCACACCTCGGTCACCTGGGCATCGCCCTGACCGATTCCGCTCGTCTCTACGATGATGAGATCGAACTGAGCCGCACGGGTAACCTGAATCGCATCCTTCACAGCGGCGGACAGCTCCATGCCGGACTTTCTCGTCGCCAGACTGCGCATGTAGACGCGCGGCGTATTGTTGGCATTCATGCGGATCCGGTCGCCCAAAAGCGCTCCGCCCGATTTTTGCTTGGACGGATCGACTGACAAAATCGCGACTGTCTTTTCCGGATACGTGCGCAAAAACCGGCGAACCAGCTCATCCGTCAACGAGCTTTTCCCCGCTCCCCCTGTGCCTGTGATGCCCAGCACCGGGATCGAATCCTGCGCTTCCCGCACGCACTCCTTGAGCGGTTCCTTCCACTCCGGCTGATCGACGGCGTACTCCGCCACAGAGATTAGGCGGGCAATCGCCTTGTGGTTCTGCTCGCGCAAGCCAGCGACTTCGTTTTCCAACTGCTTGACCGTGGGAAAATCGCTGTTGCGAATCATGTCGTTAATCATGCCTTGCAAGCCCAAGCGTCTTCCGTCATCCGGCGAGTAAATTTTACAGACGCCGTACTCCTCCAGCTCGCGAATCTCGCGTGGAACGATGACACCGCCTCCGCCTCCGAAGACGCGGATATGCCCGGCTCCCCGTTCGCGCAACAGATCAATCACGTATTTGAAATATTCCACATGGCCGCCCTGGTAGGAGCTGATGGCAATGCCTTGCACGTCCTCCTGAATGGCGGCGGTCACGATATCATCGACAGAGCGGTTGTGACCCAGATGGATCACTTCCACTCCCGAAGACTGCAAAATACGGCGCATGATATTGATCGAGGCGTCGTGACCGTCGTACAAGCTGGCGGCGGTCACGAAGCGAACCTTGTTTTGCGGACGATACACTTCGGTTTCCATCGTTCCACTCTCCCCCGAGATTGAATGAATGATGTCAGTCGGAGACACTGATATCCCGAAGCAGCAGCGTAATCTGCTTCTCGGTGTACTCCTCCAACGTATAGTGCTTGTGCAGAGCCCAGCGGCGGAACACCCACATTTCGCCCAACACCATGATATTGTCAGCCATCAGCTTGACATGCTTCTCATCGAGGCGCAGCGAGCCGTCGGCAATCCCTTTTCGCAGGATCTCCACAAAAATTTGCGCAATCTCCTCTTCGCGTCCGAGCACGTAGCGCAGCGTTTCTTTCGGCAACGACTTCGACTCCTGGTAAATGAGCAGGACGCGGTCGCTCATTTGGTCCATCACACGAATGAAGCTGCGGATGGCGAGCTTTAAAATTTTCAGTCCGGTGCCGCTAAAATTGATCGCTTCGCGCAGGCGTGTCTCCATCTCGGCATGAATCGCATCGCAAACGAGATAGAGCACGTCTTCCTTGGATTCGATATATTCGTACAAGGTACCGATACTGAACCCCGAAGCCCGGGCAATCTCCCTTGTCGTCGTCTTGTGAAAGCCTTTATGAATGAAGAGATGAACGGCAGCCTCAATAATTTGTTCCCGCCGTTTTTCGATCAGTTTCGGGTCCTTGACCAAGGACGGTATGGTTTTTCTCTTTTCGGACACAACAAATCCACCTTTCCAACCGACTGAGCGTTTAGTCAGACACTTTCGGGAAAAGAAAGGAGCAAACGCTCTTCTTGCGTATCTTTTCGCACACCATTATACGCGAGGAAAAGCGCAAAGCCAAACCTTTCTTTTCCGCAGCCTCTGTCAACATGATCTGCGGGCTTTCAGCTAGTTGGATGAATCGCGGCTGCTGGTCGGCGTCTTGCTATTCTTTTAACAGATAGTTGCTGATGACGACGCGCTGGATTTCATTCGTGCCTTCATAGATTTGCGTGATTTTGGCATCGCGCATGAAGCGTTCCACCGGATACTCGCGTGTGTAGCCGTAGCCGCCAAAGACTTGCACAGCTTCGGTCGTCACCTCCATCGCGATATCGCCCGCAAATACTTTGGACATGGCCGATGCTTTTCCGTAAGGCAGTCCCTGATCTTCCAGCCACGCCGCCTGATAGGTGAGCAGGCGCGCCGCCTCAATCTTGGTGGCCATGTCAGCCAGCTTGAACTGGATCGCCTGCAACGAGGCAATCGGCTTTCCGAATTGGTTGCGCTCCTTCGCATAGCTCAGCGCGTGCTCGAAGGCCCCCTGCGCGATCCCCACCGCCTGGGCAGCAATCCCGTTTCGTCCGCCGTCCAGCGTCATCATCGCGATTTTGAAGCCTTGGCCTTCTTCTCCCAGCCTGTTCTCTACCGGCACGCGCACCTCTTCGAAATTGACAGCGAGCGTCGGCGAGGAACGGATGCCCAGCTTCTTCTCTTTTTTCCCCATCGTAAAGCCGTCCATGCCTTTTTCCACGATAAAAGCGGTGATTCCTTTGTGCTTCAGTTCTGGCTGGGTTACGGCAAAGACGATGTAGATTTCCGCTTCGCCCGCATTGGTGATGAAAATTTTGCTGCCGTTCAAAATGTAGTGATCGCCGTCGCGCACCGCGGTTGTGCGCATTCCCGCCGAATCGGAGCCGGAGCCTGGCTCAGTCAGACAGTAGGCCCCCATCTTCTTGCCCTCTGCCAACGGACGCAGAAACTTTTGCTTCTGCTCTTCCGTTCCGAACTTGTAAATCGGCCAGCTGGCAAGCGACACCTGTGCGGACAACGTGACTCCGATTGACGCATCCACGCGGGAGAGTTCCTCTACTGCAATGACGTAGCTCAAGTAATCCGCGCCAGCGCCTCCGTATTTTTCCGGCCAAGGGATGCCCGTCAAGCCAAGCTCAGCCATCTGCTCGAAAATGGATCGATCGAAGCGCTCTTCTTCATCGCGCTCGGCTGCTGTCGGAGCTACCTGGTTTTCTGCGAAGTCGCGAATCATTTTGCGCATCATGTCATGTTCTTCCGTAAGCTGGAAATTCATCGTTTTCACTCCCCCATGTGCTTTGCGCCGGTCCTTGTCAGGCGAAAACAAGTCTGACGGAACAATCGGCTCGATTAGTCGGCAAGCAACTGCTTGGCAATAACGATTCGTTGAATTTCGTTTGTACCCTCATAAATTTGCGTGATTTTGGCGTCGCGGAACAGCCGCTCAACCGGATATTCCCTGGTGTAGCCGTAGCCTCCGAATATCTGTACCGCTTCTGTTGCCAGCTCCATAGCCGTGTCCGTTGCGAACCGTTTTGCCATGGACGCTTCCATGCCGCAGGAGATCCCCTGGCTACACAGCGATGCCGCGCGATACACGAGCAGTCTCGCCGCTTCCGCCTTGGTCGCCATGTCCGCGAGCTTGAAGGCGATAGCTTGCTGCTTGGCGATCGGTTGGCCGAACTGCTTGCGCTCCTTGGCGTACTCTGTTGAATAGTGAAGAGCAGCCTCTGCGATGCCCAGCGCCTGCGCGGCAATCCCGATGCGTCCCGTGTTCAGATTGGCCATTGCGATAGGGAAACCTTCTCCCTCCTGCCCCAGCAGGTTTGCAACAGGCACACGGGCGTTGTCGAATACCAGCTCGGTCGTATAGGAGCCGTGCAGCCCCATTTTCTTTTCCTTTTTCCCGACAGTAAAGCCGGGCGTATCCTTTTCTACGATGAAGGCCGATATGCCCTTGGTGCCTTTGGTGGGATTAGTGACGGCAAACGTGATGTACGTATCTGCTTCGCCGCCGTTCGTGATAAACACCTTGTTGCCGTTCAAAATATATTCGTCGCCGTTTCGCACAGCTGTCGTCCGGATGCTGCTGGCATCCGATCCGGCATGCGGCTCGGTCAGGGCAAAAGCGCCGAGATACTCGCCGCGGGCAAGCTTTGGCACGTACTTGCGCTTCTGCTCCTCCGTTCCGAAGTACAGAATGGGATTGGTCCCGACCGAGGTGTGTACGGACAGGATCACGCCTACCGTTGCGCTCACTTTGGAAATCTCATGGATCGCCAAAATATAGGAGACAAAATCCGCTCCGGCGCCTCCCCATTCTTCGGCAATGGGAATTCCCATCAGCCCCATTTCGCCCATCTTTTTGATGACCTGACGGGGAAACTCCTCTTTTTCTTCCATAACCGGAACAAATGGCGCAATCTCTTTTTGCGCAAAGTCGCGCACCATGCGGCGCATCATTTCCTGCTCTTCCTTCAACCTGAAATCCATGTCCGCCCGCCCTACCTTTCTGCCGAATCATCAGTTAGTTGTACACGTAGAACCCCCGACCGGATTTTTTGCCCAGCCATCCCGCTTTCACGTATTTGCGCAAGAGCGGGCAAGGACGGTACTTGGAGTCGCCAAAGCCTTCGTGCAGCACCTCCATGATATAGAGGCACGTATCCAGTCCAATGAAGTCTGCCAACTGGAGCGGACCCATCGGATGGTTCATGCCCAGCTTCATCACTTCGTCAATCGCTTCCGGCGTCGCCACGCCCTCGTATACGCAGTAGATCGCTTCGTTGAGCATCGGCATCAGCACCCGATTGGAGACGAAGCCGGGAAAATCGTTGACGCTTACCGGCACCTTGCCCATTTGCTTGGACAAATCCTCCGTCAGCTGGTACACCTCATCTGCGGTTTGCAGTCCACGGATGATCTCGACCAGCTTCATCACCGGAACCGGATTCATAAAATGCATCCCGATTACTTTTTCCGGGCGCTTCGTCACGGCTGCAATCTCCGTAATCGGCAGGGAAGAAGTGTTGCTCGCCAAAATCGTATGCGGCGGACACACCTCGTCCAACCTGGAAAAAATTCCGGTTTTCACCGCCATGTTTTCCGTTACGGCTTCGATGACAAAATCCGCTTCCGCAGCGTCTGCCAAATCCGTCGAAGCTACGATTCGGGACAAAATCGCCTGCTTGTCGTCCTCGCTCAGCTTGCCTTTTTCCACGTTGCGCGACAGATTCTTCGAAATCGTGGACAGACCGCGTTCCACAAACGGCTGCTGCACGTCGTTCAAATAAACGCGGAAGCCTGCCTGCGCCGCTACCTGGGCAATCCCGCTGCCCATCTGTCCTGCCCCGATGACCATGATCGTTTGGATGTTCATGTAGAAGGCCTCCCTATTCCACTTTAATCAGGATCGCGTCTCCCTGTGCGGCGCCGCTGCATATCGCCGCGATTCCCAGTCCGCCACCGCGTCTTTTCAGTTCGTACGCGAGGTGCATGATAATCCGCGCTCCGCTCGCGCCAATCGGGTGGCCGAGCGCGATCGCTCCCCCGTTCACATTCACCTTTTCGTCGTCCCAGCCGACGATTTTGCCGCTCGTCAATGTCACGGCCGCGAACGCTTCGTTCACCTCGAATAGGTCAATCTCGCTGAGCGACACCCCTGTTTTTTCGAGCAGCTTGTTGATTGCCAGCCCCGGCGTTGTCGCGATGTAAGGCGCTTCAGCCCCCACCTGCGCGTGCCCGAGAATCGTCGCCAGCGGCCGGATGCCGAGCTGCTTCGCCTTTTCATCGGACATCAGCACCATCGCGGCGGCTCCGTCGTTGATCCCCGGCGCGTTGCCCGCCGTAATCGTGCCGTCCTTTTTGTAGACCGGAGGCAGCTTGGCCAGCCCTTCCCTGGTGGTATCCGGGCGAGGTCCCTCGTCTTTTGCGACCAGCACCGGCTCCCCTTTTTTCTGCGGAATGGAGACGGCGACGATCTCTTCGTCAAAAAGCCCCGCTTCCACTGCTCGGGCAGCCCGCTGTTGACTGCGCAGCGCCCATTCGTCCTGCGCTTCCCGCGTAATGCCGTACTCCTCGGCTACGTTGCTGCCGTGGATCGCCATCGGCACCTGGTCAAACGGACATGTGAGCCCATCGTACATCATCAGATCGCGAACAGCGGCATCACCCATCCGCATTCCGTAGCGCGCATCCGGCAGAGCGTAAGGCGCATTGCTCATGCTCTCCATGCCGCCTGCGACGATGATTTCCCCGTCCCCCGCGCGAATGATCTGATCGCCCATCGTGACGGCCCGCATCCCGGAGGCACATACCTTGTTGATTGTCTCGCTCGCCACATTCCAGGGCAGCCCGGCCTTGCGAGCAGCCTGGCGGGAAGGCACCTGCCCCGCGCCTGCCTGTACGACCATCCCCATGATGACTTCATCGACCTGATCGCCGGAAATACCGGAGCGCTTCACTGCCTCCTTGATGGCGACAGCGCCGAGCTCTACCGCAGACAACGCTTTCAAAGAACCGCCAAACTTACCAAACGGGGTACGTGCCGCCCCTACAATCACCGTTTTCATCGCATGACCTCCATTCGGTATTATCGAGCCAATCAACCAAACGAAATTGATCGAGCGTTCGTTCATTTTCTGCTACCTTCATTTTGCCGTCTTCTGTTGGATTAGTCAATGAATTAGGAAAAAAAGAACAGCCTGATTTTTCGCTCGTATCAGGCTGTTCCAACGATGCCGCCCCGGCTTGCTTCAGATCGCATCCGCCAAAATTTCCGCCACGTCGCGCGTTTTGACGTCGTCTTCCTTTTCTTTGGTCTTGATGCCGTCGTTCATCATGGTCAGGCAGTACGGGCAGGCACTGGCAATCGCGGTCGGATTGACCTCCAGCGCTTGCTCTGTACGCGCCACGTTAACCCGCGTGCCTTCATGCTCTTCCATCCACATGAGACCGCCGCCCGCTCCGCAGCACATGCTGTCGCAGCCGCTGCGCTTCATCTCGACTACTTCCACGCCTGGAATCGCTTCGAGAATGACGCGAGGCTTGTCGTAAATTTCGTTGTAACGGCCCAAATAGCAGGAATCGTGATACGTGATGCGCTCCTTGACTTCCTTGGTCGGCTTCAAACGCCCTTCCTTCACCCACTGGGCGAGTAGCTCGGAGTGGTGATATACCTCGGCAGTCAGCCCAAACTCCGGATATTCGTTTTTGAACGTATTGTACGCATGCGGGTCGCAAGTCACGATTTTTTTGACCTCGTAGCTTTCGAACAGCGCGATGTTTTCCTGTGCCAGCTGCTGGAACAAAAACTCGTTTCCGATGCGGCGCGCCGTGTCTCCCGAGTTCTTTTCCTCATTGCCGAGGATGGCAAACTTGACGCCCGCTTCGTGCATGAGCTTTACAAAGGCTTGGGAGATTTTTTGGCTACGCAGGTCAAACGACCCCATCGAGCCAACCCAGAACAAATACTCGAACTCCTCGACCTGTTTGACGGTCGGCACCTCGTATTGCCCGTTCAGACCTTCGATCCATTTCGTCCGGTCTTTGCGGTTGATTCCCCACGGATTGCCCTGACGCTCGATATTGTTCAAGGCACGCTGCGCTTCGGCTGGCATGCTGCCCTCCGTCATTACCAGGTAACGGCGCATGTCGATAATTTTATCCACATGCTCGTTCATGACCGGGCATTGATCCTCGCAGTTGCGACAGGTCGTACAAGCCCACAGCTCCTGCTCGGTAATCACATCGCCGATCAGGTTTTTCTCGTAAACCGAGGTCGCCTCTTCGGCTGTCGCCGCTACTTCGGACGCCTGCCAAGCAATCTGGTTGGCAGCGGTTTGCGAAAAGGCGAAGCTCGGCATCCACGGCGTGCGGGAGGTTACCGCCGCCCCTTTTTCGGTCAAATGGTCGCGCATTTTTGTAATCAGATCCATCGGCGAAAGCATTTTTCCCGTACCGGAAGCCGGGCACATATTCGTACAGCGTCCGCACTCCACACAGGCGTACAGGTCGATCAGCTGGGTTTGCGTGAAGTCCTCGATCTTGCCCACGCCGAACACTTCCTGCGTCTCGTCCTCGAAGTTGATGCTGGTCAGCTTGCCGGGAGGATCGAGCTTTTTGAACCAGACGTTGACCGGAGCAAACAGCAAGTGCGCGTGCTTGGACTGCGGCACGTAGACGGCGAAGCCCAGCAAGATAATCAGATGCGCCCACCAGAATACGTAAAACAGAACCGCGCCGCCTGTCGTCCCTACGCCGATCGCGGAAAAGGCCATCGCGATTACGGAGGAAATCGGCGCAAAGACGGATGCTTCATGACCGAGCCAAATCTGCTCGAAGGCGAGGGAGAGCAGCACGGTCGCCATCAGGGAAGAAATCAGGAGCAGAACGATTCCCGACTTGAAGCCGCGCTTCAGCCGCTTCAGCTTCTCGATATAGCGGCGGTAAAAGGCGTATCCGACGGCGGCCAGGATGAGAAACGTAGTGATCTCCTGCATCAGCGAAAAATATTTGTGCGCGCTGCCAAACGGAAGCTCGAAGCCTTTGGACAGCCCCTTGATAACCAGCTCGATAGCGCCGAACTGCAGGATAATGAAGCCGTAAAACATGACGACGTGCATGATCCCGCTCTTTTTGTCCTTCAACAGCTTCTTGTGGAAAATGACGTTGTCCAGCATCAGGTTGATACGTGCGCCAAAGTCATCTTTCACATCTGGCTTTTTGCCCAGCTTGATGAACAAATATCTGCTGTACACAACATGTCCGGCCAGATACAGCCCATAAGCGAGCACCAGGAAAAACGCGATCAAATTGATAAGTGCCAGCATGTTTCTACTCCCCCCACTTTCACGAGTTGTCTTTACTTTCTATCTTATCAGAATCAAGAGGAAAAATGAATGACCATTCAGTCTGTTTGTTTGATTTTTTGAAAGAATGAAAGAAAACCGACTGAACGTTCGCTCATATTGCTGTAATCCGATCTTATCACATCTGGGGCAAATCAACCATCCTCCAAATCAAGTTGGAAATCATTTTACACGAAAAACAAGCAGCCACCCGCTTACCAGGCAGCTGCTTCGCTTCCGTTTTTTGCTCGGTTTATTTGCCAGAGGCTTCCTTGGTTTCTCCTGCACTCTGTTCTTTCTTCGCTTTTTGCTCCTTGCGCACATCGGCCAGCGACTTGACCTTGGTCGCCTTGATGCGCTTGTTGCGCGGCAGGTCGGCCGGTTCCAGGTTGTCTGCTTCATCCTGCATGAGCGCGGCGATACCGACTGCCTTGCCTTTTGCCGCGATGCAGTATTCGCAGTTTTCCTCGTCGTGCTCATGGTACTGCTTCGGCTCTGGATACGAAGTGATGACGCCTTCGAAGTTGCGCAGCACCACTTTGTCGGACGACTGGGAAATCAGGTAGTTCGGGCTGACCGGAATTTTCCCGCCGCCGTGCGGAGCATCGACCACGAAGGTCGGCACGGCGTAGCCGGAGGTATGGCCGCGCAGATGCTCGATAATCTCGATTCCTTTGCTGACGGGAGCGCGGAAGTGGCCGATCCCTTCGGACAGGTCGCATTGATAGATGTAGTAGGGCCGGACGCGAATTTTCACCAGATCCTGCACCAGCTTTTTCATCGTGTTCGGACAGTCGTTGATTCCCGCGAGAATCACGGCCTGGTTGCCCAGCGGCACGCCTGCGTTCGCCAGCATTTCGCAAGCCTGCTTCGCTTCCGGCGTAATTTCCTTCGGATGGTTAAAGTGTGTATTGAGCCATACGGGATGGTATTTTTTCAGGATGTTGCACAAGTTCTCCGTAATCCGCTGCGGAAATACGACTGGCGCACGGGTCCCGATGCGAATGATCTCTACGTGAGGGATCGCGCGCAGACTGCTGATGATGTATTCCAGTACGCGGTCGTTGATTAACAGTCCGTCTCCGCCAGAGAGAAGCACGTCACGCACTTCCGGTCTGCTGCGGATGTATTCGATACAGGCGTCGAGCTGTTTCTTTGGCACGCCCATCCCGATCTGGCCGGAAAAGCGGCGGCGCGTGCAATAGCGACAGTACATGGAGCATTGGTTCGTGACCAGGAAGAGCACACGGTCCGGATAGCGGTGCGTCAGACCTGGAACCGGAGAATCCGTATCCTCATGGAGCGGGTCTTCCATGTCGTATTTGGTGCGCACCATTTCCGAAGACAATGGCACGGATTGCATGCGCACGGGATCTCTCGGGTCGTCGACATCCATCAGGGAAGCGTAGTATGGCGTAATATTCAAAGGAATGGTTTGCGTGGAAATGCGCACGCCCTCTTCCTCTTCCGGCGTCAGGTTAATGACCTGCTTCAAATCCTCTACCGTTTTGATCGTGTGCGTCAGCTGCCACATCCAGTCATTCCACTTTTCCTCGGGTACATCCTTCCAAAGCTCAATGGAACGCCAGTCACGTCTCGTCGCTACTGTCATCTGCTCCCCATCTCCTCTCGTCTGTAGTGAACCCTCATTCGTTTCACTCGACCAAGTAAAGATGCAAGAGGCGTGCCAATCAAGTCAAAAGATTGCGAAAATTAGCCGGAAAGCGTTTTGTTGCCCTTCGCCCCCTTGAATGGCCGGTTTCATCTGCCGAATTTCCGGCAGTCAACAGGGCGGGATCATTCGCTGCGATAGCTTGTATTGCAGCGTCTGCCTGGGGATACCCAACAGCTTTGCCGCCCGCAGCACGTTGCCATCTGTCTTTTTCAGTGCGTCTCCGATGATTCGCTCCTCCAGCTCCCGCAGCATGTCGGGCAGGGTACAGCCTTCCTTTTCCGCGAGCAAGGCAAGCGGGTCTGGCACAGAAGAAGGCACGGGCTTTTCCGGCAGCGCCCGCTCCAGCATATGAACGGGCAAATGCTCCATCAGCACCACGTCGCCCTCGACCATGTTCATCGCGGCCTCGATGACATGCTCCAGCTCACGGACGTTGCCCGGCCAGTCGTAGCGTGCAAACAGCTGCGCTACCTCCTGGCTGACTCCGCGCACATTCATGGCGAAGTCGCGATTGAATTTGGTCAAAAAATGCTCGACCAACAGTTCCACATCTTCTCTCCGCTCACGCAAGGGCGGCAATTCAAAGGAGACGACATTGATCCGGTAGTACAGGTCGGTTCGCATCAAGCCGCGCTCCACGAGCAGCTGCGGCGCTTCGTTCACGGCCGCAATGACGCGCACGTCGACTTTGGTCGACTGGCTCCCGCCGATTCGCCTGATCTGCCCATCCTGCAGCACGCGCAGCAGCTTGGCCTGCAAATCGAGCGGCATGCTGTTCAGCTCATCCAAAAACAAGGTGCCGCCGTCTGCCAGCTCGAACAGCCCCGGGCGATCATCGGCTCCCGTAAAGCTTCCCTTCACGGTGCCAAACAAAAGGCTTTCCAACAGGGACGCGGGCAGCGCCGCACAGTTTTGCGCGATAAACGGCTTGCCGCTGCGGGCAGACGCCTGATGGATGGATTGGACGAACAACTCCTTCCCCGTTCCTGTCTCGCCGTAAATCAGCACAGGCGAAGTCGTTCTCGCCGCCTTTTTCGCCCGTTCCTTCAGCCGCTTCATGGTTTCGCTCTTTGTCAAAATATCATCGAACTGAAAAGAAAGCCCCTCTGTTCCCCGCTTGACTCGCTTCGGCTTGCTGATCTTGGCCTGCAAGTCGACCAGGCGCTCCGACAGTTCTTTCAGCCTACCGATATCTTTGGCGACCTCGACCGCCCCGACCAGCCTTTTGCCGACTCGCACCGGAAGCGTCGTGTTGATCGTCTCGACCCGCATCCCTTTCCAGTTTTTGTAGGTCTGTGTCTGATTGTAGATCGCGTCTCCGCTCTCGATGACGCGCAGGAGCGTGCTCGAATGCCGATCAAGCGAAGGAAATACCTCCAGTAGCGGCTTTCCCAGCACTTCCTCTGGCGTAAGCCCGTCGAGCCTTGCCGCGACGTGATTGTAGAAAATCGTGATCCCTTCTGCATCCACGACATGAATCCCCTCGTCAATGGCCCCCAATATCGCCTGCAACATTTCCACTGTATCAGACAACGGCATGCCGGCCTCCACTCCTTTCAACCTTGCTGCCAAAAAACCATCACTATGCCGAAAATTCGGCAAATACACATCAGCCTTCCCGATTTCGCGCGATGGGAAGCGCGAGCATGACCATATACAACAAATGTCCGGACATCCATATAAAAAACGCGGTCCACGTCATCTGTACCTTGCTCAACAGACTAAACGGCAAAAAGGCGACGGCAAACCCCAACATCCAGCCCAGCCAATAGCGGATTCTTTTGCCGCGATGATCCCGAGGGTAAAAAGCCATGAGGAAATACGCAATGATGACACTGATCAAAAGATGAATCAACAGTTCGACAATTGACGAGACATTTTCCATGCCCGGTACGTAGCTGACATCAATCAGTACGGGAAACGTACTGGTTTCGAACAAGCCGTCTCCCAGCGCCAAAAAGGCCGCCAAACCCAGGCCCGCCATGAGGCCATTCACGAGTACGAACATGCTCGCCCCCCTTCCTGATCCTGCCACAGGTTCCTTCTATTGTACGTGCAAAAAACCGCCCTTGCAAAGAGCGGCTTATTTTCTCAGCTCAATTTTCAGTTCGTGCTCGCCTGTGTATTGCTCGTTCATCCATGTCTGGTAAAAAATTTCCACCTGTACCGGGGCTTCTTCCGCATACCGGATGCGCAACTTGCTCGTGTGTGTTTCCAACGCGAACGGGCCATACGGACTTTGATAGGTGCCATGCGTGCTGGCTCCTTTTTCAAAATGCTGTCTGGTCGACACGCCTCCCTGACGCACGAGCGTAACGGCCTTGTCCGTCAGCTTGAGCGTCGTACTGACTTCGCCTACGCCTTCCAGCTGTTCCTTGTACGTCACATACCAGGCACTGGCCTTTTGGACGAGCTTGCCTTCATACTGGTGCGTCGATTCATCCCATTCCCCGCCGACGCGATGTCTGGTTGACAGCTTCATCTGTACATCTTGCATGACGACTTCCACACTCCGTGATTTCTACTTTCTGTCCGGTCCAACATCCATTCATTTTACGATCATCCCTCGCTGGTTGCAACCGCTTGGCCCAAACGGTTCCTGCCGGGGGGCAGACCGGGACTGCCCTGAATCGGGTGGATACGAAAAAGCCCCCGGCCTTTTGCTGAAACCGGGAGCTTGTCGTTGTTTTCGAGTTGGATTATTTGACAAAGCTGAGCAACAACTCGCGCACGATCTTGGCTGCGACGATTTGCGTCATCTCGCTGTGATCGTACACAGGAGCCACTTCCACCAGGTCGCAGCCGATCACATTGGCGCCGTTTTTCGCCATGTAGTGGATGGTGTCCAGCAGCTCGCGGGAAGTGATGCCGCCCGCTTCGGTTGTGCCTGTGCCAGGCGCGTGTGCCGGGTCCAGAACGTCAATGTCGATGGTCAGATAGATCGGACGGTTGCCGATCGTCGGCAGCACTTGCTTTACTGGCTCCAGTACGTCGTATTTGTACAGGTGCATGTTTTCCTTCGCCCAGTCGAATTCTTCCTTCATCCCGCTGCGAATCCCGAACGAGTAGACATTTTTGCCGCCGATCAGGTCGCACACCTTTTTGATTGGCGTGGAGTGGGAATACTGGTATCCTTCGTAGCTGTCGCGCAGGTCGGTATGCGCGTCGAAGTGGAAGACCACCATGTCCTTGTACTTTTCATATACCGCCTGGAATACCGGCCAGGAAACGAGATGCTCGCCACCCAGTCCGAGTGGGAACTTGCCGTCTTCCAGCACTTTTGCCACGAAGGTGCGGATGGCATCCAGGCTGCCTTCTACGTTTCCAAAAGGAAGCGGGATGTCGCCTGCGTCAAAGTATTTGATGTCTTCGAGCAGCCTGTCCAAATACGGGCTGTACTCTTCCAGACCGATCGATACTTCGCGGATACGGGCAGGGCCGAAACGGGAACCCGGACGGAAGCTCACCGTCCAGTCCATCGGCATTCCGTAAATGACTGCCTGGCTTTCTTCATAGTTTCCGTGGCTGCGGATGAAGACATTGCCAGAGTATGCTTCGTCAAAACGCATCAGGGTTGTCCTCCTCCGATTAGTCGCGGGTCAGCTCTGCCACAAAGTTAGGCAGTTTGAAAGCTGCGTAGTGAACGTCCGCATTGTAGTATTTGGTGCCCAGGTCTTTGATTTTGGCCGGATCTACTTCCAACGGATCGTACTGCTTGGAAGCGATGGTGAAGCTCCACAGACCGGATGGATAAGTAGGGATGCTGCATGTGTAGAGACGCGTTACCGGGAAGATCGATTTCAGGTCTTTGAATACGCGTTTGATGAGGTCGCGGTTGAACCATGGAGATTCGGTTTGCGCCACCATGATGCCATCCGGCTTCAACGCGTCGTAAATGCCTTGGTAGAAGCCTTTTTCAAACAGACCTACTGCAGGTCCTACCGGTTCTGTCGAGTCGACCATAATGACATCGTACTCGCCTTTGTGGTCGTGGATATGCTTGATCCCGTCAATGACTTGCACATCGACCTTCGGATGGCCGGTCAGTGCGCTTGCAATTTCCGGGAAGTATTTTTTGCAGGATTCAATCACGCCACCGTCGATTTCGGCCAGGACTGCTTTTTCTACAGCCGCATGCTTCACGATTTCACGGATGGCGCCGCCGTCGCCGCCACCGACAACCAGAACTTTTTTCGGGTTGGGATGCGTATGGAGAGCGACATGAGAAATCATCTCGTGGTAAACAAACTCATCGACATCGGTGGTCATAACCATGCCATCAAGTACTAACATGCGACCAAACTGCTTTGTAGTAATGACGTCGATTTGTTGAAACTCGGTTTTTTCGCTGTATAGGGTATCCGTAATTTTCGTTGTGATCCCGTGATTTTCCGTTTGTTTTTCGGTGTACCACAATTCCATATTCATGGCTATGTAACCTCCTTCAAGTAACCGCATGAAAATACAATATAACAAGAAAATTATAGTAGCTGCCAATCAAAAAGCAAGTTTTTTTTCTGGCTGGGCAAAATACGGGCGCTCCCTGCTGTTTTTCAAGCGGCAGGTAAGTTTATCCAGCCCATCATTGACCCATACTAGAGGTATCATCTGTCCTTTAGTATGCCCCCTTTTCAGGGAAAAACGTCTCGTCGCTTTTTCATAAAAAAGAACGTGCGCCGCATGGCCATCAGCAAAACGGCCTTATTCGTTTAGTTCATGCAAACAATAGAAAGGAGGAGAGGCAAAATGGAAGTCATTCGCGAGCCATCGCTGCTTCGTTATTTACGCTGGATCAAGAAATTTGCAAAATTTACCATACTCAGCCTATTGTGCTTATCTTTTGCCATTTTGCTATTAATCCTGTATTTGCGTTCCCAACCGCTTCCCGAATCGTTCGTGAAGCAAACCACAACGATTTACGCCTCCAACGGGGACGTGCTGGACACGATGCATCGGGGGGAAAACCGCATTTCTGTCCCGATCCAGGAAATATCGCCTGCGCTCATCAACGCGACGATCGCCATTGAGGACCGATCGTTTCGGGAGCATTACGGCTTTGACTGGAAACGGCTGGCCATGGCCGCCTACGTCGATGTCATCAACATGGACATGCGTCAGGGAGCCAGTACAATCACCCAGCAGTTGGCGCGCAACCTGTATTTGACGTTGGATAAAACATGGGAAAGAAAAATCAAGGAAGCGCTCCTCGCCATTCAGTTGGAGCTGAATTATAGCAAGGATGAAATTTTGGAAATGTATTTGAACCAAATCTACTACGGTCACTCTGCTTACGGCGTTCAGGCCGCAGCGCAAACGTACTTCGGCAAGGATGCCAAAGACTTGTCCGTAGCGGAAAGCGCCATGCTGGCGGGCATCCCCAAAGGCCCTACCTACTATTCTCCTTTCGTAGATTTTGAGCGGGCAAAATCGCGGCAAAAGCTGATTCTCGAAGCCATGGAGCGCGACGGAATGCTGACAGCCAAAGAAGCCGAACAAGCTTATGCGGAGCCGATCAAGCTGAAAGAACGCAAAACGGAAACGGTCGTCGAACAAGCTCCTTATTTCCGTGATTACATCGCCAATCTGGTGAAAAACAAGTACGGCATCGACGAGGAAACATTCATCCACGGCGGCTTGAAAATCCATACGACGCTGGATCCGGTCATGCAAAAAAAAGCGGAGGATATTATCGCCTCCACGTTGCCAAAGGACAATCCGAACCTGCAGGCCGCCTTGGTTGCCATGGACCCTGCTACCGGTCATATCAAAGCCATGGTCGGCGGGCGGGATTACAAAACGAGCCAGTTCAACCGGGTACTCGGCAAAAGGCAGCCGGGCTCTTCCTTCAAACCGATCATGTACCTGGCTGCCCTGCAAAACGGCTATACACCGCTCACAATGATGAAAAGCGAACCGACCGTGTTTACCTACGACCAAAACAAGCAGTACATCCCAAGCAATTTCGGCGGGCGGTATGCCAACGCCATGATTACCATGCGCGAAGCGATCAAAACCTCCGATAATATTTACGCGGTCAAAACGATTGATTTTCTCAGTCCGCAAAAGGTTGTCGAGCAAGCCAAAAGCCTGGGCATTACCAGTCCCATGCAGGCTGTACCCTCTCTGGCGCTGGGAACGTCCCCCGTCTCTCCGCTGGAACTGAATGCGGCCTATGCCGCAATCGCCAACAAGGGAGAAGCTGTGCAACCGATCGCGATTACGTCGATTGAGGACAGCGAAGGAAATATACTGGTGGAAGAGAAGACGCAAAAAACCCGGGTTGCCGATCCAGTCGCCTCCGCTCTTTTGGTCAATATGATGCAAAGCGTATTTGAACGCGGCGGAACCGGCTATCGGGTCGCAAATGAATTGAATCGGCCTGTGGCCGGCAAAACAGGCTCTACCGACTATGATGCCTGGCTGAGCGGCTTCACGCCTCAATTGGTGGCGACAGTATGGGTGGGATACGACAAAAATCAAAAAGTGGATGATGTAAAGGAAGGCTATTTGTCCAAAAAAATCTGGGCCAGCTTCATGGAAAGCGCGCTCAAAGGTCAGCCACCCGCTCTCTTTGACATGCCGGCGGGTGTCGTGTCCGTCTATATTGATCCGGCATCGGGGAAACTGGCTACCAAGCACTGCCCGAACCCTCAGCTGTTTTATTTCGCCAGCGGAACAGAACCGCACGAATACTGCACCGACCACCTGGGAGCAGACCAGGCTCCCGCACCGCTCCCCCCGCCTGATTCGTCCACGTTCTGGCAACGAATGGGCAGCTGGTGGAAGCCTGAGCAATGACATAGCCAAAAGCAAAGGACGCACTCGCCAAGAGTTGCGTCCCTTTTTTCATTCAAGTAGACTGGTTGTCTCCGCCGCCTACAACGCCATCTCCATCTGCAAAAACGTGGTCGTTGACGACGGTAATCAGCCCGGCCCGATCAAGCTGCTCCAATACCTCAAACAAGCTTTCCCGTTTGCCCGCCGGGAGCTTTCGGACGTAGTTGTTGATTTCTACAGGTGACACATGCGTGCGGAAATGGACGCCGCCGTGCCTCACAAAATGGTCGTGGGACTGCGCCTGCTCACGCGGATCTTCCCTCATAGTACCGCCCCTTCCGTCAGACAGTTTGGTTCGAGCCTCCTTATTGTTCCGCGTTCAGCACAAAGCATGACCTGTAAAAAAAGCCTCTTGCGCAGGGCCAAGGTGACGGCTTGCGTCATCGGCAATGCCGACAACAGCACGAACACAAGCAGGGAAAGAGTGACGGGCTCTCTCCCTGCCTGCTGACCCAGTGTACATGTACACAGATATGGAAATAAGTTTACCTGACTTCAATTCTGGTAACAATTGATTTCAAAATTTGTTCACAAACCGTTCACGTTTTCCAGCATTAGGACAATTTTCGTTTTAATTCCTCCGAAGAGTTCTCGAACATAGCGGCATTGTTGTCGATCAACAATTTTTTCAGCGCCGCTTTTTCCTTTTCGCCCAGTTCATCCAGCATGATCCGTCGCTTCATGGAGTAATCCATCCGGTTCACATGGTCCGCCAAAATTTTGTATCCGCGGCGCGCTTCCCGATCAATTTCCATATAGCACGCAGTCGCACCGGCATAGTACGGGCCATTTTCGTTGCGATCAACGGTTACCCAAATGAGCCAATACGGCTTTCCGTTCGGTACCTCTTCTTTGTTCGTGGTCCATTTGATTCCTTTTTCGACCGAGCTTTTCGCATGCAAAGCGCCCATATCGATGTACGCCTCATCCCCGTCAATGATGACGGACGATACCGCGTTCAAGTCGAGTACACCTTGACCGAACCCGCCATGAACATCGGTTTTGCCACTCATGATCGTGAACCCGCCTTTTTTGTTATCAAAAATATCCATTTATACGCCCTCCATACACAGATTCTCCTTTCTTTATTCTACTCGGAAACCAACAGCGACGCAATTTGCCCATGCGCCCGGTTATTTCCCTTCTTCCTTGCTCATCTCCCGCTTTTTTCGGTAGCGCTTCACGGCCTTGTCGAAGATCCACATAATCAAGGTCAGAAGCAAAGCAGAATGAATAGCCATCGCAGCTTTTATCATCCAAAGCGAGCCCAGCAATGTGCTGGAGGGAACCACGATCATATAGTAGGCAAAACTGGTAAGAAACCCTGCTCCAAACGTCATCCAGAAGCGGAATCCAAAAACCGCCCAGATGTAGCCTGTCACAATCAGCCCAATGATTGGCCCTCCTACTTCAATCGAATACATAAACGGGCCAAGAAATAGCCAGACAAACAAATTGTCCATGTTTCCAAATCCTTTCTGCCTGTCGCCTTCTCTCCACACCATTCTGTCGCTTGCGAATATGGGCTACTGCTCCCATTCGCGGGACCTGGCCGCCGCGTTCGTTTCCTCCGTCAGTCCATGCTCGTCCAAGCGGTAGCGCCTTCCGTTTTCCGCATCGTCTTTCGAATCTTTTGACGAAAAGCGTTTGATGATAAACTTCGGCGGGCTTGTATCCTGCTGCGGTGTGGGAGCCTCAAACTCCAGCTCCTCTTGATCGAGCACATGGATGACCACCGTATTGCCGTGGTATTCGATAGCAAGATCTTCCTGCACTTCTTTTTTCTTGGCATCGAGCGTGATGGACCTGCCGCTTTTGGTAAACGTAAGCGCTGGAAATGTTCCGTCTTCCTTGGAAATCACGTAGTACAAATACTTGGCGCCTTTGCCCGGCACCTGATTGCGCAGTCCGGGCTGAGCTTCCTCGCTCCCTTTCAGCAGCTGTGTCACTTGCCTCATGACTTCCGGAATGGTGGGCAGCTTGGCATGCTCCCCTGCCACATAGTACCTTTTCTTGATGTCCTTTTGGGCGTAGTTGGCGCTGATGTAGGGGACGGTTCCATCTCCCATTCCTTTATCGTAATAAGGTACCCATTCATTGTGATAGGCGTCGAAGAAGTAGCCCAAAAAAGTCGTTTGGCCGGTGCCGATGATGGAATACTGGGGAACATTGATCGTCTTTTTTTCCCATTTCTCATGGAGCGCGCCTCCCTGCTTGACCAACGGGGCGTAATCCAGCCGAATTTTTTTGTCCTGCAAAAACTCTGTGTAGCTGTAAGGGTCGTTGCGGTTTTTCCGCAGAAAGCCAACCGTTTCAAAGTACGTTTTGGAAGGCAGCAGCTCATACACAGCCGGAGCGTATTCCGAAATGACTTTTCCTGTCTCTTCATCCATCCAGGGAATGGAGAAATTATATCCGTACTTGATCGCCTGATACGCTCGCGGGGAGCCGAGAAACGGCGTACCCATGTAGATAATGCGATTGATTTTCGGCTGATACGAGACATTGGCGAGCAGCGTTTCCCTCGTCAGCAAGCCACCCATGCTGTGCGCGACTAAATGAACCTGCCGTGCCCCCGTTCTCTCCAGCGCGAGATCAATTCTCCGTTTCAGTTCAGCGGCGTTTTTCGTACTGCTGTACCGCCAGTCATACGGCATGGCGAAAATGGTCCGGAACTTTCGGTAACCCATTTTCTCCAATTCCTTCACCATGCTGTAATACTGCTCCGTCCTGTCGCGTACAGAATTCAGCGGGGAGTACGAGAGGTATTCAATGGCTCTGAATCCTTCGTCGTCAGGCTCCGGCAAAATCGAGATGCCCGCTTCCCTCGGACGCACCTCCACGCTGCTTGGACCTGTCGGCTCCAGTGAGAGCAAGCGACGATGTCTCGGGTCATTGATTCCGATCAGGCTGTCGCCAAGAGCCAGCCATATTTCGGAGGTTTCGCCGTTCTTCTCCGCTACCAGCCGGGAGCCCCCAATCCCCGGGATCAAAATGACCGGAATGGTGATCGCTCTCACGTCAAGCGTATAGGAGTTGGGCGTAAAGCCCGATCGCTGGCTGGCCATGACTTTCATGATGTAGGTTCCGGGATTGGCGTTCAGGACGATTTGCTCGCTGACGCTTTTCGGTTTTTCCGATTTGGCCAGCACCTTGCCCTGCTCATCCAGCACATACAGATCCAAATCCATCCCCGTGGGAATGTCTTTTAGATCGATCATGAAAGTCGATGTCAGCGAGAACGAATAGCGATAATAATCGACATCCGTTTTCGCATGGAGATTCCCCGTGATGTACCTGCTGTTCATATCTGACAGGTCATACGCCTCTTTCGCAGAATTGTTCGGCTCGTACACATCCGCTTTGGCATCTGACTGGTCAGCAAGAAAATCAACCCGCAGCCGGTAGTGGAAATCTATGTGGTAGGACTGCTCCTTTCCTTTTACCATGATGTAATACCATTTATCTTTTTCCAGTCCGATTCCTTCCACTTCCTCCGCTTCCTCACCCGGACGTTCGGAGCGGCCAAGCTCATTTTGCTCGGCATCAAATATGTACAACTGGTAGTCTTGTCGGTATGGAATATCGCGCAAGGACACATTCATTCTTCCATGCCTCGTCCCTTTGATCTTCCAATAATCCACATCGCCAGCCTTCCCGATTTTCCCTCTGGCATCTTTGGCGTCAAACAGCCAGTCGGCTTTTCCAAACGTATCGTTAGGCTCCAGTTCATATAGAACCTCTCGGCTGCGCAATTCGATTTCTCCCGGCTTGCCGCTTTCTGCAAAGTCTGTGGAAAATTCCTGCGCCAGTTCATCCGGCGTCTGGTCGGCATTCCGGGAGTCAGGCTCTTCCCTGTTGGACTCATCCTTGTTGGGGGTGTCTGCTTCAAACGCGTCTGCCTTGCTGTTCGTTTGCCCTTGTCCTTGCTCGAAAAGCGTGGTTACGGCCAGCCACTCCGCTTTGACCTCTGCACGTCTGACCCAGGACGCCTTCTTCACGTCCAGCTTTTCCGCATAAGTCAGGTCCGCGCCGGACAGATCAATCTGCCAGCTCACCAACGGTTCGTCTTCGTCCGGTTTGCGCAGGCTTATTCGTAAAGGGCTGTCGCCCGTAGGCTGTACAGCCGCGGATAGGCGTGAATCGTTGCGAAAGACACGGCTCTTGCTTTTGCCTTCCTGAGCTATTTCCAGTTCGATTCGCTCGGGATTGGCTGACAGTTGCGCCTGAATGCGCACCTCGCCTGCTTCTATCCAAGCCCATACCGCTTCCACGAAAAGATCACGTTCTTTGGCCCATCCGGTCACGACAACATTTACCCAGCAAAACACAAGCAGAATGCCCCAAGCCGACAGGCGCCTGACCGTCTTCCTCATAGCCATCCCCCTTATCTACTTTTCTACCTCCAACAGTAAAAAAAGACAGATAAGGGGTGCAAATCTATTTACTGAGTGGTGTGGTTGCGGATTCCTTGCCGCTCCCAGGCATTGGCGATGATTCGGAAGGGTACCCGATAATCCGCCTGCTCATGACCTTGCGCAGCCGTTTTGTTCAAATAGGGAAAGCCTTTGTCCACGCCGAACCGAAACTGTACCTGATAATACACGGCATAGGAACCGCCCTTAGCAAAGCCGTACTGCTTGTCTCCCATCAACGGCGTATCCACTCCCGCCTCGCGCGTCCCCAGCTTGGACGCCGAATAGGAATGTCCGCCCCATCGCTGGCTGGAATGGGCATGCAGCGGAAGCAACGATTCCAAAGACGTCTGTCTTCGCCCGGTCTCCGCTATCCATGCTTTCGCCGAAACAATCAGCGGAAACTGTCCGCTAACCGGGTGGCGGTGGCGATCCTGCAGCTCCACGCGAGCCAACATCCGCTCGCCGGCATAAAAATCGTTGGGCGCGCTATTCTTGTAGCGGTCCCGCGCATGGTATTCTGCCCATTCGGGCGTATGCTGAATGGAGCTGGTCGCATTCGGCTCAAATACCTCGAAGGTGCGCTCGCTTCCTTTTACCGTAATCGTGTAGCGCCCCGTCATCGAGCTGGTGACGCTTTGCGCTTCGCACGTTTCCTCGTCATCCTCGTCTTTGGAGCACACGTCGTAGGTCAGCACAAAATCAACCTTGTAATCCATCACAATGACAAAGCCGTTGATTTGCGCTTTGTATTTCTGCGTTTGCAGCACGTGTCTCCACGTGGTTTGGGTGGGGACATGCGTGCCTGTGTACAAAAAGTCTCCCCCCATGGACGTGCTGGCTACCCGCCATTGCTGGGGGATGCCCGGACCTGTCACCTGTAAATCCAGCAGAGCGGGCGTGTAGACCGCAAGACTTTTGGCGTCCGTGATCCAGCCCGGACTGGCCGTCACTACCGGATTCTTGACATCCTCCCCGCTGACTGACTGTTCCAGTTGCCGCTTGTATTCTGTAATGTTTTGATTGATCTCTTGCTGTGTCTTTTGAAAGCCTTCGTTGATTTTCGCCTGATCGATCACGACGCGAATGTTGGCTGGCTCGCGTTCCCACACCCCATCAGCTTGTACCGCCAGCTTTTGCAATTGGCGACCGTCACTGTCGTATATCTCCAGCCCTATTTCGCCACCATCGTAATCCCCGCCTCCACCGGGCGGCTGCGGAATCGTTCCGCCGACGACCTTGACAGGCCAGAGAGCGCGGTTGTCGGGCCAGATCGTTTCGTTATCCGGTTTGTTCTTGGACGGATTGATATTCGCAATGAAATCCTCTGTTTTTTGCGGATACTGGGTCGGTACGGTGATTTTGCGAACCTCGCCTGGTTGAAAGTGATTCACATCGAGGATCGTTTCTTTTTCTGAACTTGCCCATCTGACCGCCAGTTTGGTATCGTGCGTCAACTTACCAGCGTTTTTCACGTTGAACGTAATCGTCGCTTCCGTTCCCGGCGCTTGCGGATCGCCTGGATCGATGTCGAAGCTGCTTTTGACGATCAAAAGGTTCTCTCCATCGGGGTCTGGTCCTGGGCTGCCCTCGCCAATTTTTACAAAAAAGAATCCGTGGCAATTTTCATCTTCGTAGGAGCCGATTTCGACTTTATAGAGTCCGTCCAGAAGCAGATTGTTTTCGGCCGGAAACGTAACCCAGTGATCCTCGCCCGGGGTGCCTGAACTGGAAAGAGACTTTCCTTCTCGCTTTCTTTCCCACATGCCGGTGCTTGGATCGAACCACTTCAACATGTACGAGCTGTCTTGGCTCAAAAACATCCGGAACCTGTACCCGCCTTGGGTTTCATCGGCAGCCAATTCAATCGTTTCCCCGCGCTGTATGCTTTTGCTCCATTTTTCGTCGTGAAAAATCGTTTCAACAGACACAAGAATATCCGGGCATTTGCGATCCGATACGATCGGGAAGGTCAACTCTCCGACACAGCCATTCTCCGACTCGAACAAGATGAGAATGGTATCACCCACGTCCACGTCGCTTGGCAGTTCGAGATCGAATTTTTCCAGCGCCGGAACTACCTCATCGGTCAAAGGTATCTTTTGTCCATCGCGTTTCAAGTACCATCTTCCGGAGAGCTTCGTGGAGAAGCCCATGTTTGTCTCGTAGTGATCTCCTGCATCAGTGAAGTACCTCATATAGACCGGTTGCGTGAGTGTGCTTGGACCGTTAGGAGAGCTATCCAGTGCGTCTCCTTCGGGGGAAAAAGGATTCGGGTATTGTCCATGGACAAAAAATACGACCTTTCGCAGATCAGCAATGGAGCAGGATGCATCTTTTACCACGATCGTTATTTCGAAGTCGCATTCAGGTCTATCATTCCATTGCGATGTGGCGTAGTTTAGCTTGAGTTTGTATGTTTTTCCTTTTTCAAACACGACTTCAGGAGGATTGGGCAGATTTAGTTTTTCAGCGTTGTATGGACGCCACTTGTCTTTATCGTCATACTGACCAGGCAAAGTGACGACGCTGCCATTTGGCCTCGTAACGTCCCACATGATTTCTGCCGGGCCTGTTTCCCCGTTTTTATCTGTATATTTGGCCTTGAAATACAGGGTGTCTATCGGCAATATTTCAATCGTTTGCCCGTTGCGAATAACCGAATTGTTTAGAGTGATGATCGGGCACTTATCTTCGCCGTCATTAGCTTCCACGCGAAAGTATTTTTCCCAGCACTCGGTCCCGTCATCGCTTTTGTACACGACCTTTACTCGTCCAGATGAGCCGATACTGCCTATTCCGACCTTTTTATTCCCTCCGGAGCCCGTAACCATTGGGGAACCATTCATCGTGAATGTGCCGTTCTTCTTCGCAAAAATCGTGATTTCTGCCTGTTTCTCTACCACGATATCCGATCCACCGCTGGAAACAGCCGTATGATTTTTGATGTCTTTGTCGCCTACTACCTGAATATCCATTTTTGTTTTCGTTGTTTCTATGGAGCAGGAGGGGGTTGGATCCGGTTCTTCCGTTGGAGGGGGAGTTGGAGTGCCAACTGTAAACCGAGCACTGTAGGCAACTCCTTGTCCGTCTACAGAAGGCGTATTTGTTGTGTTACGATCATGCGTGTCCGTAAAAAGTATTCTCGCTTCATAGTTTCCCGGTTTCGTAGGTATCCAGGTTTTCACCGGGAATTTCACTTCATGACCGGTACCACTCCCGTCTGTTGGAGCAGCTCCCGGTATATCGTAAGTCTTGATCGCATCGGTAAACTTTTGTTCTGTTTGCCCTGTATCGAGATTGTAGACGTACATGTTGTAAACGATTAACCCGCGATTGTAGATGCTGTAATCCTTGCCTTTCGCGGTAATCGTTACTGTATTTCCCACATCGTACTTCGTTTTATCTGTCGTAATGCTTCCATCTGGGCGGGGTGTCGTTACGAAATTTGTTACGCCGACGTATGAACCTTTTTCCGAACCTGAAGCAGGTCGAAAGGAGAAGGGGCCACCGCCTCCGCCAGACATTTCGGCGACTTTGGAAAGGAGGTATCCGGTGTATGGTTGACCTCCCCCTCCGCTGATTTCTCCGCCGTAAAAGCCGTTCTCGTTTGTTAGGAAGGAGGGGTTTCCGTTGAATAGTCTCGCATATGCCTGTGCTTCGCTGATGTCTACGATGGGGTAGCCGTTGTTGGAGGTTTCTGTAGCTTTGGAATAGTTTGCTACTTTGTAGCTGCTTCCTCCGCCTGAGACTGCTCCGGACCATTTTACGTCGGCGAAGGTGAGGTAAAATGGATCGCTAGGTAATGACCAACCATTTATAAAATTCTCGTCGCTACCGCGAACTTTTTTATCTTCATCAAGATACCCTACAAGCCTATTCCGTACATCCGGATTTGATGTAGTTGCATCTGCGAAATAAGGTATAAGTGCAAGGCCACTGACTACTAAAGCAATTATCGTCAGACCAAACTTCCCACACTTTTTACATATTTTTAACATGATCTTCCCCCAATTATCGGGAATTAGTGCGTGTTAGATTTGTCCCATTATTGTACGTGTAATAAGCGAGTAGCTTAGCCTGCCCGGAATTTTTTACGCTAAACGCCATATAATCAACCTGACTAGCATTCACTTTAACAGCGCCCCCATAATAAGACTCTACATTTTGATTCTTCAAACGAATAATCAGCCTAATATCCTTGCCTTGCATAGTTGGCACCGTACCTACAAGATATCCGTTAGAACTCTTCAACGAATTATGAAACTTCAAAGCAATTTCTTCACCAATTTTTGTGTCCTTTACATCTTTATTCAAAAGATACAAAGCAGCAGCTTCCTCACCCCGTGTAACAGTTCCGAGTCCATCACTGGTAGATGTTGAAACACCGTTAGCAAATTTACCAGCTTTCTTCGGAATCCATCCATTGCCAACAGCGATATCGGAATATACTTGACGTTTATCTCGAAGCCTGCTGTACATACTCTTCCAAGCATTGTTCATCAGTAAAGATGCTTCCTCACGAGTAAGAACTTTATTGGGATTTACAGCGACATCATCGAGAATCCCATCCTTCTTTGCGCGCTCGTAATAAACTTTCGCCCAATGTCCGGCTGGTAAGCCCTCTACTGCTGTACCGGACGTGAGCGCTTTGGCATTGACGAGTCCTGCCACCAAATCCGCTTGCGTAATGGGTTGCTCCGGCCGAAAATTTCCATCCGGAAACAGCCACATCAATTTGTGGTCTACAGCATACTGAATTTGAGGCTTGTAAACATGATTCTGATAGTCCTTCGCGTTAGCTTGTTGAGCAAATGCCGATTCAGTGGTTGAAGAGTTGAACGCTATCGCGCTTAGAAGGCATATAGACGCCAGCAAGCATTTCAGCGTGGTTTTCAATTGCTTTTTCATAGCGTGAATCCTCCCTATTTTTCAGTGGCCATTACTTGCCATACCTAAGCCTGGTTTATCAGGCAAAACACTTGTTGTTCGAAAAATCTGCTACGCGCTTTCTTTGGACATCTTCTTTGACATGAGCTTTCTGCCTCAGCCTCCCATCGCACCTGCATGGTTCATCGCACAGAACAGTTATGATTTAGTTTCCATATCCTGATTGCTTATTCCTTTCCAAGTATTTCCGGAATGCACTCTCTGGAACGTCGCCCTCCAGCCTATCGATCACTTTTCCGTCTTTGAGCAAAAAGACGGTCGGCGTTGCAGTAGCACCCATCTCTGTCGCTCTATCCAAATCTGCTTGTTGATTTACATCCAGCTTCTCTACCTGCCAGTCAGGGTAGTCAGCCATTACTTTTTCGAATGTCGGGGTAAACGTCGTGCAGTAGCCGCAGTTTTCGCTGTACACGTAAACGATCCTCGCATCCTGTGCGCCGGCTGCGACCAGCCAGACCAGCGCGGCCAGCACCACACCCCCGGCCACCAGAATCCATCGCCATACTTGCTTCATTCCGTTCATCTGCTTCGCTCCCTTGCCTTGTGGATCGTGAATCCGCACAAACATAATTGCTATGCTTTTGTCAAAGAACGATACCCGAATTATGTCGCCCCACACTGAGACAAAAAAAGCCGACCCGCGGTGAGGTCGGCTGCAAGCGCCAAAATCCTGTTTCTGTTCAAAAGGACAAAAAAAAATGACGTACCACAACTGTTAGAAGTTCGTACGCCGTGCTGGTCGGTCTATGCCAAATTTATTCCGTCGGGTTGGTGCCGTCTCCTTGCATCAACGACCGCAACTCCTCAATAAACGCCTGCCCCTTCTGGATTTCCTCCTCGGTATAGCGCTGCTTGCTCTTAAAAGTAAAAATTTTGCCCTTCATTTCTTCGTAGGGCAAATGACTGAAGTACAAGATGGTGGATACCAGTTCAAGAAAGCGGGAGTTTTCCTCGTTCATTCGCAAAATGGCCCGCTCCCCCAGTCCGAAGTCGACCTCGTGAAAACGGAGGAAATCGCGTCCCGTTTCGTTCAGAGAATAGCGATACATGTGGATGGCGCCCTTGCTCTCCACTTGCTCATCCAAAAGCCCCATGTTGCACAGCTCGTCCACCCTGAGCGTCAGTTCCTCTGAATACGGGCCGTACATGTGAAACTCGAAGCGCTCATCGAAATCCATCTCCAGATGTTTTCCTATGTACACCATTTTCTGCAATTTTTTTCGCCCGCTCACTTCGCCGACAATTTCGATCAGACGAATGATCTTGGCGTGACGATTAAGCATCCTCCATCACTCCCAGACGTTCTCGAATCTTCCGGGAAAGATCCCCCGGCAAAGCCATGACTTTATCCAATGGAAAGTACAATTTGTAGTCAAATCGGCGCTTTCCGCTAATGGCCTGTACAATCTCAGACTTCTGCGACAGTTCTACCAGCTCGCCGGAAGGCATCTGGAGCATAATCGGAATCCGCTCCTCTTCTTCTCCGGCACGGTAAAAATCATACGGAAGATCGGAAGTCGTGTCTACCTCTAAATAATACATCGGGTCGATCCCTGCCTGTTGGAACTGCTTTTTCAGCTCTGCCAACAAGCGGAAATCTCTTGGGTTATATTCGACGTATTTGAAGAGATTCCTGTCCAGAAAACGGGCGCACAAATCTTTCAAAATCAGGTCTTCTTCCTTGCGCCAAAGCTGCATGTAAAAGAGAATCACCGATTCATCCAGCGCCAAATAGTCGGCCAGCTCCACTTTTTCCCGCAAAAACGGCAGTAGCATCACCGGCTCCTGGGCAAATTCGTACCCGTTTGCAGCCAGCCATTTTGCCCGCTGAAAAATTTTGCAAAGCACGACTTCCGCGCTGCGGGTCACCGGGTGAAAATAAACCTGCCAGTACATTTGATAGCGCGACATGATGTAGTCCTCGACCGCATGCATGCCGCTGAACTTGAAGACGATGCCGTCCTCTTGCGGCCGCATGACGCGCAAAATGCGCTCAATCTCGAAATTGCCGTAATTGACCCCGGTATAGTAGGCATCCCGCAGCAGGTAATCCATCCGATCTGCATCCAGCTGACTGGAGATCAGGCTGACGATCAGCTTGTTGTCGTATGTTTTGTTGATGACTTCCGCCAGCTTCTTGGGAAATTCTTCATCAAAGCGGCGCAAAATCCGGTTGATCTGCGTATCTCCCAGCAAGATCGCGCGGGTCCAATCCTCGTGATGGTATTTGAACACCTTTTCAAACGAATGGGAAAACGGCCCATGCCCGACATCGTGGAGCAGGGCTGCGCACAAACACAGCAGCTTTTCCTCATACGTCAATTGAATCCGGCCTTCAAACGTCTCCAAAATTCTCCGCATCAGCTCGTAGACGCCAAGCGAATGGTTAAACCGACTATGCTCTCCACCGTGAAACGTAAAAAAGCTGGTGCCCAGTTGCTTGACCCGGCGCAGGCGTTGAAATTCTGGCGAGTTGATTAAGTCCCAAATGAATTTGTCCCGCACGTGGACGTAGCGGTGAACAGGGTCTTTGAATACCTTTTCTTCATGAAGAAGCTGGGGCTGTTGCATCCTGGACACTCCCTTCCTGTGTTGCGTTCTCTCTTTCTTTTCCATAAGATACCGTATTGTTCATTCTATCATATCATACGTCTGTTTGTGTTTCTCGCCGCAAGCAACTCTTACAGCGAAAGAGCGGCAACCCCTTCGCCCATGGGACGAAAGAGGCTGCCGCCGGTGAAAGTCCTTACATTCCTTTTGCCTCGGGTCCATAAAAATCCGGACGTGTTGCCGCTTGTTTTGCTTGCTTTTTCAGCTTTCGCTGGATCAGTACCGTGTAGAAAGACGGCACGACGATCAACGTCAACAGCGTCGAGAACAGCAAGCCGGAAATAATGGTGACAGCGAGCGGCTGGAACAGGACGTCGCCTGAGATCGCGAGCGGCATCAAGCCCGCTACCGCTGTAAACGAAGTCAGCAAAATCGGCCGCAACCGCGCCTCTCCTGCCGAAATGACAGCCTGTTTCAACTCCGCCCCGGCATGTCGCGCCTCTTCGATGAACTCAATGAACACAATTCCGTTGCGCACGACGATCCCTGCCAGCGAGATAACGCCCATCATCGTCATGAAGCCAAGCGGTGTCTGGGTCACAAACAGTCCGATCAGACTGCCCGCTACCGCCAAGTAGACCGTGCTCATCACCAGTACCGGAATCGTCAGCGAGTAAAATTGCATCGCAATCAAAATCAGGATCAGGAATACGACGAGAACAGAGAGTTTGCCCATGTCGATAAAGATATCCGTCTGCTCCGACGTTTCCCCGCCGACCTCAATCCGATATCCTTCTGGCAAAGGCATACTGTCCAGCACAGGCTGGATTTCCGCCATCACTTCTGTTGCTGTGCGGTTTTTGACATCAGCAGAAACCGTTACGCTCCGCGACAAATCGCGATGCGGAATCGCCTGCGTGCTGAAGGTCGGCCTGACCTCTGCCAGCTGCGACAGCGGAATCAGCTCGCCCCGGGCATTGGCAATGCTCAAACGTTGGAACAACCGAGCAGGGTCCTCCTCTTCCTTTTGCAGGAACAGCTTTATGTCGATCAACTCGTCTCCCGTATCGAACTCGCTGACGCTGACGCCTTCGCTGACCAGCCTGAGCGTCGTCGACAGGTCCGTGTAGTTGACCAGCTTTTGCTCCATCAGCTCTTTGTTGACGACAAATTCAAGCGTGTAGCGCTCTACGCCGAAATTATCCTGCACGTCGTAGGTGCCTGCAATCCCCGCCACTTTGTCTTTGATTTGCGCCGCAAGCGAGCGGAGCGTCTCGATGTCCTCCCCGTACACGCGGATGACTACCGGCTTGCCGACAGGCGGCCCTGCTTCCAGCTGCTTGGGCAAAACAGTCGCTTCCGGATACATTTTCTTGAACGCTTCCGTCCACGGCTCCAGCATATTTTCGATCTTCGTTTCCTTTTCATGAAAGCGCACGACGAGCTGCCCGACGGTGATGCCGCTTCCCGCCTCTGTGTCGCCGCCAAACATTTTCGGCGCGCTGCCCCCCGCATAGGAAGCCACAGACTCGATTCCAGGCTGCTTCCTGATCCAGTCGGATACGCCGCGCACGACCCGGTCTGTCTCTTCCAGACTGCTCCCGACCGGCACGCGAATATCTACGAGGAATTGCGGGCGATCATCATTCGGGAACAGCTGCACCGGGGTAAGCGGAATCAAGCCGTAAGCGGCTGTCCCGATCAAAACACCAACCATCCCGGCCAAAAGCGGTCGCTTGAGGATATTTGGCATCAGCTTGCCCGCATACCAGTTCGTGAGCTGCGCCAGCTGTTTGCCCAAAAGCCCGGCCGGCTTGCGGTACCCTTCCGCACCTGCCTGGCGCCGCTGTTCATACCATTGGCGGAAGATCGGAATGATCGTCAAAGACATAATCATGGAGGCCAGCATCGTCAAGGAAATAATCGCCGGAACAGGCCGAATGAATTGACCTGCGTTCCCGTTCAAAAACATCAGCGGAGCAAACGAGGCGATCGTCGCCAATGTCGCGGTCACAATCGAAACGGATACTTCCCTGGCGCCGTTGACTGCTGCTGCCAGCGGCTTTTCGCCCAGTACGGACAAGCGCCGCTCAATGTTGTCGTTCACCACCACGGCGTCATCGACCAAAATCCCCAGAACGATAATCAGCGAAACAATCGAGATCATGTTCATGGTGATGCCAAGCCATGGCAGGAACAATAGTCCTACCGCGAGCGATATGGGAATCGCCAGCGCCACGACAAACGAAGTAATCAGGTTCAAGCCCAGCGTGCAGACGAGCAAAACCGCGATGACGGCGATAATCATTTCCCGGGTAAGATCGCTGAACAGCTCATCCACGCGCTCGTTTTGGCTGTAGATCGAGTGTCTTTCGGCCCAGACTGGCAACGATTTGTCCAGCGTCAGCATCATTTCGTCCACGCGCTTTTGCAGCGATGGCACGTCGCTTCCTGTCTCCGCGTTGATGCTGACCGAAATCGAAGGCTTGCCGTTGTAATAGGAGGTCGATTTGACTGTCTCCGTCGCCAGCTTCGCCTGCCCGATGTCCTTCAAATAGATCGGAAAGCCTTCTTGTGTGCGGGAAATCAATACGCGATTCAATTCTTCCACATTCCCGCTTTCCGCAAGCTTTAGCTGATAGGTGCGTTTGTCGGTGGTCAAATCGCCCAGCGGGATTTTTTCGTTTTCCCGTTTGACAGCCATCATTACCTGGCTCCAAGTCAAGCCGTATTGGCTCAACTTCTGCATATCCACCTCGATATGGACTTCCTGCTCCGGCAAGCCTTCCACCCGGACATCCGCTACGCCTGGAATCGTGCGCAGCTGCTCTTTCCACGACTTCAGCATGTCGCGCATGCTGTACAACTGCTCCCGCGAATCGGCTGTCACCGCAAACGTCTGGACAAACGTGCGGTTCAGGTCGTCGTTGATGATCGGCTGCTTCGCATCTGCCGGAAGCTCGGCCTCCGCGTCTTTTACCTTTTTGCGCAGTTCATCCCATTTTTGCTTCGGGTCCACGTCGCTTTTCGCCTCGACGATGATCGAGGAGACGCCCAGCGAAGAGGTCGAGGAAATATAGTTCAGTCCTTGAAGCTCGTTGATTTTTTCCTCCAGCTTCTTCGTGACGGTCTGCTCGACCTTCTCGGGCGAAGCTCCCGGGTAGATGGTCGTCACCGTCGCCAGGTTGACGATGATGTCCGGCGACTCCTGCTTGGGCAACTGGAAAAAGCTGAGGAAGCCAACCAGCACGACCATCACAAAAAACAGCAGTGTGATCTTGCGCTTCTTGACGATGTACGTAATCACGGCTGGTTCCCTCCTGCCGCCTCAATCGGGTCGCCGTCAAACAAACGGTCGACGCCCTTGACGATCAGTTGGTCCCCCTCTTTCAGCCCGCTCTTGATTTCCAGCTTGTCGTGCAACAGTTGCCCGATCTCCACCTTTGTTTTCACGGCCTTCCCGCCTGCATCGACAAACACATGGGCATCGTCTTTGCCCCTGCTGATCACCGCCTCCACCGGAACAAAGATGCCAACCTGCCCCTTGATTGTCTTGGTCGCTTTGACGACTTGCCCGGCAAACCAGTCATGTGCGGCATTGGCCACTTGCACTTCCACCCCGATCGTACCCGTACTCCGGTTCGTCGCGGGATGTATTTTGGTGACCTTGCCATCCCGTTTCTGTCCATACAAATCGAGGGAGACGGTTTCGCCTTCCTTCCAGGCGGAAATCTCGCGGTCAGGAACCGGCAGCACGACCTTTAGCGTATCAATATTGCCTACGCGATAGATCGGGGTCCCGGAACCGACCAGATTGCCCGTGGACGTGAGCTTGGCAATGATGGTGCCGTGGATGGGAGAGCGGAGCTGTGTTTTTGCCAGCGTGCTTGCCGCCGACTGTTTGGCGATCACAGCCTGGTTATAGGTGGCCCGGCTCAGCTCCCTGTCTTCCGCACGTGCCCCTTGCGTCACCAGCGAGTACGCCTGCTGCGCATTTTCCCAATCTTTTTGGGCAAGCGTTAATCCGTTCTGCGCCGTCTCGAACTCGCTTTGCGAAATCGCCTTTTGCTGATAGAGCTGTTCGATCCGTTTGAAATCATGCTGCATTTTTTGCAAAGCGACCGTGGCTTTTTCGACCTGCAACCGCGCCTGCGTGATCTCCTGCTCCCTCGCTCCGTTGTTGACCTTGCTCAGGTTGGCAGCACTCTGTTGTACCGCTGCGTCCGAGGAAGCGACCTGCAACGCATAGTCCTGCGCGTTGAGCCGCGCCAGTACATCCCCCGCCTTGACCTTGTCGCCCTCGGCTTTCGCCATTTCCACGAGCTGACCGCCCACCTCGAAGGAGACGACAACCTCTTCCAACGGTTCCAGCGTTCCGGACAACTCTGACACGGCTACGGCCTGCTCCTTTTTGACCGCTGCCACCACGACTGGCTTGACTTCCTTTTCCGGAGTGGCAGCAGGCTGCTGCTCGCTGCACGCCGTCGTTGCCAACCAGCCCAACATCATTACAGATACCAGCCATTTTCTCCTCATGACTTCCCCCGCTCCTATGTACCCTCACACGATTTTGTATGGTTACGCCCGTTTGATTCCTTCCAGCAATATCTCTGCCGCATGCTCATACAGCTGTTCCTCGTCATTGATGATCGGGGCATCGAGGCTGACGCGGTACTTGGCCATGAACGCATAAAAGAAGGTCGAGATGAACATCAAGGCTGCTGTGCAAGGATCAGATTTGGGCAGATGTCCCTGCTGCTGAAATTCTTCGAGCTTTGCGCTCAAAACATCCACGGCCGTCATCGGCAGACGACTGAACAGCTTGACGACCTCCGGGTGATTGTCTGCCTCGACTATGCAAATCATCAACATTTCTTTTCGCTCCACCAGCAGGCGGTAATACGCTCTTGCATAGCCGATCAGCATTTCCTTGATGGTAGCGAACTCGCCTTGCAGCTCTTGCTCCAGTTGCTCTCGCACCTCGAAAACATTTTGGAGAAGCTCCTCCAGAATGGCCACCTTCTTCTTAAAGTGGCGAAAAATCGTCACCTCATTGACACCAGCCAGCTCGGATATTTTGCGGGTGGTTGCTCCCTTGTAGCCTTTTTGCGCCATCAGTTGACGGGCGGCCGCCAAGATTCTCTCCCGCGTCTCCTGCTCCTCTCCCCTCCCTACGGAAGCCTGATCGATATGTGGGTAATCCATCATGCACCTCCAAGCCATCGCTATCTTTTCACAATTTTCCCTGCCATTATATCCCGGGAATGCATGCATGTAAACACTTGCATGCAGAGGCATAACAAACGAATGTCCTGTGTTTGCCGCTAACGGCGGCACTCTCCTCCCGCTTTGCCAACAAAAAAAGGACTTCCGGCAAAGTCCTTTCCTTTTCCTTCCTCTACTGTTAGGCAAATTCCGCCTGTAACAGCCGCCTCATGTCTGCTGGCACCGGCGCTTCCACCACCAGCTCTTTTTCGAGCAGCGGATGCACAAACCGCAGACAAACGGCATGCAAAGCCTGTCTGCGCAACAGCCCTCTCGCTCCGCCGTACAGCGTGTCGCCTGCCAGCGGGTGGCCGATATGGGCGAAGTGTACGCGTATTTGGTGGGTGCGCCCCGTCTCCAGCCAGACGCGGACAAGAGACATCCCTTCCGAAGTCTGTTTCACCTCGTAGTGCGTAACAGCATGATCTCCGCCGTCTGTCACCCGCCTTTTCGTCGGATGGCGCGGGTCTTTGCCGATGGGCGCTTCAATCGTGCCTGTGCCATCTGTCAGCCGTCCGCTGACCACCGCCAAATATTCGCGGTGCAAGCCGCCCTCGCGCAGCACGCGGTCAGCCAGTTGATGGCCGTAGCTGCTCTTTGCCACGAGGATCGCCCCGGAGGTGTCTTTGTCGAGTCGATGCACGGGATGGATGCTGACGCTCTCTCCCCTTTTGGCGAACAGATCAGCCAACGCGTGCACCAATGTTTCATGATGCTCCTGCTTGACGGGATGCACCATCAAGCCTGCCGGTTTGTTTGCGACCAGCAAATGGTCGTCCTCATACAAAATGTCCACCGGAACAACCTTGCTGTCCGTTGACAACGGGTGGGCGGCAAGCTGCGGCGGCGATGGAAGCTGCTCCTGCCGATCGGCTACCCGTACAGCGATCACATCTCCCGCCTTCACCTGCCGCTGCAAAAAAGGCGGCTTGCGGTTGAGCAAAATCCCCTTGCTTCGCGTCAGCCGCTGCATCATGCGCCCGGATACGCTCAGCTTTTGCCGGACAATTTGTTCCACGTTCATTCCGGCGTCTTCTTCCTTGACGGTGTATTCCATCCACTCTTTGCGGCTCACGTCTATCCCTCTGTTCCATGCGTTTTCCCTATTGTAGCAAAAGGACGCCGGACATACCCGTAGCATGATGACTTGTTTTTACTCGTGGTTATCCTTTCAGATTTTCCGGGTTCAGCCCTTGCAGCTCAGGCAGGACAAACAGACCGTCCTTGCGAATCAGGACGTCGTCAAACCAGATTTCGCCGCCGCCGTACTCGGGGCGTTGAATATTCACCATGTCCCAGTGAATCTGGCTGCGGTTGCCGTTGTCCGCGTTGTCATACGCGCGGCCTGGCGTGAAGTGGAAGCTGCCCGCAATCTTCTCGTCGAACAGGATGTCGTTCATCGGATGCAAAATGTACGGGTGCACGCCGATCGCAAACTCGCCGATGTACCGCGCGCCTTCGTCCGTGTCGAAAATTTGGTTGAGCTTCTCGGTGTTGTTCGCGGTCGCTTCTACGATTTTGCCGTTTTCAAACGTCAGGCTGACATTTTCGAACCGGGTGCCCATATAGCTGGTCGCTGTGTTGAACGTAATTTTGCCGTTCACCGAATCGCGCACAGGCGCGGTGAAGATTTCGCCGTCCGGGATATTGCGCATTCCGGAGCAGATGACGCTCGGGATGTCCTTGATCGAGAAGCGCAGGTCGGTTCCCGGCCCGATCAGACGCACTTTGTCTGTGCGATCCATCCATTCTTTCAGCGGGAGGAATGCCTCGTGCATCTTTTGGTAGTCCAGGGAGCAGACATCGAAGTAAAAGTCTTCGAACGCCTCTGTAGACATGTTGGCACTCTGGGCCATCGCCGTTGTCGGGTAGTTGAGCAGCGTCCAGCGCACATTCGATACGAGGTAATCGTTCAGCTCTTGCATCACGCTCTGGTGGGCGCGGCGACGGTCTACCGGCACGTCTGACATTTCGCTGTCATTGGACGGGCCGTTAATCACGATATACGTATCGAGATCCTTGAACATCGGTTCTTCCCACTTGGCCAGATGGGTCGCCCGCTCTGCGCTTGTTCCCATCATCAGCTCCCGCTGGATTTGCATGTCCAGAACCCGCACAAACGGATAGGCTCCCTTGGCGTACGCTTGCTTGACCAGCTCTTTTGCCAGCGCGTGACCTTCCCCGCGCACCTCAATCAACAGCGTTTCCTTTTCCTGCAACCGCACGGAATGACTGAGCAGATTTTCTGCCAGCTTGACCATTCGAGTGTCCAACATGCCATCTCCCCCGTTTTCATCATGAACATAATAAAAAATATTTTACCGAATAGACGGCACTTTTTCAATCAGGCTCCGACTCTGTCCGCCTCGTCCTGATTATCATACCACCTGCGAGCGCCCAACGATGCGGAAGCTGACAGCAATTGGTACCATTCCAAAAAAACGAAAATTTCTCTTGCCTACCATCATTTCCGTAGCGTATTCTAATCAACAAGAGTTTACCTGTTCAAATATTTGGAAAGATGGGAGTGCTGCGTTCATGGTGTTTTCTGTAGTGATCACTGCTTAGGTAGGGCCTGTTGCTGAGAGGCCCCGCCTCTTGCCAACCCTATCTATCGTTTGATACTGCAGGATGCCTGAACCGCTTCCGTCTTTTTCCCGATAGGACTGGTGGGTGCCGATACGCGGTGTGAGCAGTTGGCTTGTTGTAGCCTTTTTTCGTAGGCACAAAACCTTCTTTGCTCCCCGATTTTTCGGATTTTCCTGCCACCCTTGTATCGTCCGATCAAGCGCAAGCGGAAAAGAGCATTGTCTCTCCAGCCGTTTGCGCTTTTTGTTGCGGACAAACCCGCGAAGAGCCGTGCATCGAGATGTTTGGCAAAAAAAAGAGCAGCCGCCTTGTCCCCTTTCGGGAAAAAGCGCGGTCACGGCACCTGCTGATGATTGGAACGTAAAAGGAAAGGGAGGTATTTGTGTCATGCAATGGCGTTCGTGGGATTTGAACTTAAAGGTGCGTCTTTTTGGCGAACTGATTACCCATACGTTTTTCTGGATGTACTTTCCGTTTATGGCGCTTTATTTCAGCGATACGTTCGGCAAGGACGTAGCCGGTCTGCTCCTGATGGTACCGCCGCTGCTCGGCATGCTGTTCAATCTGTTCGGGGGCTATTTGGCTGACCGGGTAGGGCGGCGATTTACGATGCTGCTCTCGCTCTGTACGTCGACGGCGATGTTTGCCCTGTTTGCTTTCTCCCCATCGCCGTGGATTGACTATATCGCGTTTATCGGGATCGGGATTGGCGGTGCGCTTTACTGGCCCGCCAGCTCTGCCATGGTCGCCGACCTGACGACGGAGGAAGATCGCCGGATCGTCTTCGCCACGTTTTACACCGCGATGAACATCGGGGTCGTGGCTGGCCCTGTTCTCGGCTCGTTCTTTTTCGTCCACTACCGCTCGGAGCTGCTGCTCGTCTGTACGATCATCGAGCTTTTGTTTGCGCTCGCCCTCTTTTTCCTGATAAAAGAGACGCTGCCCGATCACATTCGCCAGGAAAAGGCCAAGGAACGCTTTTCCCTGACCCAGCAATTCAAAAGCTACGCGATTATTTTCCGCGACAAGGTTTTCGCCCTCTACATCGTCGCGGGCATCCTGATCGCTTTCGCCTTCATGCAGCTCGATATGTACATGGCTTTGTACGTCAAAGAGCACGTCTTTGACCAGACGCTGCTGTCCTGGGGCGACTGGAAGCTGGCTGTGGGTGGGACAAGCGCATTCGGCTGGCTGATGGGACTAAACGGCCTGCTCGTCGTCCTGTTCACCCTGCCTGTCACGCGCTGGTTTGAAAGCTGGAACGACCGCAACAGCCTCGTGATTTCGTCTGTCCTGTACGGATTCGGCATGTTTTTCATGGCCTTTACCACAAATATTTGGCTGCTGTTCGCCTGTATGGGCGTACTGACCTTGGGCGAGTTGATCCGCACGCCGGTCGCGCAAAGCTTCATCAGCAAATACGCGCCAGAAGACGCGCGCGGTCAGTATATGGGGGCTTCTTCGCTGCAGTTTTCCATCGGACGCTTCCTGGCTCCTATGACGATCGGGCTGTCCCAATGGCTCTCTCCGCTGGGAGTGTTCAGCGTGATTCTCGGATTTACCTTGCTCAGCGCCTATCTGTATATCGTCTTGTTCCGCATGATCCCGGCCAAACAGGCAGGCTGACGGTCGGCTCTTCTCAGGGTCGGACAGCCAGCCTGGATGTCAGAAAAGCTACGCCCCGAAACCTTGCGCCACATGCCGCGAACAGCGGCGGGCAACAAGGCTGCCCATCGACATCCCGCTGCAAAAAAAAGAGTCTGTCTCCCGTCCATGAGGAGAAACAGACTCTTTTTCGCTAAGGCCAACCGCCATGCGCTAGGGCAAGTCGGTCGCCTCAAAATACTCTTCCCGGTCAAAACGCCCGCGCATCCATTTGTACGTATCGTCGTAAATGGCGCGCATGACCGGGTCCTTGCTGTTCGCCGCCTCGATCAGCGTCTTGGAGCCGTAGTAGTACGCGTGGATGTTGTTTTTGTCCATCCCCAGCTTATGGGCTGCGACGAGCTGATTGTAATAGGTCTGGTAGAACTTCGGATCGCGATACATCCGCTCGTCCCCTTCGATCTCCACGCCCATGCCGTACTTGCTGACGACGTCCAGTACGCCTTCGATCCGGTCGAGCTGCACAGGCTTGTCGCTGTAGAAATTCGGCTGGAGGAACGCGTAATCAAAAGACAGCGACTTCCACTCCGCCACACCGGGCGCCCCGTAGTAAGGAATCCAGTAAAAGCGCAGCGCTTCGTTATGCACCATGCTGGCCATGTCGCGAATGAGCGTGCGCTCTTTCGGGGCGCTGTCCTCGATCAGCTCGTGGAACCAGTAGATTCCCTCCAGCTTCAAATAGCTGTAGCCTTCCTTGTTCCAGCGCTTGAGCAACTCCTGGAAGTACCACTCCAGTGCGGCCTTGCGGTTCAAATAAGCCTGCTCCTCCCCGATTCCCGCAGGACTGAACGACAGGGACGGCTTGTTGTCCGCAATCTGGCCAAAGTTCGTTTGCGCTGCGTTCGGATACGGCAGGGCCAGCACAACATTTTCCTGGGTCGGCGTCGTGTACAGCGTGCCGCGCAGGCGATTGTACTCCCGCATCGCCTGGTTCAGCGCATCGAGCTGCTTGCCGGTACCGAACAAGTCGTTCATGTAGCTGCGCCAGCCGTCTTTGGTGACCGGCATGTTCTGATACGGCAAAAACAGAATCGTGTCGAACATCTGGTCGCGCATATAGCCGTCCGGAGTGCGATAGCCGACCATCGGCAAGAAATCTTCCTTCGTCCATGTACCGCGCTCTCCATACGCTCCCGAATAGGCGAGCAGCATATTTTCCACGCGGCGTACCACTTTTTGGTCCTCCGTCACTTTCGCCGGGCTTGGCGGCGGCAAGAGGACAGCTCCGCCTTGCCAGTCGCTCTCGTTTTTCGCCCAGACCTCCAATTGGCGGGCAAAAGCAAATACCTTCACCGGGAACGATACCCGGACGTAACGCGTTTGTACATCAGGCAGCGTGACGGCGAGCGTGCGCACGACCAGCTGATTCTCCGTAGCAGGAACGTCGTGAACCGCCCGTCCCGCATACGACCACGCTTTTCCGTCACGGGATACTTCGACTTCCATGTATTCCGGCAGCGTGATCCCTGACGTCTTTTGCTGCTTGAACGTCAACGTGATTCGCTCCAACGGCTTTGCTTCGTTGAGGGCAACCGTCACCTTGCGGCCGAACTGACGGTTGTACCCGGTCCACTCCTCGGAAGGTGTGACCAAGCCGCCTACAGGTCCGGGGTACTGCTTTTCCACCTGCTGGAAGTACGAGTCCGGCGGCCCAAAGGTAGCGACCGACGTGAAGCTGCCCGGAGCGATGTTGACCAGTTCGTCCTGCTCGGCAGGCTCTGCCGCTTCTTCCTCTTCTGCGGGCTGCTGCTCACCATCTGCTGCCGTTTCCGGGACGGTCGCCGCTTGCTCGCCCTCTGCCACTGCCTTGCTCTCGTCAGCTTGCGGGCTGTCGCTCGGGGCGGTTGTGCCAGGCGCTTCCGTCTCGGCGACAGGCGGCTTTCCGGCATCTTTGATCTCTACGGGAACCGTCACGGTTTGATAGCCAACGGTGACGGTAAGATTGCCTTTTCCCGGAGTCGGGCCGGCGACGAAGGTTCCGTCCGCCAATACCGTGCCCAGTTCGGGGCGATCAAAGGCGAAGATCGGGGTAAACGGCAGTTTGTCCCCTTTCGCGTATGTTACTTCCAGCCGCTCGCTCGTACCCGCAAGCACGCTCAGACGGGGCTTGTTCACTGTGAACTCCGCCTGCTCTGCTTGCTGATAGCGGGCATCGAGCACGCGCTCCGCGATGACTGCCGCCTCGGCGCGGGTCACGGTTCCGTTCGGATTGAATTGGCCCGCTGCGCCCTGCATCCAGCGCTGGTTGGTCACTTCTTCGACCGCCGCTTTGGCGTAGGCGTCGATTTCCGCTTCGTCGCTGTAGGTGACCGTACTTTGCGCCGGCGCTTTTGGGACGCCGCTCACTTTCATCAATCGCGACAGGATGACGGCCAGCTCCTGCCGGGTAAGCGGATCGGAGCCGCCGAATGTCTGATCGCCTCTGCCGGTCAGCACCCCGAGATCGGCGAGTCCGTAAACAAACGGAGCGTACGGGTTTTCCTTCGGCACGTCGGCAAAACCAGCCTGCTCCATCTGTCTTGGCTGAAGGCCCACTACCTTTGTCAGCAGTACCGCGACATCCTGACGCGACATGGCCTTTTGCGGCTGGAAGCGGTCATTGCCCTGACCGCTGATGAGATGCAGCCCTGCCAGCCGATTGATGGCACCAGACGCATAGCTGTTGCCAATATCGGTAAATGTCACGGTCTCTTGCGCGGCTTTCCCGGTCTCTGCCTTCTGCTGTGGCTCATTGGCCGCATGCGTTGGCGGAGCCGCCTGGACCAGCAAGACGGCGAGCGCCAGACAGGCAGTGAGCATTTTGCTCCCCCATGTTCTCTTTCTCATCACAAACTTCTCCTCCATTTTATACCCCTTTGCTACATGTTTTCGGTCGGGGACACCAAGGGCTGACGAGGCGGCTTGGGACCGAAAAACTGATAGTAATCCACCTTGATGTTGCCGTTGTAGAGCTTGCGTTTCTTGCTCGCCTTCCGCCCGAAATGCTCCTCGAACTGCTCGTCCGACGTGATGATATAAAACGACCACGTATCCATGGCAGCAAACGTTTTGCCCATTTCGCCGTACAGCCTGCTGACCTGCTTCCACTCGCCCAGACGCTCTCCGTACGGCGGATTGCAAATCAGATAGCCGTACTTGCGCTTGGTCCGCACATCGCGCACATCCATGCGCTGGAAGTGAATCAGCTCATCCACACCCGCCTCGGCAGCATTGCGGCGCGCAACCTTCAGGATTTCATCGTCCACATCAGTTCCAATTATTTCCAGTTTCTGGTCATAGCGGGCCAAATCGTGCGTCTCGGCGCGCGCTTCCCGCCAAGCGGTCTTCGGAATGACGGGCCAGGCTTCTGACACAAATTCCCGGTTCATTCCCGGCGCGATGTTCTGCCCGATCAGCGCTGCCTCGATCGGAATCGTGCCGGAGCCGCAGAACGGGTCCATGAACACGCGATCCGGCTTCCAGCGGGACAGCAAAATCATCGCAGCCGCCATCGTTTCCTTCAATGGCGCGGTACCAATCAGCCCGCGATAGCCCCGCTTGTGCAGTCCCGGTCCCGAAGTGTCAATCGTCAGCGTCGCCACGTCCTTGAGCAGCGCCACTTCGATTTTGTACAGCGGTCCTTTTTCCTCAAACCAGTCACGCTTGTACGTCTTTTTCAGGCTTTCCACCACCGCTTTTTTCACGATTGCCTGGCAGTCCGGCACGCTGAACAAGGTGGATTTGACCGATTTTCCTTCTACAGGAAACGTGGCGTCCTCGGGAATCCAATCGGCCCAGGGCAGGGCCTTTGTCTGTTCAAACAGCTCGTCAAACGTCGTCGCTTTGAACTCCCCTATCTTGAGACGCACGCGGTCGGCCGTTCGTAACCACAAATTTGTGCGAGGAATCGCAGAAATATCGGCGGAAAACGTCACCTTTCCGTTTTCCACCTGAACCGGGCCGTAGCCGAGCGCTTTTACTTCCTCCGCTACCACCGATTCCAATCCAAAAGTCGCCGTAGCGATCAATTCCACTTTTTGCATATGTAATCTCCTGTCCGTCCAAATTGCTTCGGGGCATACCCTTATACTATATTACCCGATTTACGAATAGGGTTGGTAATCTTGTGCAAAAACAAGACGAAAAGACCCGCCGCCAAAAAAGAACGGGTCTGGCATGCTGACTGCCCATACTGGGAATCCTATGAAAATACATTCACTTCCAGGAAGGGGAGAATCGCCAATGCCGGAATTGCCAGAGATGGAAACGTATCGCGGGCTGCTTCATCAGCAAATCTGCGGCGCTGCCATTACCGCTGCCACTGTCCAGCGGGAAAAGACGATTAACGTACCCCCGGCGCAGTTTGTTCAGACTGTACAGGGCAATCGCCTGACGCTCATCGAACGGCGGGCCAAGCATCTGTTGTTTCATTTGCAAAGCGGGCACGTCCTGCTGCTGCACCTCATGCTGGGCGGCTTCCTTTACCTAGGCACAGCGGAAGACAAGCTGGCGCGAACAGCCCAGGTGACGCTGTCCTTTGGCGAGCGCATCCTTTATTTTCACGGGCTGCGCCTTGGCTATTTGCACCTGTTGACCCCCGACCAGATCGACGAGAGGATGGCCTCGCTCGGCCCCGAGCCGCTGGAGCCGGGCTTTACGCTCAATCGGTTTCTTGAGCTGCTCGCGGAAAAACGCGGCGTGCTGAAAACAACCTTGGTCGACCAGCACTGGATCGCAGGCATCGGCAACTGCTACTCCGACGAAATCTGCTTTCACGCGAGAATTTTGCCGACGCGGCGCATTCCCGGGCTCACGGCCGAGGAACGGACCCGACTGTACCACTCCATGCAAACGGTGCTTGCGGAAGCCATCCGTTTTGGCGGCTACATGGACCAACCGCTGTATCGCGGTGACGGCTTGACGGGTGGATTCGACGAGCGCTGCCAGGTGTACGACCGGGGCGGAGAGCCTTGCCTGCGCTGCGGACAGCCGATTGAAAAAGGCGAGCTTTCGTCTCGCAAGGTGTTTGCCTGCACCAACTGCCAGCAGTAAAGGGGCAAATGCCCCCGGTCACGGCCCTGTTTGTTCGGCCGCATCCATCTGCTTGACCATGTACACCTGCTCGATTCCCGACGGTCCGAAGCCCGCCGCTTCCAGCGCTTCGAGCAGCAGCCTCTCGGAGGCGCGCAAATTAAACGTGGATCGTTTGCAGTCCAGCCCATGCGGCCCGTACACATGGGCGAGCGCGACGTTCACAATGCTGCGGGCATCCCTTCGCTCCGGCTGTGCCACGCATTGGCGCAACACGATGGCGCTGACCCGCCCCGCTGCATTCAGCACGTGTTTGTACAACGCATACCCGACTGCCTGTCCTTCGCTGTCCTCCACCACCAGCGCCTGCGCATCGGACAAGCTCTGCCAGTGGTTTTGCCAGGCAACCTCTCCCGCGTAAAACGGCAGCGTGGCCGCTTCCTGAACCAGTACACATCTGACCCGGTAGTCCGAAGGGATCGGCGCCGAAAAAGCGTGCTCCGGCAGCGGACCGCTTCGTTGCCAGAACAAAAGGCGGTCTTTCACTTCATAGCCTTTTTGCTCGTACAAGGCAATCGCTTTGCGGTTTTGGCTCATCGCTTCCAGCGTGGCGATCTCCACGCCTGCTTCCCGGTACAGCGCAAGCGTATGGTCAAGCAGTTGACGGCCCACCCCTTGTCTGCGATAGGCGGTGGCGACGCCTGTTCCCCCGTTCCACGCGACTTTTTGACCGCCGATCGTCCTCAGTCCGCTTGCGACCAGGCCGATCGGTTCGGTGCCGTCAAACGCGACCACCGACAACGACAGGACATAGCCCTCGTTCCCCAGACGCTGCACCAGCCGCTCTTCCGTCATGACGATCGGAATCAAATACCCTTCAAACCCTCTATTCCACGCTTTCGTCACTTCGGCAAACGTACAATCGCTCATCCGCTTGATGGTAATCACCCCATCACCTTCCATTCTTTTCGATAAAATAATTTTAATTGAAAAAGGCGAAAAATTCAATCTTTTACGTCCGTCAGCGCACTTTCTTTGGCACGCCTGCTTTTCGCGTGGTAAAATGGAAAAAATCACGTACCCGGGAGGTTCCTATGCGCAAACAGCTGACCGTAGGCTCTCTTATCGCCGGACGCTCTCCCGTACAGACGCCAGTCCCTGCTCCTGTGCATGTCCATGTACCGGAAACGAACAGGCGAGCTGGCAGCTTTCCCAAGCTTCCGAACCACACGCAGACTCCTTTCCAGCGCAAACAGGTGGAGGTCAAGCAGCACGACCATACGATTTCGATTGAACAGGCCCCCTGTCAGACGCTGCTGCAAGCCGCACTGGCTCAAGGCCAGCCGCTCGCCTACAAATGCCAGCAGGGCTATTGCGGGAAATGCCGCGTTCTCGTCGTATCAGGCACCTCTCTGCTCGCTGCCCCGACCGGGCCGGAACGAGAAAAGCTGGGCAAAAAGCTTGCTTCCGGCTATCGCCTCGCTTGTCAAAGCACATTTCGCTCTACGATATCGGATTAAAAAGGTGACAGCAGCATGAAACCAACACGCATCCTACTATTTGCCGGGGGGAAGCTGGGAGACTGGGCCATCCGCCACATTCGCGAAGACGACTGGCTCGTCGGCGTTGACCGGGGCGCCCTGTTCCTCGTTCGCCACGGCTTCACACCGCACCTGTCCATCGGCGATTTCGATTCCGTCACGGCCGAGGAAATGGCGGAGATCGAACGCCACAGCCTGCACGTCTCCTCCTGCGATCCCGTGAACAAGGATTTGACAGACACCGAAATGGCCCTCCACTGGTGCATCCGGCAAAAGCCTGGAGACATTGTGCTGCTCGGGGTGCTTGGCTCGCGATTCGATCATACGCTCGCCAATGTCCACTTGCTTCGCAAAGCCTTGCTGGAGAAGACCTCCTGCTGCATTATCGACGAACGAAACGAGATTCGCCTGGTAGACAGCCACTGCCGCATCGAGCAGGACCATTTTGCCCATGTCTCCCTGCTGCCTTTGACCTCAGAAGTCACCGGCATTACGTTGCGCGGATTCATGTATCCGCTGGAAAACGCCACGCTGCACATCGGCGACACGCTCGGCATTAGCAACGTGCTCACGGAAAAGACAGGAACCATTGACGTAGGCACAGGCCAACTGCTCGTCATCAAAAGCAAGGATTAAACGGTACGCGAAAAAAGGCTCTGCGCCGTTACCGTCTAACGGCGAGAGCCTTTTCGGGCGACTATTCTTCTTGTACGTGCAGCGGCAGCTGCCAATCGATCTCTTCCATTCCTTGCGAGCGCAAAAACGCATTCGCCCGGGAGAACGGACGACTGCCAAAAAAGCCGCGATTGGCCGAGAATGGGCTCGGATGAGGCGAAGCGATGATGCAATGCCGCTTTTTATCAATAAACGCAGCCTTCTCCTGCGCATGCCTCCCCCACAGAATGAACACCATCGGCTTTTCCCGCTCGTTCAACAGATGAATGATCTGATCGGTAAACATCTCCCAGCCAATGCCTTTGTGCGAATTCGGACTGCCCGCCCGCACGGTAAGCACGGCGTTCAGCATCATGACTCCTTGCTTGGCCCAGTGGCTCAAGTAGCCATGCTCGGGAATGGTGCAATTCAGATCGCTTTGCAGTTCCTTGTAGATGTTGACAAGCGACGGCGGCGGTTTGATTCCCGGCCTGACCGAGAAGCTCAGGCCATGCGCCTGTCCCGGCCCGTGATACGGGTCCTGTCCCAAAATCACTACTTTGGTCTGCTCGTAGCCTGTCAGATGAAGCGCTGTAAAAATGTGATACATGTCCGGGTAAATGATTCGTGTCTGATACTCTTCTTTCAAAATCTGACGGAGCTTCAAATAGTACGGTTTCTCGAATTCTCCCGCCAATAGGGGGGCCCAGTCATTTCGCAATATTGCCATGTTCCTCACCTTGTCCGCTATTCTTTCTCTACCTTACCACAAAGTCCCCCCTGTCTGAATCACCGTTTCTTCCTGCCCCAGTCGGGATGGCCCCTCGCAGTCCTACTTTTCCTTCCATCCGTAGTCTATGTTTCCTATTACCCTCGTTTGATAGCATTTTTCCCATCATCTTTGCCATAATGTGTGCGGGGAAGATTTAGACAAAGGGAGAGGTTTTTCGACATGAAATGGGACTTGAAATCATTTTTTGGGGGAATCATCGTCGGTTCTGCCCTCTTCTCGGGAATCGCGATTGCGGCTCCGAACTATCCGGATGTGGCAGAAGGCACAAAAACGCCGTTTACCTACTACTTTGAAGGTGTACCAAAATCGCCAAACAGCGATGTACAGGGCATTCTGTACAAAAACTCCGTCTACGTGCCAATCCGCTTCGTAGCCGAAAACTTGAACAAACCCGTCATTTACGATGCCAAAACCAAGTCGATTTTCATCGGCAAGCTGCCGGTTGCCAAAATGTACTCGAAAATGGAGGCGGTCGAGCTGGTCAAAAAGAAATACGCCGCCAGCCTCACTCCCGCGCACATGGTCGAATATGACCACGATGATGAAAAAGGGCACTATGTGATTCATGTCTACCAAACCGTCGTGAACAACTTCCAGTCCGGAGACAGCTACACCAGCACCTACGGCTGGTTCGTGGTAAATCCGAACACAGGTGAAGTGAAGTCATTGCTGTAATCGGGCACTCATTCTTTTCTATACCGAAAAAAGGACAGCGGCAAATCGGGAGCCACTGTCCTTTTTCATTTCCACACACGCATGAGAAACGCTCCGGTTTTTTCTCATGGAAAAAGCGCTGTCGCACACGGGTTCCCATGCTGCCACAGCGCTTTTGTTTTTGACGCAACCTTTGCTTCTCCTACGCTTTCGGAAGTTCAAACGAGCTTTTCAGCGAAACGATCCGGTTAAAGACCAGCTTGTCCGCAGTGGTATGCTTCGGATCGACATTGAAATAGCCGTGACGGAAAAATTGGTATTTGTCCTGCGCCTTCGTATCCTTCATGTTCGGCTCCACGAAACCGTTCAATACTTCCAGCGATTTCGGATTGATCTTGTCCAGGAAGTTTCCTTCCCCGTCCTCGTCATCCAGAATCAATGGCTCGTACAGACGGAACTCCGCAGGGATAGCCTGGGTCGCCTCAACCCAGTGGATGGTCCCTTTCACCTTGCGACCTGTAAACCCGCTTCCGCTCTTGGTCTCCGGGTCATAGGTGCAGTGCAGTTCGATAATATTGCCATCCGCGTCCTTCACCACGTCGTTGCATTTGATGAAGTAGGCGTGCTTCAGGCGGACTTCATTTCCCGGAAACAGGCGGAAATACTTGCTCGGCGGATTTTCCATGAAGTCGTCCTGCTCAATGTAGATTTCGCGGGAGAACGGGATTTGGCGGTTGCCCATCTCCGGATTTTCCGGGTTGATCTCCGCTTCGAGCATCTCTACCTGGCCTTCCGGATAGTTCGTAATGACCACCTTCAGCGGATTCAGAACAGCCATCGTGCGCGGTGCTTTCAGTTTCAAGTCCTCGCGGATGAAATGCTCCAGCATTTTTGCGTCTACGGTACTGTTGCTGCGCGCTACCCCGACTTCGCGGGCAAACGTGCGAATCGCTTCCGGTGTATAGCCGCGACGGCGGAATCCTGCAATGGTTGGCATGCGCGGATCGTCCCAGCCATCAACGACGTTCTCGTCTACCAGCTGCTTCAGCTTGCGTTTGCTCATCACCGTGTTGGTCAGGTTCAGGCGGGCAAACTCGTACTGGCGGGGAACGTGTTCCATCTCGCACTCTCGGATCACCCAGTCGTACAGGGGACGATGGTCTTCGAATTCGAGCGAGCAGAGCGAGTGCGTCACGCCTTCAATCGCATCCTCCAACGGATGCGCGTAGTCGTACATCGGATAGATGCACCATTTGTCTCCCGTGTTGTGGTGTGTCGCATGGGAAATGCGGTACAAAACCGGATCGCGCATGTTGATGTTCGGAGACGCCATGTCGATTTTGGCACGCAGCACTTTTTCCCCGTCCTTGAACTCCCCGTTGCGCATACGTGCGAACAGGTCGAGGTTTTCCTCCACGGAACGGTTGCGGTACGGACTGTCTACCCCCGGCTCGGTCAACGTTCCGCGCAGTTTGCGTATCTCTTCGGCAGACAAGTCGTCCACGTAGGCTTTGCCTTTTTGAATCAACAGCACCGCACGCTGGTACATCTCTTCAAAGTAATCCGATGCAAAAAACAGCCCGTCCCACTCAAAGCCCAGCCATTTGACGTCTGTTTTGATCGCTTCCACGTACTCCTTGTCTTCTTTCACCGGATTGGTATCGTCAAAACGGAGATGGGCTTTGCCATTGAATTCGCTTGCCAGCTCAAAGTTCAGGCAGATGGCTTTTGCATGTCCAATATGAAGATACCCGTTCGGCTCCGGCGGAAAGCGGGTAATGACTTCCTTGACCTTGCCTGATTGCAGGTCGTCAATCACGATATTGCGGATAAAATTGGATGACGCTACCTTGTTTTCCAATGAAATCAACCTTTCACTTCACCTTTACATTCCATAATACTGATTCTCCTCCGAGAGTTCAACAAAATCGGGCCGTTGTCCGGCCCGCTGCGTCTACCACTCCTGCTCTTTTGACCATTGCGATTGCGGCTGGCAATACAGCGAAATGATCGAGTCGAGGGACCGCTGCTGCTCGGTAATGCCGCGAATGGTTTGCAAATGCTTCGGTCGTACGAGATGAAGCAGCGGCTGTTCAACTTGATTGAAACGCTCGAAGGCGGCGGCGGCAATCTCATCCCATTGACGATAATAGCGAAGCAGATCGTCGGGCATGACCCTTGAGCGACTCGTACCGGGCTCCGGCAAACAATCGAACGGTTCATCCAGGTTCAGCGTCCCGTAATCATCGGTCAGCTCCTCGCCGGGTAAAATGTCCCGTGCTGCCAGCTCCAAATCGTACATCGTCGCTACGCAGGTCGCATGGAAGCTATGATTGACATACCGCGCCTTATCCCAGCAGAGGATGTATTTGCCGAATTGATTCTTGAACGAATATTTTTGCACATCCTGTTTTCTCAATGGGTCCAGTTTTTCCACAAAGGCCGGGTCTAATACCTGATCGAGGTCATCCTGGACCCAGACGATCGTGCCTTTGGGAATGAGCTTTGTCGCAAACACACCGTACCCGATCTCATCGTTGATATAGCGAAGCTCTGTGTCGGGATGCATCATGGTCGTTGTTTCACTCCTTGGCAAATGTGCCTTTTTACCATCATAAGCAGTTCGGCCAACAGAGGTGTGTGAATGTCGGTGAAAAACGCATGTTTACCTGATCGCTCATTTTTTCTGGATAAAAATATTTTTTCTATTTACCCCCATCGACAAATAGTCTATAGTATGGACAAACAGACCTTAGGAAATTTTTCCTGTAACAATGGCATTATATTTTCATTGATATCGAAACGGCAAACCCGGGGAAATCCGGCGACGCAAAGCTACAGGGGCTACCTCCGCACGAGCGGACACGCCAGCCAGCTACCGAAATATTGGTGTAGGACAAGACCAATGATCCTATATCATTGGTCTTTTTTTGTGCGCAAAATGTCTAATTTTGTCCATTTTTGTATGAATGAGGAAGTTTTGTCGCGAGTAAGGAGGTGAGGCTGCAAGAAGCTGGCGGATTGTTAACATCCTTTTACACACCCATTAGGAGGCCTCATGAGATGTCATTCTGGAAAAAACTTTCTACCTTCGCTCTGACTGCCGCCGTCGGCCTGACAGCATTCGCTCCGGCCCAGGCTGCCAACCGTCCCACATCAATGTCGCCAAACGCCATGGTCACAACCCCTCACTATCTGGCTACAGCTGCAGCCCTGAAAACACTGAAAGACGGCGGAAACGCAGTAGACGCCGCCATTACCGCGGCTTCTACTCTCGCCGTCGTCTATCCGCACTACACGACCATTGGCGGGGATAACTTCTGGCTCATTTACAACGCCAAAACAAAAGAGCTGAAAGCGTTGAACGGCAGCGGACGAGCAGGCGAAAAAGCAACCATCGAATACTACAAAAGCAAAGGCTACACCAAAATTCCTTCCCGCGGCTACGAGTCAGCCAACACCGTTCCCGGAGTGGTTTCCGGCTGGTGGGAAGCTTACAACTACGCCCACAAAAGCATGGGCAACAGCAACCTGCCTTGGCACAAGCTGCTGGAGCCAGCCATCGGATACGCGGAAAACGGCTATCCCGTCACGCCCAACCAGGTGTACTGGACCAAATACGCAACGGACCCTACAGACAACGAGCTGAAAAATCTCCAGCGCTTTGAGGGCTTCCGCCAAACATTTCTGAAGCCAAATGGCGAGCCGTATGCGCCAGGCGAAATTCTCAAGCAGCAGAACCTTGCCAAAACGTTGCGAATCATTGCCCAAAAAGGCGCCGACGGATTTTACAAAGGCGAAGTCGCGCAAAAAATCGTAGCAGACCTGCAAAAGAACGGCGGATTGCTCACGCTGAAAGACTTTGAGCAGCACACCTCCACCTGGGCCGATCCGATTACGGTGGACTATCGCGGCTACAAAGCGTACAATGTGCCGCCAAACTCCCAAGGCATGGCCTCGCTCTCGATTTTGAACGTGCTGAACAACTTCGACCTCAAGAGCATGGGCGAAGGCACGCCGGATTACTACCACACGATCGTCGAAGCCACCAAACAAGCTTTTGCCGACCGCGACAAATGGCTGACTGACCCGGCATTTGCCGATATTCCTGTGGACGAGCTGTTGTCCAAGCAGCACGGAAAGGAACTGGCGGCGCGCATTGATATGAAACAGGCGGCAAAAGCAGTCGAGCCGCTCGATCCCAAAGGCGACACAACGTGGTTTGGCGTCGTAGACAAGGATGGAAATGCCGTGTCGATCATCCAGAGCCACTATTTTGACTGGGGCTCCGGCATCGTCGTGAAAGACACCGGCGTTCTTTTGCAAAACCGCGGAAGCTACTTCTCCCTGGATCCGAATCATATCAATCACCTGGAGCCGGGCAAGCGCACCTTCCACACGATCAACCCGGCCATGCTCTTTAAGGGAGACAAGCCGTACCTGCTCTACGGAACACAAGGAGGCGAAGGCCAGCCGCAGACACAGGCTGCGCTCGTCACCCGCATCGTCGACTTCGGCTTCAGCGTCCAGGATGCGATCGAAGCGCCAAGATGGCTGCATGGCCGCAACTGGGGCTCTGACTCCAACAACCTGAAAGTCGAAAGCCGCATTCCGCAGAACGTTCTCGACGAACTGGTGAAACGCGGCCATCCGGTCGAAAAGCTGGAAGCTGCCTACACCGATACGATGGGGCAATCCGGCGCGATTTTGATTGACCCGCAAACGAATGTGAAATTTGGCGGCGCTGACCCTCGCGGGGAAGGCGCGGCAATGGGATATTAATGGCTCGTCAGACTGCCGAATCCTCTCGGCAGTCTGTCTGTGCATTTCTCCTGCACAGACAACGTCTAGGAAAAAAGAGATTGCCAAGCACGAATGAGGAGTGGAAAAACCCATGTTTTTATTCAGAAAGCTGAGGAACAAAATGATTCTTTGGTTCCTCACCGTTGCCGTCATTCCCCTGGCTGTCGTGTCGCTGTTTATTACGAACAGCTTTTCTTCCATCCTGATCGACAAGCAAAAAGCATCGTATGTCGACCTGACCTCCAGTACAGCGATGGCGATGGATCAATATTTGGATCGACGCATGACCGAGATTCAGGTGTTGGCCCGCACCTCGGATATTCAATCGCCTGACGCGGCAGCGAAGAACGAGTTTATCCGCACATTTACCGCCGAAATGAAACTGTACGACGGCAATACGTTTATCGGTAGCGACGGAAAAGTATCCGCCGATACGTTTCCGAAGAGCGTCGGAATCGACCTTGGCGAACGCCAATTTTTCAAGGACGGCATGCAGGGCAAGTCGAGCTTCTCCGACGTTCTGGTCGCCAAAACGACAGGCAACCGCTCCATCATTGTCGCAGCTCCTGTCACAGGAAAAAACAAAGAAGCGCTTGGCGTCCTGACCGGGCTGGTCAATATGGATGCGTTCTCTTCGACGTTTCTGACCAATCTGAATGTGGGCAGTGACGGTTACCCGATTCTGGTGGACAACAAGCACCAGATTCAATACCATCCCAACCAGGAGCTGATCGGAAAGCCGCTTGCGGAATCGGCTCTGCCCCAGCCGCTGGTGGATATTTTGAACGCAGACAAAGCAGAAAAAGGCTCCTACAGCTACTCCGATCAAGGCAAGGAATACGTCGTCACGTACTCCCCGATTCCCAAAACGAACTTTGGCCTTTATCTACATATTCCGGTTGAATCCATCACATCTGCCGTTTCTTCCGTCAGCAACAATGTCATGCTCATCGTTTTTGGCGTAGTCGCTGCCGTGACCGCCATCGCGTATGCGATTTCCCGCCAAATCACCCGCCCGATTGTCGATGTGGCTGCTGTCGCCAACCGTATTTCCGAGGGCGAACTCACCGTGCAGCCGCTGCAAATCCGAACGCAGGATGAGGTTGGACAGCTGTCCCAGTCGGTAAACGCCATGGTGCACAACCTGCGCACGATCATTCAGCAGGTCAACGATACGGCTACGGATCTCGCTTCTTCGGCAGAGGAACTGTCGGTGAATGCGGAGCATACCAGCAAGGCGACAGAACAAATCGCCATTACGATTCAGGAAGTGGCCTACGGCGCGGAAAGACAGGTCCGAAGCGTAGAAGACAGCGTCCATGCCATGCAAGGGGTGTCACAAGGGGCACAGCAGGTAGCCTCGAATGCCCACTATGCCGATGAATCAGCCATGAGCGCTTCGCGGATCGCCGTAGAAGGCAACGAGGCGCTGCAAATCGTCATCAGCCAGATGCAGTCCATCGAGAATACAGTCGGCAACATTGCGGATATCGTCAAACGACTGGGGAACAGCTCGCAGGAAATCGGGCAAATCGTCCAGGTCATCACCGCCATCGCGGAGCAAACCAACCTGCTCGCGCTCAACGCTGCCATCGAAGCCGCCAGAGCGGGCGAGCAAGGTCGCGGATTCGCCGTGGTCGCAGACGAGGTACGCAAGCTGGCGGAGCAGTCCGCCCAGTCGGCGCAACAGATCAAAGAACTGATTACCACGATTCAGCAGGAATCCAATCAGGCTGTGCTGTCGATGGAGCACGGCACCAAGGAAGTCGCCATCGGCCTGACAGTCGTGAACAACGCCGGAAAATCGTTCGAGCAGATTCAGGATGCGGTCGCGCAAGTAGCGAGCCAAATCCAGGAAGTGAAGACGTACTCCGAACAGATGTCTGCCGGAACCGAGAAAGTCGTGGAATTGGTCAGCGTCATTGAGGAAGTCGCTGAAAACTCGGCAGACGGTACGCAGAGCGTATCCGCCGCCACCGAGGAACAACTGGCTGCCATGGAGGAAGTGAACTCCTCTGCTGCTTCCCTGGCACGAATCGCAGAAGAGCTGCAATCGCATGTGAGCCGATTCAAAATATAGCCGCAACGAAAACGTGCAAAAAGCCGTCGGGACCGATTCGCCCCGACGGCTTTTTCATCATGCTCGCTTAGCCCAGTGTCAGCATCCGGTCAGGATGGTTGGTGCAAATCTGCACCTCGGGATGCCAGGACATGACTTCCCGGATGTGCGCTGGCTCATCCAGCGTCCAGGCTACGACCTTGAAGCCTTTTTCGATCGCCGCCACCGCCAGCTCTCGCGTCAGGTACGGATAGCCCATGGACAGGATGCTGGCACCTGCCGCCTCGATCTGCTCCAGCATGAGCACGGGACGGCCGTAGACGATCAGCCCCGTCTGTACCTCCTGGTCGAGCATGCGCACGTGGCGAATCAGTTCGTGGTCAAACGACGTCACATACACTTCCTGCTTCATTCCGTACTGCTCCACCAGCGCCAGCACCTTTTCCGCAATCCCCGGGTACATGTCGCTCGTCGCCTTCAACTCGATGTTCAGCGTGCAGCGGCCCTTGACCGCAGCCAGCGCTTCCGCCAGCGTCGGGATTTTTTCGCCTGCAAACCTCTCGTCGAACCATTTGCCGGCATCGAGCCGGCGCAGCTCCGCAAGCGTGTGGTCTTTAACCAGCCCGCTTCCGTTCGTCGTGCGCTCCAGCGTAAAATCGTGAATCAGGACCGGAACACCGTCACGCGTCAACTGGACGTCAATCTCCATCGCCTGGATCGCAGGCTCGGCCAGCGCCAGTTGAATCGCAGCCAGCGTATTTTCCGGTGCTTTGCCCGACCAGCCTCGATGGGCCATACATATGTTCATATCGCGCGCCCCTCTCTTTCCGTACCGCTCCGCTGTCTTCACAGCTTGCTGCCTTTGGCAGTCGCATGTTACTGTGCTTCGACCTTCGTTGTCCGCCCGAGCATGACGGGAAGGCTGCTTTTCTTTCCAATCTGGCATGTGTCTTCCATTCCGTCAAGAGCCATACTCCAAAAGCACGGCGGGCATCGGCTCTGCTGCGTCAGGCTGCTGTTCCCTTCGCCTCGGCCACTTTTTCCCGCTGCTATGCCTCCTTCTACGGATCGCTTGCCAAAAAGGGCCATGTTCCTGTAAGGATGCCATTGACGGACATCGCCGAGCAGGAGTATGATCCATCTATATTCAAATAATCAAATATTCGAATATACGAAAAGAAGGGTTGCTACCATGAAGTGGGCCGCTAGATTTCAGGGCTACAATACGCAAGCATTCAAAAAAGACTGCGTGTCAGGACTAATCGTAGGGATTATCGCAATTCCGCTTGGCATGGCGTTCGCGATCGCCTCAGGCGTCAAACCGGAGTACGGGATTTACACCACCATCATCGCCGGTACGCTCATCTCGCTCTTTGGCGGCTCCCGCTACCAGATCGGCGGGCCGACCGGGGCCTTTATCCCGATTTTGTTTGCCATCGTCATGCAGTACGGCTATGAGAATTTGCTGCTGGCGGGCTTCATGGCCGGGATTCTCCTCGTCCTGATGGGACTGTTCAGGCTTGGCGGGCTAATCACATTCATCCCCCGCCCCGTCACCATCGGATTTACCGCCGGGATTGCCGTCATCATTTTTACGGGGCAGATCGCCAATTTCCTCGGTCTGTCGCAAGTGCAGCGGCATGAGGACTTTTTGTCCAACATGAAGGAAGTCGCCGTTCACCTCGATACCACCAGCTTGTACAGCGTAGCGACGGCCGTTTTGAGTCTCGCCATTATTTTAATCACGCCGCGCTTCGTGCGAAATGTCCCAGGCTCGCTCGTCGGCCTGGTCATCTCCAGTGTCGTTGCCTTCCTCTTGTTTGAAGGAAAAGTCGCGACGATCGGTTCGACCTTCGGAGAGATTCCCAGCGCGCTGCCCAGCTTTCATTTTCCTGAAATCACGCTGGAGCGCGTCCAAAAACTGCTGAGTCCGGCCTTCATCATTGCTATACTAGGAGCGATAGAGTCTTTGCTGTCTGCGGTTGTTGCGGATGGCATGACACGCAGTCGCCACAACAGCAACCAGGAGCTGATCGGGCAAGGCATCGCCAACATGGTGACGCCGCTGTTCGGGGGAATTCCCGCTACAGGCGCGATTGCCAGAACCGCAACGAATATCCGCAGCGGAGCGACCTCCCCTGTGTCCGGAATCGTCCACGGCATCGTCGTCCTGCTCATTCTCGTCCTGCTTGCTCCTTACGCCTCGCACATTCCTTTGGCGAGCATGGCGCCGATTCTGATGCTGGTCGCCTGGAACATGAGTGAGCGCAAGGAATTTGCGCACATCCTGAAAGCACGGACGAGCGACTCTCTCGTGCTGCTGATTACTTTTCTGCTGACTGTGTTTACGAATCTGACTACCGCCGTCGAGGTCGGGCTGGTACTGGCCGTGCTGCTGTTTATCAAAAGGACGCGCGAAAGCCTGCGAGTAGCCAAAGTATTGCCTGACCCTTCCTTGAAGCATGAGAAGGTCACGCCCCACATGGTGACGTCCCAGCACGATTGCCCGCAAATCAGCATCTACACGATTGAGGGACCGCTCTTTTTCGGGGATGCCGATCTGTTCGAAAGCTCGCTTGCGAACACGTTGCAGCATCAGCCAAAAGTATTATTGCTACGGATGGGCAAAGTACCGTTTCTGGACATGACAGGCGAAGCCAATTTGTCGCGGATCGTGAAACAGTGCATGAGCCAGGGCACAACGGTACTCGTGTCAGGACTCCAAAACGCCCCGAAACAAATTTTGCAGCGCACGGGCCTTTATGCGCTCATCGGCGAGGCGCACTTTTTCGACCACACCGGAGAGGCAATCGCGTACGCCCTGCGCCGGGTGGACGTCGGCAAATGTCTGGGCTGCCAGCACTTTGCCTTCCGGGAATGCGCGAATCTCGCTGATCCTCAGTCGCAAACGGTTGGCGTGCAGCAAACAACCCACACGTCGATATGACGAAAAGATCGGAGGAACCTGCTATTGAATTTGGAGCTACAGCAATTTAAAGCGAATTTCTTCAAAGCACTGGGCCATCCCCTGCGGATTCGGATTCTGGAGCTATTGGCGGAGGGAGACAAAAACGTGAACGAGCTGCAAACGCTCATCGGCAGCGAAGGCTCGGCCGTGTCCCAGCAGCTCGCCATTTTGCGCAACAACAACATCGTGTACGGCACCAAGGACGGAAACAAGGTGACGTATTCCTTGCGCGATCCGATGATTATTGAGCTGCTCAGCGTTGCCCGGCAAATTTTCAACAACCACCTGATCGACACGATCTCGATGCTGGATCGCTTCAATGAAGAATAGCGGCTGTCGTACGGCATACGGCAAAAGAAAAAGCCCGGGACTTCTCATCGTCCCGGGCTTGCTTCCGTTTTACGCGGAAACGGACACCAGCGCGTCCAGCGCAATCTGCGCCTCGGCTTCAATCGCTTTGGCCACCGTCTCTGTGTGCGGGTTGTACGAGGCGAGCAAATCGGCATCGGCGTAGCCGTCAATCGCGAGGATCGACCCGGCCTTCATGCCCCGCAGCGCGGCAATGACGAACAGCGCGGCGTTTTCCATCTCGACAGCCAACACCCCTGCTTTTTGGTACAGCTTGTGCGGAAATTCCAGAACGCCGCTGTAGAAAACATCGAGCGTCAGCGTGATGCCTTCCGTTACATTCAGCCCCGACTCGTGCGCCTTTGCTGCTTGCACGAGCGCATCTACCACGCGGCGATTGGCGACAGCCGGGAAACCGGGCGGAACCAGCTGGCTCGTAAGCCCGTCCTGGCGCACAACAGCCGAGCTGATGACGAGGCTGCCCGGCCCGATTTCTTGCTGATACGATCCCGCCGTCCCGACGCGGATGATGACCTGTACGCCACCCTTCGCCAGCTCCTCGAAGCACACGGCCGCTCCCGGCGAACCGACGCCGTGGCTGACTACCGCTACCTCCGTGCCTCTCCAGCTTCCGGCATAGCTGTGGTACTCGCGATTTTCCCCGATTTGCCGCGTGTCCTCCAGCTTGGAGGCGATCAAGGCAGCGCGTTTCGGATCGCCGCAGACGATGACGCGTTTGGGCAGCTGTTCCGGGTCTACTTTCAGATTGGTCAGCATCTCAATCAAACTCCTTTTTCTCCCATTCGTCTTCCGGGATCGGCAACGCTTCGCCGGAGAACCGCTCTTCGCGGAACGGGTCTGCGATCAGGTGAAAGCCGTTTTGCTCCCAGAAGCCGGGCTTGTTTTCGCGCATAAACTCAATGCCGCGCAGCCACTTCACGCTTTTCCAGAAATACAGGTGCGGGACGACCAGGCGCAGCGGCCAGCCGTGCTTGTCCGTCAGCGGCTCCCCGTCAAAGGAATGGGCCAACAGCACATGGTCGCGCATCAGGTCAGCCAATGGCACATTCGCCGTGTAATCGTGATCGCCGTGCAGCATGACGTAGGGCGCAGCGGGCACGACACCGATGGCCTGCAAAAAATCGCGGAAGCGCACGCCTGTAAACGCATTGTCGAACCGCGACCAGCGCGTCACGCAGTGAATGTCGCTCGTCACCGTCACCTGCGGCATTGCCATGAGCTGTTCGTAGTGGAGCGTAACTTCCCGGTCGACCTCGCCAAACACGCGCAGCGTCCAGTCCTTCATGTCGTAGGTCGGCACTTCGCCCTCGTGCAAAATAGGGAAGCGCTCTGTCAATACTTGCCCGGGCGGAAGTCGTTTGGCCAATGCCGGGTCGACCGCCGGCACTTTCATTCGCTTGATCCGATCTGCCTTGTTCATCTTGCGTACCTCCTTGGTCTTTCTTGACTGCGCCCTCTTTTTTACCGGGTGCTCTGCTGGTTATGGCTGGCACCTTGCATCCGATCCTTCAGGAAGAACATCGCCACCACCGTGAGCACATACGGCAGCATCGAGGTAAACTGCGTCGGAAGCGAGAAGCCTTGCAGACGAATGCTCAGCGCATCCATCAAGCCAAACAGGAAGCTCGACGCCACAATTCCCAGCGGGTGAGACTGCCCCATCATCATCGCGACCAGGGCAATAAAGCCGCGCCCCGCAGTCATTCCTTCCGAAAACATCGTCACTTGCCCCAAAGAAAGCTGCGCTCCGGCAATCCCGCACAAAGCGCCGCACAGGACGATCGCGAGCACCTGCAAGCCTGCTACCTTCAACCCGAGACTGCGGGCAGCCACCGGATTGGAACCGACGGCGAGAACCCGGAAGCCGGTCACCGTCCTGGAAAAGAACAAATAGAGCGCAATCGCGGCCACAAACGCAAAGTAGACGAGCGGCGAATGCCCCGATACGACCTCGCCCACGACGGGAATGTGCTGCACCCCCGGAATGTCCCACTTCGGCAAGCCTGCCATGTCCTTATCGTAAAACGCTCCCTTGACGCCAAAAATCGCCCGCAGCGCAAACGTCGTCAGACCGAGCGCAAGGAAATTGATTGCCACCCCGACGACGATCTCGTTTGCTTTCAGCTTGATCGTCATATAGGCAAACAGCAGGGAAAACAGAACGCTCATCAGCGCCGCGAGCAAGATTGCGAGAAACAGATTCCCGGTAACGTGATTGCCGACGATGGCAGAAAAGGCGCCAACGAGCACCATGCCTTCCAGCCCTACATTGAAAATGCCAACCCGCGCGCACAGCGCTCCCCCCAATGCCGCGAGCAAAATCGGCGTCACCATCCGAATGGTAGAACTGACGAGGGACCAATCAAGCAGCTCCATGAGATTCTCCCCCTTTTGCTTTTCGCTGTTTCCACCAGTCGTAGCTGAATTTAGCCGAGATAAACAGGATCAGCACCGCTGAAATCACGCTGGCCAGCTCCAACGGCACCTCTGTGTTGCGCTCCACGCCCATCGCTCCCGTCTGGAATGCAGCCAGCAGAATCGAGGTAAACACGACACCCACCGGATGGGCGTTCGCCAAAAGCGTGGCCATCAGCCCTGTCCAGGCGAAGTTCGGCACGGTCAAAGCGCCGTCGACAAACCGATAGTGCGCTCCCAGCACCTCGACCGTTCCGGCCAGACCCGCCAATCCGCCGCTCGCGAACATGCCCGTCAGCATGACGCGAACGCCGTTGATCCCCCCGTACCGGGCAAACAGCGGGTTTTGTCCCAGCATTTTCACTTCATAGCCAAACGGCGTAAAGCGAATCACCCAAAACAGGATCACGGCACCGACGATGGCAAACAAAAAGCCTGCGTGCACGCTCATCCCCGCAAACAGCTTGGGCAGCCAGACGCTTTTATCGAGCATGACCGTCTGCGCCAGCGCCGCCGAACCGCTGCGGTCGCGAAACGGCTCGGTGACCAGATAGCTTGCGAACAACACGGCGATATAGTTGAACAGCAAGGTGGAGATGAGCAGCGGTATGCGGAATCTCGCCTCCATAAAGCCCGGCAGCAGCGCCCACAAACCGCCTGCCGCCATTCCCGTGAGAATCGCAGCCACCAGCTTCACGATTCCCGGTGCGGGCAAATAGATCGCCACCAGCGTAGCGCTGATCGCCCCGAGCACCATCTGTCCTTCTGCCCCCAGGTTGAACACTCCCGCCCGAAAAGCAAGCGACAGCCCCAAGGCGATCAGCATGATCGGCGTCGCTCGCGCCAAGGTAGCGGTGAAAAAGTAGAAGCTGCCGAAGGCCCCTTTCCACATTTCCCGGTAGGTGCCCAGAATGGATTCCCCTACCGAAGCGATGACGAGCGCCCCGATCAACAGCCCGATGACAACCGCCAAAAGCGGCTGAACCAGTGATTTACCCAGCTCTTTGATTGCTGCCATGAACGCTTCCTCCCGCCATTAACACGCTGATTTTTTCCTCGGTTGCCTCTTTGCGCGAAAGCTCTCCGGCGATCCGCCCTTTGTACATCACCAAAATGCGGTCGGACAGCGCCAAAATTTCCGACAGCTCGGACGAGACCAGCAAAATCCCGTCACCCGCATTGCGCTTGTCGATCAGCGCCTGATGGATGTACTCCATCGCGCCGATATCGACGCCCCTGGTCGGCTCTGCCGCGATCAAAAACGGAGTCTCGTGTCCCAGCTCACGCGCCACGATCAGCTTTTGCAGGTTTCCGCCCGACAAATTCCCGGCAAGCTCCTGAAGCTGTCTGGAGCCTGTCTTGATCGCGAACGTTTCTACCCAGCCTCTGACGACCTGGCGAAAAGATTCGCGCAACACGACGCCGCGCCGATTGAACGCTGGCTTTCGCTGGTAGCCCATCAGCGCGTTCTCCTCGACGCTCTCCAGCTTGGCTACCCCCCACAGGTAGCGATCCTCCGGAATGTGCGCCAAGCCTGCCTCGCGAATCGTCGCCACAGCCTGGTTGGTGATGTCCTTGCCGCCCAGCCGAATCGTTCCCTCCTGTACCGTCCGCAAGCCGCTGATCGCTTGCAGCAGCTCGGACTGGCCGTTGCCCGATACGCCCGCGATGCCGACAATTTCCCCGTGATGCACGGTAAAGCTGACCCGGTCGACCAGCGTCTGCTTTTCCCGAACCGTCACGTTCTCCACCTGCAAAAGCGGCCCCCGCTCCAGGTCGACGCGCTCGCTCAGCTCCCGCAGCTCGCGTCCGACCATCAGCCGGGCCAGATCGTCCACATTCGTCTCGTCGCGCGCTACCGTGCCCGTCACCTTGCCGCCGCGCAGCACCGTGATCCGATCAGCGACCTCCATCACTTCCTGCAGCTTGTGGGTAATCAAAATGACGCTCTTCCCGCTCTCCGCCAGATTGCGGATCGTCTGCAACAGCTCGCGCACTTCAAGCGGCGTCAGCACGGCAGTCGGCTCGTCCAGCACGATGATGTCCGCTCCCTGGTACAGCACCTTGAGAATTTCCACACGCTGCTGCTCGCCGATAGAGCACTTCGACACTCTGGCCTCTGGATCAATCGGAATCCGGTACTGCTCGCTTAGTGCGCGGACCTTTTCCACGGCGTCCTTCCGGCGAAAAAATCCGGCCTGCTGCGGCTCGTAGCCGATCACGATATTTTCCGCCACGCGAAAGTCGCCAAACAGCATGAAGTGCTGATGCACCATCCCGATTCCGTTGCGAATCGCGTCCTGCGGCCCGCGAAAAACGACAGGCTTGCCGTCTAGCACGATCTCGCCGGACGTCGGCTGCTCCATGCCGTACAGCATCCGCATCAGCGTCGTCTTGCCCGCGCCGTTTTCCCCGACGATGGCGTGAACTTCTCCCGCCGCAAGCGAAAACGAGACCTTGTCGTTTGCCGTAAAATCGCCGTATTTCTTGGTCATGTTCCGCATTTCCAACCGAACGGTCATCCTTGCCCCTCCTTCTTTGCGCTTCGCCTCACCTAGCCTCGCCTTTGTTCGATGCTTTTGCCTTTTTGTCTATAAGGAAGACCGACTACACAGCTGTAGTCGGTCACCATCCTGCCCGGTGCGCCCGTTTTTAAAACGAGTCCGGCACTTTGCGGGTACCAGCGACGATTTCCTCGCTGATCGCTTTGACTTTGTCCACGACTTCCTGCCCAATAAAAGCGTTCAAAGGTGTCTGGCTCTCATGCGTCACATAGGTAACGCCTACGCCTTTTTCTTTCAGGCCGTACGAGATGACGCCGGGCTTGAACGAGCCTTCCACAAACGACTTCACGGTTTCGTACGCGGCGGTATCTGTCCCTTTCAGCTGGGACAACACGATGTGCTCCGGGTCAATCGTGGTGCGGTCCACGTCCTGTCCCGCTGTATAGAAGCCTTTTTCCTTCGCGGCCTCGAACACCCCGAGGTCGCCAACCGCTGCCGCTCCGTTGATGAAGTCGGCGCCTTTGGATGCTTGCAGCAGCGCCAGCTCCTTCGCTTTTGCCGGGTCAGAGAAGCTTCCTACGTAGTTCACCAAAAACTCCGCGTTGGGATTGGTTGCCTTCAATCCTTCCTGGAAGCCGCCTGTCCATTTCTTCAACAACGGAATGTCCATGGCGACAACCATGCCGACTTTGTTGGTCTTCGTGGCAAGACCGGCCGCCGCCCCCATCAGGTAAGCCGCTTCCTGCTCACGGAAGGTCACGCTGCGCACGTTCGGCAAATCTACTACGGTATCAATAATCGCGAAGTTGCGGTCAGGATTTTCGGCCGCCACTTTTTTCAACGCGTCTTCCGATTCAAAGGAAGACGTGATAATCAGATCGTAGTTTTCCGCCACCGCGACGCGCAGATTTTCTTCGATGGCGCCGTGGTCGGTAGACTCAATCGTTTTCACTTCTGCGCCAAATTCCTGTCCTGCTTTTTTCGCGCCCTCGTCCATTTGCTGGAAGAACGGGTTCACCCCGATTTTTTCCGGCAAAATCAGCGCAATGCGCTTCTTCCCGGCACCTTCTTGCCCTGTCGCTTCTTCTTTTGGCTGGTCAGCAGGCGCATTTCCCCCAGCCGCACAGCCTGTAGCCAATACAGCAAAGGTGGTGAGTGCCAACAACAACTTTTTCATGGTGTTTTCGCCCCTATCCGAACATTCTACGTTTTTTCTGGACCTTACTCCGTAATGTACGGCTTTTTTCCGAAAAGATCAATAACAAACACGAATATTTATTGTAAAAAATATTTTATCATTCGTGTTTGTTCCTTCCTGCCAACAAAAAAACTCTTCCCGAAGGAAGAGTTTGCGTCCGAAGCCGTCCTCTTCCTCATCTGTCAAAACCCCGGTACAGGTTTTGCAGGAATTGGCACCTTTCTGTCCATGTCACGCATGTCCAGTGGTTGCCGGGCTTCATCGGGCCAGTCCCTCCGCCGCTCTCGATAAGGAGATCAAACTATTCTGTTACAATGAGTTTATTCTAGCAGAACCCGTTGAAAAAGCAATCGTTTTTTCAGACTGTTCCCGCCAATTCGGCAATTCAGCAATTCGCGCTTATTGGCTGCGGAAGGTTTGCTGAAGTCGATGCGACAGATGGTTCAGCTCGCCCAGCTCTTCGGTAATTTCCCGCACCTTTTGATGCTGGTTTTCCGCTGTGGCAAACAGCTCCTCCAGATTTGCGAGCGATTGCTCGGTGACAGCCGTAATCGTCGACATTTCCATCGCCACTTCGCCCGAGCGCATTTTGACCCGATTCATGCTGGAGCCGACATGCTCGGCTGCCTGGAGGAAGGCCGTCATGCCGGAGCGCACGGCCTCGATCGACGCCACTGTTTTTACAGCCAGTTCCTGCCCCTTGGCCACCGAAGCCTCTCCGTTGCTGATCTGCTGGACGGCGTTCTCGCTTTCCTGGTGGAGCGATTTGAGAATCTCGGTAATTTCCTGGGTAGCGGTTGCGCTCTGCTCCGCCAGCTTGCGCACCTCGTCTGCCACGACGGCAAAGCCGCGCCCGTGCTCGCCTGCGCGTGCCGACTCGATGGCAGCGTTGAGCGCAAGCAGGTTGGTTTGCGTCGCAATCTGGTTGATCGCTCCTACAATCTCCTCGACCCGATTGGCCTGACGGTTCAGCTGGTGAATCGTCGACGCCGCCACGTTGACGGCAGACACAATCTGTTCCATCTGCTGCGACAGCTCTTTCATCATGTCGACGCTTTCCTTCAGACGGCGGTTGTTTTGATCGGATTCGCTCTTCATCGCATTCGTCTGCTCTGTGACCGCCACGATCTCCTGGTCGATCGACTGCACCTCTTCTTCGATTTTCACCGTCGAATTGGCCTGCGATTCCATCCCCGTCGCCACTTCCTTGAAGGCGAGCATCATTTCATCCGTATTGCGCTTCGTTCCTTCGGCATGCTCGTGTACGTGCTCTGTCGTCCGGTCAATCTGCTCGGTCATCTGCTGGATGTGGGCAAGCAGCTCTCCCAGACGGCGTTCTTTTTCCTCCGCTTCCTGACGGGCGAGGTTGGCCCTTTGCAGAGAAGCTTGTCCCGCCAGACAGAGGTACGTTACCGCTCCCATCATCATCAAACTCACCATGATGCGCAGGACCAGATTCAGCTCGTTGGCCTCGCCGCTGAAGATATCATACGAGCCTGTGTAGAATCCGACCAGCGTCACAATGATTTGCCCGATCCCGGCACTCACGACCAGCTTCCAGTCCAGGTAAGCCGCCAGAAAGCCCATCACGACAAAAGCGAGAAACGAAACCTCCGGATACGTCGTGAAATGGTCGAACGCAATCGCGTAATACATCAGTCCAATCGCTACGAGGTAACGAATGACCGGGCTGTCTTTTTTAATAAAGTAAAACGGTGAAGCGACAAGCGTGACCAGCAATCCGAGGGATGTCACCTTCCAGAAATTAGCATCAAATTGATAGGCAATGAGTCCTGCCATCCACAGGTGGTTCCATAGGATAAAAATCATAAATCCTTCTTTGTCCGTTAACGTGTTGCGAATCAATCGAATCATAAATGCCCCCCTTTTCCCTGCTACTTATGTATCGGATTCTTTTTCCATTATAACCCGCGCAGATTGCCTCATTTGTGAAAAAAGTGAGAACAGCCAAGACGAATGAAGAATAGGCTACAATCATACCCCTTATTTTATGACATCTGGAAAGGAACTACGAACCGTGGAAGATCAACTTCAGCTTTTGCCAGCCACCGTACTGACGCGGACGATCCAACGTCCCAACACCACGATCTATTACCCGCAACTGGCCGGGATCGCCAATCAGCAAGCAGAAAAAGAAATCAACCGCGCCCTTTTGCAAACCGTCCAGGGCTTGATTCATGAGCAGCAGCGGGTACAAGTACCGGGAAATACGCAAATGCAAGGAAGCTACGAAATCAAAACCAATGAACGCGGCATTTTCAGCGTCACCATGAACAATTACGCCTACACGCCGCAAATGGCCCACGGCATGACGTTTCTCGGGTCGGTGACGGCAAATATCCATACAGGCAAGCTCTATACGCTGCGCGAACTGTTCAAGCCGGGCAGCGATTACGTCAGGGTCCTGTCCGAGAATATCAAACGCCAGATCCAGGAACGGCAAATTCCCACGCTGAACGGATTTACAACGATCAAGCCCGATCAAGACTTTTACGTCGCGGACAAATCATTGGTGATTTACTTCCAGCTGTACGAAATCACTCCATACTATGTCGGCTTTCCGATGTTCCCCATCTCCGTCTACGAGCTGGAGTCGATCCTTGATGAAAACGGACCGCTCGGTATTTTGTCTGCCAGTTGACCAGCCTCCCTTTCCCTTCTTCCCGAAGCTGATGCCTTTGAAACGGCGTCAGCCTTCTTTTTGTCAGAAAACGGCCTTATTTTGCCTCAAATAAACGTTTACTTATATGTTAGGAACTGCTACTATGTTATTTGTACATATTTACTTAAGCAATCAAGCGCTTCCCCTAGCGAACCCGCTTTTCCTGGAGGTCTGATACCATGCAACATTACGGTCATAAAATTGGCCAAGCTGCCAGAGTCTTCAGTAAAACATTGAATGGAATCATGTCCCCGATGGGATTGTATAGCTCGCAATGGAGCATTATTCTCTGCCTGCACTATCGCAGCTCTTTGACGCAGGTGCAGTTGAGCAACTACCTGAACGTAGAGGCCCCGACCATTACCCGGACATTGACCAGGCTGGAGGAGATGGGCTGGATCATCCGCTCCGAGGGGGAAGACAAGCGGGAACGGTATGTGTCGCTCTCACCAGCCGCAATCGAGCGCTTTCCCCAGTGGCTACAGGCTGCGCAAGATTTGGAAGCGGTTGCTCTGCGCGATCTGGACGAACAGGAGCTTGCCGTCTTTAACCGGGTACTGAAAAAGATGACGGACAATTTGAATACACATGCATAGACGTGTCTGTGGGACGACGACACGACAAAAGGGCTTCTGCTCCTGAGCGATGATGCGCGGGAAGAAGCCCTTTTCCTGTATCGCCTGCTGCGTTCGCCGCTTGTCAATTCATCCGCTTGACCATACTGCGCGCCATCCAGACCCCGGCCGATCCCGCCTGCGCCAGTCCACGCGTGATCCCAGCCCCATCGCCTCCGCAGAACAGCCCTTTGATTTCTGTCTCAAACTCCTCGGTCAGCTTCGGACGCGCGGAGTAAAACTTGGCCTCGACGCCGTAAAACAGCGTGTGCTCCGAGGCAATTCCCGGCGTAACCTTGTCCAGTGCCTCCACCATCTCCATGAGGCTTTTCATCGTATTGTATGGCAGCACCAGCCCCAGATCGCCCGGCACCGCTTCCTTCAGCGTCGGCTCCAGGAAGCCTTCTTTGATGCGCGCTTCCGTAGAACGACGGCCCCGCAAAATATCGCCGTACTTTTGCACGATCACTCCGCCATTGGACAAATCGTTTGCCCGTTTGCAGATTTCGCGCGCGTATTCGTTCGGCTTGTCAAACGGCTCCGTAAACGTATGCGAGACGAGCAGCGCGAAGTTCGTATTGGTCGAGCCGAGCGCCGGGTCCTTGTAGGAGTGCCCGTTTGCGGCCATCACGCCGCTGTGATTTTCCACGACGACGTGCCCGGACGGATTGCTGCAAAACGTGCGTACGCGCGTGCCGACAGATGTATTGAAAATAAACTTGCCCTCGTACAAATGCTCATTGATTTCCCGCATGACAACATCGGACGTCTCTACGCGCACCCCTACGTCTACTTGATTGTTGTACATTTTCAGGCGGCGTTTTTTCAGAATATGGGTCAGCCAGGCCGATCCGTCCCGTCCAGGGCCGATGACGACAAAATCGCTCTCGTACTCTTCCCCGTTCTTCAGGACCACGCCTGTGACACGATGGCCGTCGTCTTCCTTGACCGTCAAAATGTCCTCCACCTCGGTCTTGAACATCATGTCGATCCGTTCCTTCAAGTATTCATAAATCGACTGCAAAATCTCCAGGTTTTGCTCTGTGCCCAAATGGCGCACCTGTGCGCGCAACAGCTTCAGCCCTGCCGCATACGCGCGCTGCTCGATGCTTTTGATCGTCTCTGTCGTCGGATCGGTGATCGTGCGGGTCGCGCCATGCTCCAGGTTGATTTCGTCGACGTATTGAATTAAGCCCAGCACGGTGGAAGGACGGAGGTAATCCGTCATCCAGCCGCCGAACTCGGTCGTAATATTGAACTTGCCGTCACTGTAGGCGCCTGCCCCACCAAAACCGCTGGTGATCGAGCAGGCCGGCAGACAGCCCGCGTAGTCTTTTTTCCCGGCAGGCGGCGGACAGAGCTTGATCTTCTCCTCCAGAATCGGACAGCGCCGGCTGTAAATGTCGTGCCCTTTATCAATGAGGAGCACTTTGGCAGTTGGCGCTTTTCGCGTCAGCTCATAGCACGTAAAAATTCCCGTTGGTCCTGCTCCTACCACAATCGCATCGTATTTTTTCACTTCCCGCTCCTCCTTGCAAGCATGTTGGCGTACAAAAAAATTCCCGGCCGACGAAGAAGGTAGGTCAAAGACACCTTCATTCGTAGCCGGGAATTTACGGTTCCCTGTAGAGACCCTCAAACCATATCTTTGAGGATATACGAACTTTTCATGGATGGATCCAGTCCGTTTGTCAACCAGCAACCATATGTATAGTAACGAACAAACGGAATCAAGTCAATGGTTTTCAGCAATTTCATTCGTGTTTACATGAATTTTACATAAAAAACAAGGGAAGTGAACGTGATTAAAAAGTAAAACACGAACATTACAACCAACTCATGCGTCTTGTCCGACGAGTCCTTTTCGCAGCGGCCGGAAGGAATCGACACAAAAAGGGAGAATATGTAGAATTTTACGAAATATTTTCCTATTACTACCCTCTTACAAAAAGGATGAGGCTTGCCCATGCGGGATTATCGCTATTACCAGTCTGCCTTTTCCGGTATTCCAAAGCCGTTCGCTTTTGTCGACCTGGACCTTTTGGAGCAAAATGCCGAGCAAATTGGTTTGCAGAGCAATGGCAAGCCCATTCGGATTGCCACCGCATCCATCCGCAGCATCGGGATTCTCAAGCATCTGTTGCAGCTGGACGATTGCTTTTCCGGGCTGCTGTGCTTTTCCGCTCCCGAAGCGCTCCATCTGTGCGCGGCAGGCTTTGACGATTTGCTTATGGGCTGCCCGGTTTGGGAAAAAAGCTGGCTGGTCGCGCTTGGCGAACAGATACAGCAAGGCCGCACTCTCACTCTTCTGATCGATTCCGCCTCACACGTGGAGCATCTGGAACAAATCGCCCGCGAGCAAGGCGTGATTTTCCCCGTCTGCCTCGACATCGACATGTCCACCGATATAGCGGGGCTGCATTTCGGCGTGTGGCGCTCTCCTCTGCGCTCCTTGGAAAAAGCCGTGGCCCTGGCTTCCCGCGTCGCTTCCTCCAGGCACCTCTCGCTGGACGGGATCATGGGCTACGAGGCCCAGATTGCAGGTATCGGCGATCGCTATCCCCGGCAATTTTTCAAAAACAGCCTGATTCGCCTGTTGAAACAGCTATCGGTAAAGGAAGTGGCTCATCGCAGAGCGGAGCTGGTCAAGGCGATTGCCGGGCTGGGCATTTCGCTTCGCTTCGTCAATGGCGGGGGAACAGGCAGCCTGCACCATACGGCAAAGGAAGATGCGGTGACCGAGCTGACAGCCGGCTCCGGCTTTTATTCGCCCGGCTTGTTCGATTACTATCAAGACTTTCATTTTCAACCCGCTGCCGGATTTGCTCTGGAGATCATTCGCAAGCCTGCCGAGCACATTTACACATGCGCGGGCGGCGGCTATGTCGCCTCCGGTTCCGCAGGGGCGGATCGCTTGCCCAGGCCGTACTTGCCAAAAGGCGTTCGGCTTATACCCGACGAAGGTGCCGGGGAAGTGCAGACGCCCATTCAGTATCGCGGCATGGAAACACTGCAACTGGGCGATCCCGTCTTTTTTCGCCACGCCAAAGCGGGGGAGCTTTGCGAACGTTTTTCGCGGCTCTACTGTGTTTCGGGCGGAAAAGTTGTCGCTCACCTGACAACCTATCGGGGAGATGGTTTATGCTCCCTGTAAACCTGTTTGCTGCCAAGCTCTGTTGGCCGCTTTTCTCCCGTTATCGCGGAATGGGGCAACGAGTGTTTCTGCTCGAAATGCGATTGATTCGCTCGAACCATTCTGATAGATTGGTTTCATCAAAAGCTGCCTTTCCCCCTAAGATCGGCGCCTTGTCTTTCTTTTTTACCCAATAAACGGAAACGGTTTTCACTATACGGAAAAACGGAGGCTTTTTCATGCAAAAATGGCAGACAAAAGACCAGCTCGTCGATCTCCTGTGCCATCTGGTCAGCATCCCGAGCGTGACCGGCTCGCCTGCCGAGAAAGACTTGCCCGGTTACGTCGTCGATCAGCTGCGCTCCCTGCCGTACTACCAGGCCAACCCCGATCATGTCCGGGCCCATCCGACCGACGATGGGCGACATTTTGTCACCGCTCTCGTCAAAAAGCCGGGCGTGCGCGACACCGTGATCCTGGTCAGCCACTTTGATGTGGTCGATGTGGAGGATTACGGCGGCTGGATGGAGCATGCCTTCGACCCGAAAACACTCACCCGCCTCTTCCAGCAAAATCAGGCGGACATGCCTGCCGATGTACAGCAAGATTTGCGCACAGGCAACTGGCTGTTTGGCCGCGGGACCATGGATATGAAGGGCGGACTCACGCTGCACATGTCGATGATCGAGCGGGCGTGCGCCGGAGAATTTGACGGCAACGTCCTCCTGCTGACCGTTCCCGACGAGGAAGTGAACTCTGTCGGCATGCGCGCGGCTGTCCCCACGCTGTTGAAATGGGCCGAGCAGTTCGATTTGCGCTATACGGCTGTGCTCAACTCGGAGCCGATGTTCACCCGCTTTCCGGGCGATCAAACCACCTATGTATACACAGGCTCCATCGGCAAAGTGCTGCCGGGCTTTTTGTGCTACGGAAAAGAAACGCACGTGGGCGAGCCGTTTGCCGGGCTGAACGGCAACTACATGGCCTCGCAAATCACCTGCGAGCTGGAGTTGAACACTTCGTTTTGCGAAGTCGTCGAGGGGGAAGCTTCCCCGCCTCCTACGAACCTGGTGCAAAAAGACCTGAAAAAAGAGTACTCCGTGCAAATTCCGCATCGCGCCGTGACGCTGTTCAACCTGTTCCTGTTGGAAAAGCAGATGGAGGAAGTCGTCGAGCCGCTCTTGAACGCAGCGCGAAATGTCACCGCGCGCATCCGGGAAACCTACCTTCGCCATGCCAGCCAGTTCGCCCAGTTCGCTCCTTTCAGCCCGCGCGACCTGTCCATCTCCGTGATGACCTACGAGGAGCTGTACACCTACGCCTTGAAAACGCACGGCGCGGACAAGCTGCGCCAACTGGAGGCAGACGTCATCGCCAACCGCCAAGACAAGGACGATCGCGACACGACCATCGAGCTGGTCGATCGACTGGCGATTCTCTGCAAAGAGCTGTCTCCGATGATCATCCTGTTCTTCGCTCCGCCGTTTTACCCGGCCGTCAGCTCGCGCCACCACCCGCTGATCCAAAAGACGGTGGCCGAGATGGAGGCGTACGCGCGGGAACAGCACCAGGTCACGTTGGTCAAGCAAAACTACTTTGGGGGCATTTCCGATCTGAGCTACGTCGGCCTGCAATACCCGGCGGCCTCCATGAAGCCGCTGGTCGCCAACATGCCGCTGTGGAACAACGGCTACTCCATCCCGCTACAGGAGCTGGAAGCCTTTCACGTGCCCGTCATGAACCTCGGCCCGGTTGGTCGCGATGCGCATCAATGGACCGAGCGTCTCGATGTCGACTACGCCTTCGACACGTTACAAGACATGCTGCCCCGCTGCATCCAGTCTTTGCTGCGGCATAGTCGGGCGGCAATCGAATAAGGGAGATGCGTTACCGCTGAGGAGGACTCGCCATGAACTTTGAAGCAAAAGAAAACGGATTCGTCGCCCACTTCCCCTACGGCGACCTGCACGTCTCCGGCGATGAAGCATACGGCTTTTGCCCGTATCAACTGCTGGTCTCCTCCATTGCCGTTTGTAGCGGAAGCTTACTGCGCAGCGTGCTGGGCAAGATGAGAATGCCGTGCAGCGCTATGAAGATCACAGCTGATGTCACACGCAACGCGGCAAAAGCCAACCGCGTCGAGAAAATTCACCTGCACTTCATCCTTACCGGGGAAAACATGAAAAAAGACAGGGTCCAAAAAGCCGTGGAAGCCGCAAGCAGAAACTGCCCGATGGTCCAGTCGGTACAAGGAAGCATCGTCGTGACCGAGTCTTTTGAGCTGGTTCCCTAATCGGTTCCCCTTACGCCATCAACTCTGGAAAGGAGAGGTCATCATGAGCGACCATCAGGCACAAAATCCTTCTCCTCCCCTTTTCCTTTTGAAAGGGATGCAGCATGTCGCTTTGCCTCCGCGTCACACGTGGTCTCTCCCCTGCGCTTCCCCGCATACGCTGCTCCTGGCGGCAGAAGGGAACGGCTATTGGCAGGCCGCGGACATGCCTGATTCGTGCGCGTGGTCTCCCGGGAGTGTTCGGTTTGCCACAGAGAAGACTGTCGCTACGATTGCCGCAGACAGCGGGAGCACTCTATCTTTTTTCGCATTCTATTTTGACGTTCTGGAGCCTGAGGGAGGCGTGTCCAACAGCTACTCGCCCAGCCGCTCCTGGAAACCGAACAACGACAGCTATCAGCTCCACTCGCCCCATCGCTGTTTCGAGCTTGCCTTCGCTTTGCTGGCCGACCAACAGAGCCAAAATCCGCTGGACGTCCTGCAAAATCAGATACGCTTCCAGCAGCTGCTGCACATCATCTGGCGTACAGGCAGCACGCAAGCCTCTGTCGAATCGGAGAAAGCGATCCAACAGACGCTCTCCTATATCCATGCGAATTATGCATCGTCGCTCTCTTTGACTGATCTGGCGAACCAGGCTGGGCTTACCCCCCGCTACTACACGGAGGTTTTTAAAAAGAACGTCGGCAAAAGCCCGATTGAATATGTGACCAGCTATCGCATCGATCAGGCGAAGAAGCTGCTTCGGGAATCGAAAAAACGATTGCGTGAGGTCGCGCATCTGGTCGGCTATGAGGATGAGTTTTACTTCAGCAGACGGTTCAAGCAGAAAGTCGGCGTCTCGCCCACTGTTTTTGCAAAAGTAAGCCAGAGGCTCATCGCACCCGTCACCTTCCAGTACACCGAGTATTTGATGGCCCTTGGCATCAAACCGGTCGGGGCGAAGGAAGACCAGGTTCAGTACATGCGCGAGCAGCTGCAAGTAAAAGAAGCCAAAGACATTATGGCGCTGTCCAGAACTTGCCCTGAGCTAATCAAGTCGTTGCAGCCTTCTATTATCCTGACGGACTATCACAAGGATAGCGCTGCCTTTTCCAGCATTGCCCCAACTTGCACGCTGCGTTGGCTCGATGCCGATGTCTTCGGTCATTTGCTGCATATCGCGGATCTGTTCGGACAAAAAGACAAGGCGCTATCGTGGATCAAACAGCATGAACTCAAGGTGCAAAAGACGAAGCGGTATGTAGACACATGCATTCCCCGGGAGGAAACCGTCGCGATTCTGAATGTGCGCCCCTCCCATCTATTTGCTTACGGCGTACGAAATATTGGACACGTCTTGTACAAGTCTTTGCAGCTGACTCCGCCCAGAATGATTCAGGAGAAGATCAAGCGCGATCCCAATTTTTGGGCCGTCCCAGTACAAGAAGAGCAAGTAAGCGAGTATGCCGCAGACTGGCTGTTCGTCCACGTCTTCGACGACGACCTATCGCGGGCCCACTATCAAGCACTGACAAAGCGGGAAGACTGGCAGCGGTTGCCTGCCGTGCAAAAAGGGCAGGTCGTCATGCTCAGTACCGTCTGGTTCGCCTACGATCCGTTATCGCTGGATGCCCAATTGGACGAAGCGATTCTGCTATTGAACAGGCACAAATCGTCCTGACCGCCAGATTATCCATAGAAAAACGGAATAATCTCCATGGATGAGCCTGAAGGTTCAGGGTAAGATGTAGCTTGTTATTGAGAATGATTTTCATCCAGATTCAGGGGGGTACTCATGAAAAAATCGCGCATACATGCATGGCTGTCTGGCATCATGCTCCTCGCCTTTCTCTTTTTGACGGCTTGCGGGCAGACCGCGCAAAACCAGTCCACGCAACAGCAAACGGCCTCTCCGGCAACTGCCGCTGAGCCTGGAAAAACGGAGACCGCGAAACCAGAAACACGTGTCATCAAGCACGCCAAAGGCGAAGCAATCGTTCCGGTCAAAGCCGAGCGCGTCATCGCCCTGCAATATTTGGGCACCGTGCTCGCCCTTGGCCTAAAGCCGGTCGGCGCACTGGAAGGAGACATGGAAGGCGCAGACATGGCGCCTTTGGTGCAAGGGATTGAGTCAGTCGGGACTTACGAGGCGTACAACCTGGAAAAAATGCTGGAGCTGCAGCCCGACCTGATCCTGACCAACTCGGACGTCGAACCGCAACTTTATGAAAAGCTGCAAAAAATCGCTCCTGTCGTCGCGATCAACTTCGAGGAAGCAGATGTCTTCAGCCATGTGAAGCAAGTAGCCGAGGTGCTTGGCAGAGAAAAAGAAGGCGAGGAATGGCTCGCCAAGCATAACGCCAAGGTGGAGGAAGCACGCAAGCTGCTCCAGGGCAAGATCGGAAAGGAACAGACTGTCGCTGCCTTGAACGTCCGGGCGAAAACATTGAAAATGTACGGCACGCGCAACATGGGCCACGTCCTGTACAACTCCTTGCAGTTGACACCCCCGGCCCCGATCCAGGCAGAGATCGACAAAGACCCGAACTTCTGGAGCAAAGATATTTCGCTGGAGCTGTTGCCTGAATACGCTGCCGATCACATTTTCCTGATGGTGTTCCCAGGTGAAGATGCAACACAGTATTTGAAAGAACTGGAGAGCAGCAGCTTGTGGAAAAACCTTCCTGCAGTCAAAAACAACCACGTCTATGTCGTTGATGTGGACAGATGGCTGGGCTATGACCCGATTCTGATTGAAAAGCAGCTCGATGAAGCGGTGGAATACTTGAGCGGAGCGAAAAAGCCGTAGCCTTTTTGACTTCAACCTTTTTCAGCCTACTCGTACAGCCTGGCAGCCTAGCCGGGCTGTTTCTTTTTGCGGCTTCATCGTTTGAACCGATTTCCCAAGCGCCACTTCCATGCGAAAGGACCCTCCCCTGTGAACATTCACAAGGCAAAGGGTCCTTCCTTTTTATAAAATGGGAGACAACAACCGCGCCAATGATTCCTGCATGCGTATCCGAAGCGGACGGTTGAAATACTCATCCGTCGTCATTTCCCGGCAATCGGCGAGGTCTGCCAAGAACAGCTCCTCCAACTGCTGAGCCACCTGCGAATCGTACAAGAACACATTGGTTTCAAAATTGAGCTTGAAGCTGCGGATATCGACGTTCGCCGTCCCTACCGAAGAAAGCTGGGTGTCCACCACGATCGTCTTGGCGTGCATGAAGCCTTTTTCGTACAAATAGCAGCGCACGCCGCTTTTCAACAGCTCGCCCAGATAGGAGTTCGTCGCGAAGAAAACCATCAGGTGGTCCGGCCTGCCCGGCACCATGACGCGCACGTCCACCCCGGACATCGCGGCCATTTTCAACGCGGTCAGCATGCTGTCGTCCGGTATGAAATACGGGGTCTGCAAATAAATCTTGTGACGCGCCTTGTAGATCATTTTCAGAAACGCATGCTTGATTTGCTGCTTTTCCGAATTCGGTCCGCTCGACACGACCTGGCAGCCGATTGTGCCCTTTGGCTCCGGCATCTCCGGGAAGTAGTCGAGCGACTCCTGCATTTTTTTCGCTGCTGCCAAATTCCAGTCCAGGAAAAAACGCGCCTGCAGCATGTAGACTGCTTTTCCTTCAATCTGCAGGTGTGTATCTCGCCAGTACCCCAGCTTCTTATCCTTGCCCAAGTATTCGTCGCCGACGTTGAAGCCGCCAATAAAGCCGCTTTTTCCGTCGACGATCGTCAGCTTGCGATGGTTGCGAAAGTTGACGCGGAAATTGAGAAACGGAATCGACGAAGGAAAGAACGAGACGACTTCTCCCCCTGCCTCCACCAGCGGCCGGAAAAACCGGGAAGAGACGCCTGACGATCCGACAGCATCATAGAGCAGCCTGATCTTGACGCCTTCTCGCGCCTTCTTCGTCAAAAGTTCCAACAGCTGCGTTCCCAGTTCATCATCATTGATAATATAGTACAGCAAATGCACGTGTTCCTTGGCATCTTCAATCTGCCTGAACATGCAATCGAACAAGCTGTGCCCTTCGGCGAACACTTGAACGGCATTGTCCTGCGTATAATAGGCACCGTCGCTTACCACGTTCATGAAAATCATGTCGCGATGCCTCTCCATCGCCGGATCGTTCACCTGCAGCTCGCCCTGCTCCAGCAGCTTCTTCTGCTTGTCGACAGCGGCGCGAAAATGGGAAAACTCTCCCTCGCGGAGCCGATACAGCTTTTTCTTGCTCAGTCTTTGCCCAAAAAGCAGGTAGAGGAAAAAGCCGATACCCGGCAAAAACAACAGAACCATCAGCCATGCCCAGGTAGCCGCAATGTTGCGCCTCTCCATAAAGATGAGAACAGCGGCCAAGATCAGATTCCCTATCGTAATGACCGCCACAATTTGCTCCAGCAACAACATCACACCACATCCACCCTCAAAGGATATCTCCCATTCTACAACATTTGCTTCCGGGATTCATCCTTGGCCCGGATCGAGTCGGCTACTGCTCCAACAGTTCCCCGTTCTTCATGATGCAGATGCCGTCCAAATACACGTCCGGCTCTTTGACCACCAGATCAATGTGCACGCCGGCTATTATTGTTCCACCGAAGGTATTGTTGCTGCCAAAGGCAACGTGAATGGTTCCGTACACTTTCTCGTCCTCCAGCACGACTCCCGTAATCCGTGCCTTGTCATTCGTTCCGATCCCAAACTCGCCCAGCATCCGTCCGTCCTGATCGCCCAGCATTTGCAGCAGACGTTCGGCGGAGGTGCCTTCGGCGTGGACAATCCGCCCTTTTTCAATCGTCAGCAGCAGCGGCGAGTCGATTTTGCCGATCCCGGAAATCGAGCCGTCCACCACAATTTGCCCTTCTGCCGTGCCCTCCATCGGCGCCACGTACGCTTCTCCTGACGGCAGGTTGCCCGATTCACCCGGATTGACGTACATGCCTGTGCTGGGCACGCCATGGCGTCCGGCGATGGAAAAAGTGAGCGACTTGCCCGCTTTTTCGATACGCACGGTGCTGGCTGCGGTCAACAGCTCGGTCACTTTCTCCGTCCGTGCTTTGACTTGCGCGTAGTCGGCAGAGATCGCTCCTTCCAAAAACATATCGGCCGTGATACTTGGCATGGTGGCGAGTCTTGCGCCGTTTGCCGCCGCTTCTTTCCGCGCTTTTGTATGCGTCAGGGAATGCTCGGTCACGCACACGACCACATCGGCGCTTTTCATCGCTGCGGCTACCGCCACCGGAGGCTCCTGACCAGACTTTTCCCGTTCCTGCATGACCATCAGCATCGCTTCCGCTCCCAACTGCTTGCCAGCCTCGAAGAGCATTTCTCCAAGCTCTCGCTTCGGCTCGTCCGCCACTACCAAAAACGATTCATTCGCCTGGAGTGCCATGCAGTTTGTCAAAATCGCCTTGCTCGTCTCTATCAACTTCCTGTGATCCATCGTCCTCTGCCTCTTTCCCTCGATCATGATATCCTTGCGATCTTGCCATCCCTGTTGTCTTCGCCTTCCTTGGCGCCTACTCCTGCTCGCGGAAAACACCTCGTCCCTCCACGATAGCCTTTTTGTCCACTCCCGAACCAATCCAGACGCGGCTGCGCCAAAGCGATCGGCGCAGCCTTCGTTGCACGGATACGGGAGCAAAAAAAGCCCCGCCACATTCAGATGGCAAGGCTTGCTGTTTATTCGCGCGTTTATCACACGCATGACAAATGTTACAAGACCAGCTTCACACCGCTTGCTTTTTGCTCCAGCATTTTGGCGAGAATCGTACCGATGTGGGCGCCTGCCTCGATCGGCGACGTTCCTTGACGATGAATATTGGAGATGACCGTGCGCTCGGACTCTACCATGCCTTTGCGCGGGCGGTAGCACATGTAGGCGCTCATGGAGTGGGCCGTAACCAGACCCGGACGCTCCCCGATCAACAGCACCAGCACTTCCGGCTCCAAAATCTCGCCGATATGGTCCATGCTCGCGACGCGTCCGCCTTTGACAAAAAACGGGGTCCCGCAGCTCAAGCCGTAGCTTTTCAACGAGTCCATCAAGGAGGGAAGCACGTCTTTCAGGTTGGCCTCGACCGCGCTGGCACTCAGGCCGTCGGAGACGACGATTTGGACTTGCGGCCTTTTTTGGCAGCGCTCCTGAAGCAAGCGCACGCCTTCCTCGGTGAGAATGCGTCCCATGTCCGGGCGCTTCAAATAGTTTTCAGTGTTGTCGTACTGGGTTTCCACCGTGAACAGAGAAAACTGGTCGAGCACTTCCTGGCTGACCTCCCCGTAGACGGCATCGACTGCTGCCGCGTGGTCGCGTCGGAGTTGCAGCATCGTTTTCGTCAGCGGTCTTACCCCTGTACGCCATACGCCGATCCGGGCAGGCGTGCTGGCCAAAAGCTCCTCCAGTCCTTCCTTCCACTTCGGATTCGGGATTTGCGCCGTTCGCTCCGGCTCCGCTGGCGCGGCGTGTGTCTCCTGCGGGTGGGGGGCCACTGGTGCCAGAGTCGCTTCCTGCTGGGGCTCGGCTTTCGCTTTCGCTTCCGCCGCTGCGGCCGCTTTTGGCTCAGGTGCTTTTTCGCCCAGCTCGGCCAGCTTTTTGTGCAGCTCGGCCACCACTTTGTCTACCAAAAAATCCAACGGTTGTTCCATTCGTCATACACCCCCTCTCTTACATGAAGATTGTCGGATCGCCTGCTTTTGGCGTCAGCTTGCCGTTTTCCATGATCCCTATTTTTTCCAGCCACTGTTCAAACGCAGGTGCCGGACGGAGGCCGAGAACCTCGCGGAACGCGGCGATATCGTGGAAGCTCGTCGATTGATAGTTGAGCATGACGTCGTCCGCCATCGCCACCCCGATGACAAAGTTCACCCCTGCCGCCGAGAGCAACATCCCGAGATTGTCCATATCGTTCTGGTCAACCTTCATATGGTTCGTGTAGCATACGTCGCAGCCCATCGGCAGTCCGTGCAGCTTGCCCATGTAGTGGTCTTCCAGCCCTGCGCGGATGACCTGGCGGCTGTCGTACAAATATTCCGGCCCGATGAACCCGACAACCGTATTGACGATAAACGGATTGTACTTGCGCGCCAGTCCGTAGCAGCGCGCCTCCATCGTCACCTGGTCGATGCCGAAGTGCGCCTCGGAGGACAGCTCGGAGCCTTGGCCCGTCTCGAAGTACCAGAAGTTCGGCCCGTAGGAAGTGCCTTCCTTGCGCATCAGCTCATCGGCTTCGTCCAGCAGCTTGACGTCGATCCCGAATGCGTTGTTTCCTTTTTCGCTGCCGGCAAGGCTTTGGAAAATCAGGTCGGCCGGCGCGCCCTGACGGATCGCGCGCATCTGTGTGGTCACGTGAGCGAGTACACAGTTTTGCGTCGGAATCGCCCATTTGTCCATGACCTCTTTGGTCATGGTGAGAATGTCCTTGACGCTGTCCGCTGTATCAATGACCGGGTTGATCCCGATTACGGCGTCGCCGATTCCGTAGCTGAGTCCTTCGTACAGCGCTGCCTTGATTCCCTGCACATTATCGGACGGGTGGTTCGGCTGCACCCGCGATGCCAGGACGCCTGGCTGGCCAATCGCTGTATTGCAGTGGGTGACCACGCGAATTTTGGCCGCAGCCGCAATCAGGTCGAGGTTGCTCATCAGCTTCGCGGTAGCCGCGATCATTTCGCTGGACAAGCCGCGGCTGATGCGCTTGATCTCGCTGTCGCCCGCCTCGTGGCTCAAAATGTACTCGCGCAGCTCGGCGACGCTCCAGTTTTTGATTTCGTTGTAGATTTTTTCGTTGATGCCTGCTTCAATGACGCGGGATACCTCGTCTTCCTCCGGGGGAAGCATGGGGTTGTTGCGAATGTCGGCCAACGTCAGGTCCGCCAATACTTGCTTGGCAGCGACGCGTTCCCGGGAATCGGAAGCGGCGATTCCAGCCAGCTGGTCGCCGGATTTGTCTTCGTTTGCCTTCGCGAAAATTTCTTTCAGATCGCGAAATTGATAGGTCTGTCCAAGCACAGTCGTTTTCAAATTCATCTCGTTCCCCCCTTTGTACGTTACGCCTTCTCATCAAACGCGAGGGTTTTTACCACAACCGGGATAATCGTTCCCGAAATCGGCTCGCCCAGGTCGATATAATCGCCATACTCCACCCGCACCTGATCGATGCAAATAATCTCCGGCTCTCCCTTGCAGCGCAGCGCCAGCCCCTGCCCCAATGCTTTGGCCATGTCGGTCTCGCAGATCACGACCATCGTCCGGCTCTCGGCAAAATAATGCCGGTATTGATCCGACAGCTCCTGGGCGATCGTTTGCAGCAGCGCATACGAGCAATAGCCGATGCCGGAGATCGCGAGCGCGAACGGGATGCCTGTTGTTCGATCAAAAAGCCGTTCGCCGAGCTGGCAGATCGCCGCTACCTCCTGATGAATCCGCGCCGGGTCCGACAGTTGTTCTTCGGTAAGCTCCAGCTTGAGAATCGGAATGTTTTTGATCGGCAAAAGCTCCGGCTTGATATGCACGGTCGAGCCGCTGATTTCCGTGCTTTGCATTCCAGCCCCGATCACGGTGGCCCGCACGGTTTGCTCCGGATCGAGCCAGCGCACCGGGTACGTCCCTTTTTCCCGCTCCTGCTGTAGCACATAGCCCAGCAGCGGACCAAAATCGCCGTAGCGGCTGACATCTGCCATGCTTTTCACGGGCGGTCCCGTCATCAGCTGTCCGACCCCGCCGGAGACGGTCAGCTCCTCTACCGGAAATTCCCCGCGCAAATGCGGCCCTGCGACAAGCAAGCCCGATACGTGCCGTTCTTGGCCCGTCAAATAATCGAGCATGCTGCGGGCCATCTGCTGCGCCACTTCGGTTATTCCCGGCAGCCCGACTTTTTGCCCGACCGCGATCCGCAAGCCTTTTGCCTGTAGCCACTCCTGGATGTTCGGCGACACGTAGGTGACGACATCCTCCCGATCCAGGCGAATCAGCCTGCCGCCGACGTGAAAAGTCACCGTCGCGATCGCCCGGCCGCGCTGGAAATAAGCCGCATTGGCCGTACCGCCGCCGATATCCACGTTGACGACCGTCCCTTGCAGCGTTTGCGAGCGTTTTTCTGCGCCCGCGCCTTTGCCTGCCAGCACGCCTTCGAGGTCTGCCCCCGCCGTTGCCACGACAAAATCGCCGGATCGCTCTGCCAGCACATGCACGATATGCTGCGCGTTTTTCTTGCTGGCCGTCTCCCCGGTGATAATGACGGCCCCCGATTTGATGGACGACAGACTGATGTGTGCCTGTTCGTACTCCGCTTGCAGCAGCGCACCGATTGCTTCTGCGTCGATCTCATCAAAGCCGCGCAGCGGAGTGGCATGCACTGCGCTTGCATACAGCAGTTGACGCTCCACAATCTGGTAGCGCGGCAGCGAAAAAGTGCTGGACATGCGTCCCAGGCGCAGACGACTGACGATCATTTTGGTCGTGCTGGTCCCTACGTCGATGCCGACGCTTTGGATCCATTGTTCATCCATCGTGAACCTCCTTGAAGCCATTGGCGTGCCGGACAAGGCCCAAAAGAAAAACGCCTGAACAGCCGGAAAAATCGCTTCCGGTCTGACTCAAGCGCCTTTGCTTTGCTTCCTTTTTACTTGTTTGGCATCCTGCTGCTTTTCTAGCGGTCAGAAACATTCAGCCTTGGGAAAAAAGCGCCTCCTCGCCAGCGAGAATTTCCTCCGCGAGCTTCACAAGCGGCATGCGCCGTTGCATGCTTACTTGCTGCATCCATTTGTAAGCGGCCTCTTCCTCCAGGGAGAGGGCACTCATCAGCTTCCCTTTGGCTTTTTCCACGCATTTTCGATCCTCGATCTTCTGTTTCAGCTCGCGGATGTCTTTCTTTAACGACACGACCTTTTCCTTTTGGCTGAGCGCGATCTCCACAGCCGGAATCAGGTCATCCTCGGATACGGGCTTTACCAGATAGGCCGTTACTCCGGCTTTTCGCGCGTCGAGCACCAGTTCCTTCTGGCTGTACGCGGTCAAAAGAAGGATGGAGCAGTCCGAAAAGGAGCGGATGATCCCGCTTGCCTTGATCCCGTTGAGACCGGGCATTTTCACATCCATGATAATGAGATCGGGCTTGTGGCGATGGGCGAGTTCGACCGCCTCTTCCCCGTTTTTTGCCTCGGCCACAACCTGATAGCCTTCGTTTTCCAGCATCTCGCGCAAATCCATGCGGATAATCGGCTCGTCATCCACCACCATAATCTTCGGCTGTGTCATCTTCATCCTCCTTCTGGATCGGATAGAGAATGGTAACCTCCGTTCCGTTGCCTGTGTTGCGGAAATGCATCGTTCCCTCCAGGTCTTCCTTGACGAGCGTGTCGACGATTTTCAGGCCAAGGTGTCCTTTTTTGAGAATGTGCTCCATGTCCTCGATGCCCACCCCGTCATCGGTGACGGACAGGCTGACAAAATCCTCCTTCGAAACAAGCGCGATGGAGATTCGCCCTTCATGTCGCTCGGAAAATCCGTGAATCATGCAGTTTTGAATCAGCTCCGTGACGATTAAGGCAAAGGATGTCGCCTTGTTGGACGGCAGGTACACGGATTCCCCCGTCACGACGACGTGTATCGTTTGCTCTGAACGTCTCATCGAAGAGACGATGATTTTCGATATTTTCGTTACAATCTCTTTGAAGTCGATCTGTTCCAGACCGTCCTGCGCCAAATATTCGTGAATGATGGCGATGCTGTTGATCCGGTTGATGCTTTCCCGGTAAACCTTCTCGATCTCGTTCGACTGCGAACGCCGCATTTGCAGGCGCAGCAGGCTTGCGATCGTTTGCAGATTGTTTTTTACGCGATGGTGAATCTCTTTGATGACAGCCGATTTAATCATCAGCTGTTTTTCTTTTTCGCGGATGTCCGAAATGTCCCGGAGCAGGATGATGCCTCCGATGATATCCAGCTTGCGCACGGACGAAACCGCTTTCATCATGATAAAATGCTTTCCTTTTGACAGCTCATCCTGGATATAGCCCCCGTGACGCACGAAGTTTTCCGGGGAAACGCGCCAGGAAAAAACGCGTTCGATGCTGATGCCCTTGTCCGGCCGCTCGAAGCCGATCAAGGAGAGTAGCTTGTGGGCGCGCCCGTTGGCGTAGGTAATGGTCCCACTCTGGTCAAACAAAATCATGCCTTCGTGCAAAAGCGACGAAATCGGCATGTCGGGCACGGCGAACTGAATCAGCGTCTCGCTCAAATGCTCCGTGGTTTCCTTGAGCATCTCGACATTTTTTTCTTGTTCGACCTGCTTGGAAATATCCTGCTCGGTAATCAGCGTCCCGATCGTTTTGCCCGCAGCGTTTGTGATCGGCACGACGCTTTGGCGCATGACGACCTGCTCCTGCGAGACGCCTCTCGACCCGATCACCGGTTTGCCTGTAGTCAGGCAGTACATGACAGCGGGCTCATTGATCGCGGTTGCCAGATGCCCCACGACGGAGCCGCTGTACATGGATCGCGCGGTGGCAGGCTTGGCCTGCGCGACCACCAAAGCAGCGCTTCGGTCTACGGTCGGGCAATCAATGAACATGTCAGCCTGCGACAGATCGGCAAAAATCTGCAATTTGGAAGCGAGGTCCTCCACGATCCGGATGTCGTCCTCGCTCAATATCGTAGACGCTTTGCACAGTTCCCGTATGGATTGCATGCGAACCTCTTTTCACCTGCCAAAGTGGATAGTGCCTCCGAAACTTATTCGCTGACCATTTGGTGCAAATACGCACGCAGCTCCGATACTCCCTCACTGGTGTAGGAGGATGTCCGGAAAATTCGCGCGTCGCCCAGTGATTGGCGCAGGAAACCTTCCGCTCGTTGTACATCGGCATCGGGGTGATCCACCTTGGTGATAACTCCCAGGCACGCGTGGGGAAAGCCTTGCGAGAAGCCCGGGGGAAAGTAGTTGCGCTCGCGTGTGGCATCCTGGACCATCACCACAATGGTCGCCTCCAGCGCGGTTGCCATCAGCGTGCGGTAAAACATCGGATTTTCACTGTACTCGCCCGGCGTGTCAATCACCCAGTCCCGATATTCAAGCGCTTGCGTCTTCCTGGCTGGCTGCTCATCGTTGAACAGCGCTTTCACCAGCGAAGACTTGCCCGCTTCGATGGCCCCGATTATCATGACACGTCCTGTCATGATTTCGTCACCAATGCGGGCGTGAACCGCAGTTTCTCACTCAATACCCGATTGACCGCATCCACTGCCATCTCCACAGCAGAGACATCCCCCACGACAATCAGCGACCCGGTAAAGCGATCGAGAAATCCAAGCTCGACTCCTGCTGCCTTCGTCGCAATGTCGGCGGCAATTATCGCCGTTTCCGTCGGTGTCAGGGTCAGAATGCCAATGGCTCCGGCCTCCTTGATGCCCAGCTTGGTATAGAGCATCGGGTCAGGGTTGGCAATCACGTGAGCCAATGTGACCTGTTTTCCCGGCACAAACTCCTGTATGACCCGTGAACGTTCCTGTTCCATCGCTATCCCTCTCCTCCTGCGGCACCCGGCACCTCAAACGAATCGACGATGCCCACGATGATCGCATCAATCGGCACGCTGTTGCCCGTAAACAGAATACGGGCAGGGGTTCCGCGTGAGACGATGACCTGCTCGCCGATCCCTGCCCCGATCCTGTCGGCTGCAATGACGGTTTGCCCGCTCTCTTCGCCGCGCCAGTCAATCGGCTGGACAACCATCAGCTTGAGATTTTCCATACCGGTTTCCTTTTGGGTTGCCCACACACTGCCGATCACTTTGCCCAAAAACATGCGATCACCCTTTTCCTACATAGCTGACCGTAATGCCGCGCTCTCTCATGCTGTCATAAGCCAGCGGAGAGACAATCGCTCCTTTTTTCACGTGCAAGGTCGTATCCCGCAGCTCCGGCTGGGACTTGATCCAATCAGCCGTCAGCAGCTTGCCGGAGAACACGGCCTCCGCCTCGTCCAGGGCGGTCAGGAGCGGCTGCTCAGGCTTTGCCGCTGCTTTTTGCAGGTGGGACTTCAGCTTGGAAACGACGCGCTCAGCCAGACGCTTCTGCTCGACAAACTCCACGCCCAGCTCCTTCATCGCTTCGACATGGCGCAGGAACAGCCTTTCGTACGCTGGGGGCAGCGTCAACGTGTGCAGCGTGCGGCGGTCGGCGCGCTTGATGCCCGGCACATCGGAGCCTGCGATGACAAACTTGCCTGTCACCAGCGCGGAAAAGACGATTTCGGCCTTGATGGTGCCCTTCATGCCGGAGGCGATTCTCGCTGCATTGTCCAGATCGATCTCCGGAATGACGATTCCGTCATAATTTTTCGGCACTTCCAACGGGGCGGGAGCATACTCATCCGCTGTGAGAATTTTGTCTGCTCCCCCGCATTCGATCTTGTGCATCCCCAGCCAGGACGAGGTTTCCCCGTCCAGGAAGAGGATGTCATGGCAGATCCCGTGGTTTTTCAGGTGAATAAACTGATCCTGGTACGCCTCATGAGCCTGGCTGTCGCAAAAGACATACAGGACACGAGGCGCTTCCGGTTTCTGTTCCCTGTTCATCGAAAGCAAAATTTCTTTCGTAATGGATGCCACCATTTCTTTGATGTCCATCAAAGTTCTACCTCCGTTAGCCGGAGTAAAATTGGCCGTTCTTGCCGATCACTTTTACCCGGTCGCCCGTTTTCAAATTGGCGGCATTCCCTTCATCCAGATCGACATGGAAATCGAGCGCGAATTGCGGATGTACGCGAACCACCACATCCGGAAAGATAACAGGGCGGTCACTCTGGGTAGCCAGGATCAGCGTATCGCCATCCTTCACCTGGAACCGCTCGGCATCCGCCGGAGACATGTGAACGTGCCGCTTGGCTACAATCACACCTTTGTCCAATACGACGGTGCCTTTGGCTGTTACCAGTACCAGACCCGGAGTCCCTTCAATATCGCCAGACATCCGCACAGGCGCATGGACGCCCAGCGCAAAGCCGTCAGTCCGGGAGATTTCCACTTGTGTCGCTCCACGCGCCGGTCCCAGAACCCGCACGCCGTGAATGCTGCCTTTTGGTCCTACGATGGTCACCGTTTCCTGGCAAGCAAACTGGCCAGGCTGGGACAGATCGCGCATCGGCGTCAATTGATGGCCCGCGCCAAAAAGCTTCTCCACATCCTCTGGCGACAAATGAACGTGGCGATTGGAAACACCCAGGGGAATTTCCTGTACTGCCTCGGCAGTTTGATTGGTGGAAGGTTGCTGCTGTTGTTCTTCGAATGATTTCACTTGAATCCCTCTTCCTTTCAAGAAATCTGCCGCTGCTGGTGTGATTTTATCCCCTTTCTCCAGAAGAAAAGGGTTGGGAATGCCAGTTTTATGCATGGCTCGCAATGCTGCTTCTGTAATAACTGCCATCGAGGATTACCCTTCGAGCTTAGGCAGGATCAGTTCAATGTCTCCGTGTGGACGTGGAATGACGTGTACAGATACAAGCTCGCCTACTTTTTCGGCAGCAGCGGCGCCTGCGTCCGTGGAAGCTTTTACTGCACCTACGTCACCACGTACCATGACGGTTACGAGACCGCCACCCACGTGTACTTTGCCAATCAGTTTGACGTTCGCTGCTTTGACCATTGCGTCAGCAGCTTCAACGGCTCCTACCAAGCCCTTTGTTTCTACCATTCCCAATGCGGACATTTCTCCAGCCATTTTTTTATTCCTCCTTCATTATATGGACAATTTTTTACTATTTTAAGACGTCATTTCTGTTAAAACCGATTTAATTATGTTTTTGATCTCTTCGCGGCTCAAGCCGACATGCAGCGAAGAGACAGCTTGCAGGACCGCTTCCTCCGCCTGTGTCGCTTGCGCGGCCTGCGCGGGCGCAGACTCCGGCATTTCCCTGACACCGAACGCGACGCGCTTGATGTTGAAAAGATGCTTGGGACCGATGTTGTCGGAGGTGATGTTGTTCCCGAAAGAACCGCACCCGAGCGTAAAGGACGGCTGCACGCCAGTCGTGGCGCCGATGCCCCCGAAGGTGGTTCCGGTATTGACCGGGATGCGGGAAGCCGGCATCGCCTGGCCGTAAGATGCGATGACGTTTTCATCCTGGGCGTGAATCCCGGCGGTGTGGCCCAAGCCGCCGTGCGTGAGCAGCTCGCGGCAGCGGGCAAACGCCTCATTGTCACCCTGAACGGTGTAGAGAGCGAGAATCGGCGCCAGCTTTTCCACGGACAGCGGATACTCTTTGCCTACTCCTGTCTCTTCGGCCACCAGCACGCGCGTTTCGGCCGGAATCGAGATGCCTGCCATTTGCGCGATGACGTGCGGGGAGCGGCCGACGATTTGGGCGTTGAGCGAACCGTTGACCATGATGATGGCGGCTACTTTGGCCTTCTCGTTCTCGTCCAAGAAGTAGGCCCCTTCGCGCTTCAAAGCGGCAATCACCTGATGCTTGACCGCTTCCTCGACCACCAGTGCCTGCTCCGAGGCGCAGATGGTGCCGTAGTCAAAGGTCTTGCTCTGCACGATTCGCTTGGCAGCAGCAGCGAGGTCAGCGCTGTGGTGGATGTAGACCGGGACGTTTCCGGGTCCGACACCGTACGCAGGCTTGCCGGAGCTGTACGCGGCCCGCACCATTGGCGTACCGCCTGTGGCGAGAATCACGTTGGTCAGCTTGTGCTTCATCAGCTCGTTTGTAGCCGAAAGCGTCGGCTTGCTCACGCAATGGATCAAGCCTTCCGGCGCCCCGGCCTGCACAGCGGCCTGCGCCATCAGTCGCGCTGCTTCCAGCGTGCACCTGGCTGCCGACGGGTGCGGACTGAAGACAATCGCGTTACGCGCTTTGAGTGCGATCATCGACTTGAAAATAACCGTCGAGGTCGGGTTGGTGGACGGCACGATCCCGGCGACAATCCCTACCGGCTGGGCCACTTCCCACACCTTGTTCTCCTCGTCTTTGCGAATGATGCCAACCGTCCTCACCTCTTTGATGGAAGCGTAGACATCCTGGGCAGCGAACAAGTTTTTCATTCGTTTGTCCGGAACGTTTCCGAAGCCGGTTTCCTCCACCGCCAGAGCGGCCAATCGCTCGGCATGTTCCACGCCTGCCTTGGACATCGCTGCGATGATTCTGTCGATCTGCTCCTGGGTGTAGGTAGCAAGCTTCGCCTGCGCTTCCTTCGCCTGGGCGAGGTACGTGCGCACTTCCTGAATGGAGTACAAATCAGCGTCCAGTGTCATTCGGCTTTGTCACCTCCGCCTTGCTGCTTTGCTTCAATCAGGCGAATCAACTCTTCCTTCTTCGCCGTATGGATGTCATTGGTCGAAAGCGGGAAATCCGCAATCGAGCGGGCCAGCTTGCGCAGGTCGTTAATCGATTGCTCTGCCAGCGGTGAGGCTGGTTTTTCCTGTACAGGCTGGGGCTTGGCTTCTTCCTTCGCTTCCGAACGCATCAGATTTTTCATCATTTTGAAAACATTCTCATCCGGGCGCGGGATGACGTGGGAGTGCAGCAACCGTCCGACGCGTCTTGCTGCGTCAGCGCCGGCGTCTACGGCTGCCTGTACCGAAGAGACATCCCCGATTACGTACACGGTCACAATCCCTGCATCCGCGCCTTCATAAGTAACGACCTTGACGTCTGCCGCTTTTGCAGCAGCATCGGCGGCCGCGATGAGCGCGGGCAAGCCCAGCGTCTCAATCATGCCCAGTGAGTATGCATGAGCGCGCATATCCATTCCTCCCCTTCAAGAGGGAAAATCCCTGTTATCGTTTGACTGGCTGTCGGGCGACGTCTCTTACGGCATCGGCAAAGGCAGCGGCTGCTGCGGTGCATGCCGATTGGCTTCCTGTAAGCAGCGCTCCCCCGAAGTTGGTTTCCGTGGGCGGACCAAAAAACTGCACCATCTGTACATCTGCTGCCTTGAGAGCAGAATCGATCCCGTACACGGCTTCAAGCGGCGGAGCGATCAGATAGGCGAGCGGCTCCCCTTCCCTGATGCCGGCAAGCCCGGACAAGTAGCTGCCCGTCCGCGACACGACATGTGCGTAATACGCATGCGTCCCCTCTTCATTCAACGAGTAAAAGCATGCCCCGCTTTCCATGAAGGCAACGGCTGCATCAATACCGCTCTGGACCTCCGATGGCGTCGCTCCTCCGATGATGCCGATGAACTCGCCGGACAACGGACCGGAAGCGTGCCCAGAGCCTGCGTAAAACGACTTGGCGTAAATCACTTCGACGGCTGCCTTTTTTGTCGCCTCGTCCATGGCTGTATAGCCCACATCGTCAATGGTGGAGGTGAGCATTCCCACACTCCGGATAGAGGGAGGCAGGTTCAGCTTCTCCGCTAATTGTGGATCGACGTTGGGAATCATTCGAATCGCAAGCGGCGTCGCTCGAATGGGTTTTTCCATGCGTGTCACACTCCTTTCCGACCCCTTCCCTTTTCCAAACGCAAAAAAAGGTGCCTACACACGAGAGAACAAGACTCCGTGTTCCAGGGCACCTTTGCCTTTTATCTATTCACTTGTTCGGATCCATTCACGCCAGTGGTGTGATCTGATTCCTGCTTCTACTGTAAGACAGGGCAGGAAAAAATGCAAGCGGTTTCGGTATTTGCGTCTGGCGCATGGCGTCGCTTTCTTGTTTGGACGTGTATCAGACGTGCGATCCCTCCGGTACGTGGGAGCGAATCAGGTCCATGAAAATCTCCAATGCTCGCGTCTGAAACTCGTTCGATTTCGTCACCAGCGAAAAATCCCGCGTCACGGGCGTTCCCGTGACTTTCAACGTGCAGAGCGTCCCCAATTGTCGCTCTTTGCGGATCGCCCAATAGGACAAGAGACTGATTCCGAGGCCGGCTTCTACCGATTCCTTAATCACCTGCGTACTGCCGAACTCCATTCGTTTCGGAGGCTGGAATTGGAGCTGGCGAAACATCTTTTCCGCCGCTTCCCTCGTCCCCGAGCCTTCCTCCCGCACAATCCACGTTTCCTGCATCAGCTCGCTGATCTCCACCGTTTCTTGGCCCGCCAGCCGATGACGGGGAGAGGCGATCACGTACATGCGATCGTCGGCAAACGGCTCGATGCACATCTTTTCATTCACGTACTCCCCCTCCACGATCCCGACATCCAGCTGCCGGGTCGCTACCAGGTCAGCGATGACCGTGGAATTGTGTATCGTGATCGTCGGCGTAATCAAGGGATAATCCTTGCGTAGCCGTGCAATCACGTGAGGCAACACGTACTCGCCATACGTATAGCTGGCGCCAATCGTCAAACGTCCGCTCGGCGTGCTCATCAAATCGTCGACCAGGCTCTGCATACGCGTGTACAGCCCTAAAATTTCCCGTGCATGATGATAGACGATCTCCCCTGCCTTATTCAGCCTGACGTATTTGTTGCTGCGTTCCAGCAGCTTCGTTCCAATCGCCCGCTCCAGCGAGAGAATGTATTGGCTGACGGCTGGCTGCGTCATGTGCAATTCTTCGGCGGCCCGCGAAAAATTTTGCCTGTCTGCGACCGTGACAAACACGCGCAGTTGCTGATCCATGCAGCATCCCCTCTCCTTTCCCAACAGCTTCCCAATAACTATATAGATTTACTTATTATCATCATTGTAATGATTTATTTTTCTTATGGTAAGCATTGTTTTATGCTTGGTTTGTCAAATTCGTTCGAGGAGTGATCGCAATTGGCTTCTCCGCTGTATAAAAGCACGGCATGGAACGACAGCAGCCAGACTTCTGTCCTGCCCGACAGCGAGCAAAAAAACAAGCCTGCCCCATTCTCCTTGTGGCTCGGCGGTGTCGCCTTCACCTTCGTCATCGCGCTCCTGGGCTACGGGTTATCTACTATACCCGGCTTGGATCGGGTCGGGCCATTGGCCTGCGCCATCCTGATCGCCGTAGCCTATCGCCAGTTTTGGGGATACCCGGAAATGCTTCGTTCCGGGATTCAGTTTTCCGCCAAGCGCTTGCTGCGATTCGCCATCATTTTGTACGGTCTGAAGCTGAATGTTGCCGTCGTTTGGCAGCAAGGTCTGGGGCTTCTCGCCTACGACGCAATCGTTATCGTTTTTTCTATCGCGCTTACCGTGCTGATCGCCCGGTGGCTGAAAGCCGATCCCTCGCTCTCGCTCATGCTCGGCGTAGGAACCGGAGTCTGTGGAGCAGCGGCCATTGCCGCCGTATCGCCGCTCATCCAGGCCAAAGAAGAGGATACGGCCATTGGCGTGGGCATCATCGCGCTCGTCGGCACCCTTTTCGCGATTGCCTACACCATCCTGCGCCCATTTCTGCCCATATCCGCAGTCGAATACGGCATGTGGTCGGGCATCAGCCTGCATGAAATCGCTCATGTCGCACTCGCTGCCGCACCTGCCGGACAAGATGCCTTGGCGATGGGACTGTTGGCCAAGCTGGGACGGGTGCTGCTTTTGGTGCCGCTCTGTTTTCTCTTGATGTTCTGGATGAAGCGAACAAATTGCAACGGGAAAAGGCAAGGCGCAGCCCACATCGCATTTCCCTGGTTTTTGTTCGGCTTTCTGGCGATGAGCCTGCTCGGAAGCTACGTGCTCGGCAAGCATCTCCCCGTCTCCGAAGCCTTCCACACCAGCGTGTCCCAATTGACTACCTTTGTCCTGACCATGGCGATGGTCGGTCTCGGACTGAACGTCAACCTGCGTGCCCTGCGCACAAAAGCGGCCAAGCCGCTGATCGCCATGTCCATTACCTCGTTTTTGTTGACCGCGCTCTCCTACGTGCTGATCTAGTTTGTGGAAAAGCCAGCGTCGTCTGACTCGCAGCCAGACGTTTTGGATGGATAAGGACAAAGCTTATCCCCATATGTTGATAATAGTGTGCACATCTCATCTGGAGGCGTCCCTATGTCGAGTCGCTCTTTCAAAGCTCGTCCGAACATCCTGTTGATCCTGGTCGATCAGGAGCGGTACCCGCCCGCCTACGAGGAAGCCCCTGTGCGGGCCTGGCGTGAAGCAGCGCTTCCCGCTCATTCGTTTTTGCGCCGCCATGGCCTGGAGTTCCGGCGCCATTACGCCGGCGCGACAGCCTGCTCCCCCAGCAGGGCCACGCTGTTTACCGGGCAGTACCCGTCCCTGCACGGCGTCACCCAGACGAGCGGCGCCGCCAAGCGTTCCCCTGACAGCGACATGTTTTGGCTCGATGAAAACACGGTTCCTACCATAGGCGACTACTTCCGCGCGCTCGGCTACCGCACGTATTACAAAGGCAAATGGCACATATCCGATCGCGATATCTGGATACCGGGCACGCATCTGCCCATCCTGAGCTACGATTCCGGCACAGGCATGCCCGACCCGGAAAAAGAGCGGCTGTACTCGCTCGCCAATCGGCTGGACGACTACGGCTTTTCCGGCTGGATCGGCCCTGAGCCGCACGGCAGAGCCCCGCACAATTCAGGCTCCTCCGCCGCCATCGGCGTAAACGGCCGGGACGTGGTGTACGGCAGCGAGGTTGTCAGCCTGCTCGGATGGCTCGATCAGGAAAAAAGTCGGCTCACACGCCCGGAGACGTACCAGCCGTGGCTCATCGTCGCTTCTTTTGTCAATCCACACGATATTGCCCTCTATGGGGATATCTCGGCACAGATTCCGCTTTTTCGCTTTGAAGTAGAGCCATCCGTGCCCGCAATCGCCCCGCCGCCGACCCGGCATGAATCGCTTGCGACGAAGCCGCGCTGTCAGGCGAGCTATCGCGAGGTTTATCCACAAGCGTTCCAACCGATCTCCGACGAAGCTTTTTACCGCCGTTTGTACTACCAGCTGCAAAAAAATGCCGATCACCAGATCATGCGGGTGCTGCAAGCGTTGACGGCCACATCCTTTTACCCGGAAACGCTGATTTTGTTCACATCCGACCACGGCGAGCTGCTGGGAGCGCACGGCGGGCTCCATCAAAAATGGTATTCCGCCTACGAGGAAGCGATCCACCTCCCGCTCCTCATCCACAATCCGCTGCTTTTTCCACAGCCGCTGTCTACCGAAAGGCTGACCAGCCATGTGGATATTCTCCCCACTCTGCTCGGCTGTGCCCATGCGGACGTGGACGCCATTTCCGTGGAATTGCAGCTGACTCACAGCGAAGTCCGCCGACTGGTAGGGAATGATTGGTCCGCGCTGATTCTCGGTGGCGGCGAAACGGCTCCAAACGATACCGGGCCTCTGTATTTCATGTCGGAGGATGATGTGACAAACGGACAGCATCAAGTTAGCCTGCTCGGCCAGCCCTACCGTTCCGTCATCGAGCCGAACCGCATCGAAACCGTCATCGCCTATCTGCCGACTGCTTTACATGGACACCGGGAGCTGTGGAAATACTCCCGTTACTTCGCAGCGCCCCCATCGCCTGCCGGGTATTCCCCGGTCATCGCACCCGAATACGAATTGTACAATCTCACAACAGATCCAGAGGAAACATGCAATCTCGCTGCTCCGGTTCATGCCACGCCCGCCGTCGAGCCTGTTCGCCGCCAGATGGAGCGACTGCTCGACGAACAACGAAAACAGAAACGGCTCACGCCTTGACCCCCTTCGTTCCACACGTCAGCGCACGATCTTTTCACATTGGCCAGCTTTCGCGAAGCTGTCTTTCTCCAAAAGAAAACCCCCCCTGTCCGAGGGGGGTTTTTGAGCGGAATTTATCCTTCTTCCGAGAGCAGCACTTTTTCCAAAGCGGCAATTGCTTCGTTCTCGTCCACGCCGTCAGCAATCAGGGTAATTTCCTCCCCTTTGGCGATTGCCGAAGCCATGATGCCCATGATGCTCTTTCCGTTGACCGTCTTTTCTTGTTTGACGATCTTGATTTCACTGGCAAACGACGTGGCCATTTTCACAAAATGGGCTGCCGGCCTCGCATGCAAGCCATGCGGCAATTGGACTACAATTTTCTTCTCCACCATCCTGTTGTGCCTCCTTAGCTGTCTTCTTTCATGATTGTCGTTTTGACATACGCCTCTACCTGCGCGGATGTACCCATCTGCAAAATGTTGTCGATATGCCGGGCCATTTCCTCCCGGCTCAAGAGACTGAGCTGCTTGCGGGCGGGCAAAATACTGCTTGCGCTCATGCTGAATTCATCGAGGCCAAGTCCAAGCAAAATCGGGATGGCCACAGGATCGCCCGCCATTTCTCCGCACATCCCGACCCATTTGCCCTGGCTGTGCCCGGCCTCGATCACGTTTTTCAACAGCCGCAGAACAGCAGGGTGATACGGCTGATACAAATAGGCAACCCGTTCGTTCATCCGATCCGCCGCCATCGTATATTGAATCAGGTCATTGGTGCCAATGCTGAAAAAGTCCACTTCCCGCGCGAATACATCGGCCATCAGGGCGGCAGCGGGGATCTCAATCATGATGCCCACTTCGATGCGATCGGATACAGCGACTCCGCTATTTTGCAGGCCTTCTCTCTCTTCTTCCAGGATCGCTTTGGCCTCGCGGAACTCCTCCAGCGTCGCAATCATCGGAAACATGATTTTCAGATGGCCATGCACGCTCGCCCGAAGCAGAGCGCGCAGCTGCGTGCGGAACAGCTCCTGTCTGTCGAGACACAGCCGGATCGCGCGATAGCCGAGAAACGGATTCATCTCCTCCGGCATGTCCAGATAGGAAAGATGCTTGTCTCCCCCGATGTCAAGCGTGCGGATGACCACAGGCTTTTCGCCCATGCTCGCGAGTACCTGCTTGTAGGCGAGATACTGCTCTTCTTCGGTCGGGAAGTCATCCCGTCCCATGTATAAAAATTCCGTGCGAAAAAGGCCAATCCCTTCCGCGCCGTTCGCGAGCGCCCCTGCGACATCGGCCGGGCTTCCGATATTGGCGGCCAGCTCCACGTGATGCTGGTCCGCCGTCATGGTCGGGGTGTGGACCAGCTTTTCCAGCTCGGCCTTTTGCTCAGCGTACTGGGCCTGTTTCCTGGTGTAGTGCGCGATCTCTTCTTCGCTCGGGTCGATAATGACCACGCCTTCGTGCCCGTCCACAATCACGAGCGTAGACGGCTGGACTGCGCTTGTAATCGTCTGTGTTCCGACCACAGCCGGAATCTCCAGAGAACGCGCCATGATCGCGGAGTGCGAGGTACGTCCGCCAATGTCGGTCACGAAGCCTTTTACATAGCGGCGATCAAGCTGCGCCGTGTCCGAAGGAGTCAAATCCTCTGCCACGATGATGACTTCCTCTGCGAGAGAGCCGGGATGGAAAACGTTCACTCCCAGCAAATACGCCAGGACCCGCTTCGTCACATCGCGAATGTCGGCCGCCCGCTCGCGCATGTAATCGTTGTCCATCTGTTCGAACAAGCCGATAAACGCCTGCGCGACATCGTGCAGGGCGCTTTCCGCGTTTGTGCGCTCCTGTGTGATCTTGTCTTTTACGACGTCGACCAGTTCAGGGTCCTCCAAGACCAGCAGGTGGGCTCTGAAAATGTCGGCGTGATCCGCGCCCATCTCTGTTTCCACACGCAGCGCAATTTGCTGCAAGTCTCGTTTCGCCCGGTCCAGCGCTTCCTCGAAACGCTGAATCTCGCTGGCCGCATCCTCCACCGCTACCGTCTTGATTTGCATATCAGGAGCACTCAGCAAAAACGCCTTGCCGATGGCTACCCCTGCGGAAGCTTTTACACCTACAATTCGTTGGGACATTCCTTGCACCCGCCTTTCCTCACTTGGTCCTTGTCCACTCTTGCAGCAGTTGGGCTTGTCTGCGCACCACTTCCTCCAGCGGATGGCCTGCCGGAATGCCCGTGCTGTTGCGCAGGGCATGTTCCCACCCGAACTCTTTTACGTCTGTCTGGATGCGCACCGCTTCCTCGTCCTCTGGCGAGTCAAACAACAGGGCCGCGGCAATCGCCAGACTCAAATACACGGGATGGATTCCTCGCTCCATACATTCCAGAGCAGGACCTACCAGCCGATCGTGGCGGGACAGCTTGCGCAGCGGCGAACGCCCTACCCGAACGACGTCGTCCGAGAGCAGCGGATTCGCGAAGCGTGCCAAAATCTTCTCGCTATACTGCGCATGCGCCTGCTCGTCAAAGCCGTACTTGGCTACCAAAAGCGCTCCTGTCTCCTGCAAGGCGCCTCTGGCCGCCTTCGCCACTTTCTCGTTTTGCATCGCTTCATCAATCGTTTTCGCTCCCAGCTGATACCCGAGATAGGCAATGACGGCATGGCCGGTATTGACGGTAAACAGCTTACGCTCGATGTACGGAGCCAAATCATCTACATAGGTGACGCCTTCGATTTGCGGCACGTCTCCCACCATTTGCGACTGATCCACGACCCACTCGAAAAACGGCTCGACCGTGACCAGCAGCTTGTCTTCGTGCTGCTGAATCGGCACAATGCGGTCTACCGCTGCATTGGGAAACCCGATCAGCTCCGCCGCCTGTGCCCGCAACTCTTCGGAGAGCCGCGCAAAAACGTGTTCCTTCAGCCTTGCGCTCCCGCCAATCATGTTTTCGCAAGCGATCACATTGAGTGGACGCGGATGGTCTGCCAGTCGCTTGGCGATGCCTGCCGCAATCGCTCCCGAGATCGGCCCGAGGACGTTTGGCCCCACAGCCGTCGTCACCAGATCGGCGGATGCGATGGCAGCAGCGACAGCGTCGACATCCTGCCCGTGAATCGCCCGCACTCCTTCCACGACCGACCGGGGATTTCCTGCTGTTGCCAATTGCACGTGATACATTTTTCTCTGGTTCAGCTCGTCAACCAGCGCTGTGTTCACATCGACAAACACAACCTCATAGCCTGCCTGGCTCAACAACTGGCCGATAAAGCCTCGGCCGATATTGCCTGCTCCGAAATGGACTGCCAGCATACGCGATTACACCTCCTGGGTGAACATCGCGATGATTTCTTCCGCCGTGGCGGCCTCGACGATCCGCTTCACGTTTTCTTCCTCGGAGCAAAGGATCGCGATATTGGACAGCACCTCCAAATGCTCATCGCCCACTGCCGCAATTCCGACCAGAAGATAGGCGGTATTCCCTTCGCCAAAATCGACGCCATCCGGCACCTGCACAACCGAGATTCCGGTAGAGCGAATCTCTGCCTTTGCTTCGTTCGTGCCATGCGGAATCGCTACGCCGCTGCCGATGTAAGTGGTCGCCAACTCCTCGCGCTCCAGCATTTTTTCCACGTAGGGAGCCGTCACGTGTCCGGCGCGAACCAGCAGCTCGCCCGCCAGTCTGATCGCTTCTTCCTTGTTCGCTGCTTTTGCCTTCAACATGATTTTCTCTGTGGTCAGTATGTTTTTCATTTTGTACTCTCCCATCCTGTCTTTTTCAGGCAAAAGGCATACAGCCTGCCTGCTATATAATCAGCAATGTGCTGGGTTTCCCCGGTTTTCAGCACGGATTGCATCTCTTCCTCGATCAAAAGGGCGCTGACCTCGCTGAGCACCTCCAGCCCTTCCTTGGGCACTTCCTTCGGCCCCAGCAATAGCAGCAGCACGTCCACCTGCATCGCTTCTTCGTCCATCGAGCGGAGCGACACGGGCTGCTCCAGACGATGAAAAGTGAACGATGCGTTTTGTACCGCCTCGTTTCTGCCGTGGAACAGCGCCATGGAGGTACCCGGTATTCCCAGTCCGCCGAGCTTTTCGCGGGCGATCAATTGCTCCACGACAGGCTCTGCTGCAAGGATGGTCCCCCGTTTCTCCAGTTCCGTGCAAATGTCCCGCAAAAGCGCAGACATATCGCGGTACCGGTTGCGGACGCGTTCTCCCCACAAGCCTTCCAGAATTTGATTGGCGTAGGTGGCATAGAGCTGCATCGCCTTCAACTGCTCCCAAGACCGCTTGCCAGGCGGCACGATTTTGTTTTCCTTTTTCGCCGCCCCCGCCTGAACCGGGCGGTTGTGCAGATGAAACTTGATTTTTTGAATGTCGTCCTGCGGCAACAACGGGCTGACGACTACGTATTCTGCCGGGTCGAGCGCCAGCGGCAGGGTGGAGATAATCAGATCGTAGTCGCTGCGCGGCACGCTGCCCAGATCAAACATGGACAAATTCTGCAAGCTGACGATCTCGGGAATTTCCTTTTTGATGCGCGTCGCCAAAATCTTCGAGGAGCCAATTCCGCTGGAGCAAACGACCAGGGCGCGATAGCGCTGTTGCTCCAGCCGCCCTCTCTCCAGCGCTGCCCCCACATGCATGACCAGGTAGCCAATCTCTTCCTCCGGCACTTGCAGCTCCGGCAGGAGGACGGCCACCGCCTCCTTTACGACCGCAAACAGCTCCGGATAGTTTTGCTTGATCTGGCCAAGGATCGGGTTGTGGATTTCCATCTGACGCCTCAGCCTGTACAGCGCCGGTTCCAGATGCGTCAGCAAGCCGTGAAACAACGACATGTCCTCCTGCAACGACAATCCCAGACGCTCTTCGCACAAGGTAATGAAGCGTGCGGTCAACGCCGCCAGCTCTGTATTTTCCGGCCAGACGGCACCCTCAGGGGACTGACGCAGCTTCGCTCCGCGCAAATGCATGGTAATATAGCCGATTTCATCCTGGGGAATCTCCATCTGAAAAATTCGCTGCAATCGCTCCATGATATTTTTGGCGACGACGTATTCGGGAGTTCCCGCCAGCTCGCTCAAGGTATGCTCATCAAAACGAATCTTTTCCCCTTTTTCAATCCGCTCCATCGCCAGCGCCAGATGCGCAACCAGACCGATATAGGCGCTGTCCGCGAGCGGATACGGCAGTTCGGCTTCGAGGTGGCTCAGGGCATTTTCCACCTTCATCAGCTTTTCCCGGTCGATGAGGGACAAGAGCCGCCGGGAAATCGAATCCATATCCCGCGCTGTCTTGTTTTGAATGTTTTCCTTAATAATGGCGATCAGCTCGTGATCGTCGAGATATTCGGCCATCAAGCGGCTGATCGCCTTTCTTTTGGACGCCTCGTTTCCGAGCAGCTCCACCCCGTATCCGCGCTTTCGCAGCAGGGTCAGGTCATAGCGGCGGAGCAACTCTTCAAGATCGTCCAGGTCATGACTGATCGTAGCGGTCGTCACCTTCAGATCAATCGCCAGGGAAATCAGCTTGACGGGCTCCGTGGCTGCCAGCAGGGAGCAGAGGATGATCGCCTTGCGTTCCTCGGCAGTGAATTCTGTCGTCGTCTGGTGCAAAACGGACATTTTCAGCGCGAGCTTCTGCTCGGGGGCGCCGACAACCTCCACCCCGGCCCCCGTCTTGCGCACCAGCTCCAGGCCGCTTTCAGCAAACAACGGGGCGAGGGCGTCCAGCTCCCTGTGAACGGTTCGGGTGCTCACGCCGATTCGTTCGGCAATCTGCGCCACGGTAATGCCCTTTTCTTCCTGCAATAAAATGTCCATGATCGATCGCTGCCGTGAGGATACATGCATGCCCTTGCTCCCTCCTTAACGCCAAAGAGGGAAAACGCTAGCGTTCACTAGCGTTGATCCCCTTTTACCCCAGCCGTTTGACCAACTTGTCATACTCCGGACTATTCAAGAAGTTATCAATGGAGATGTGCTCGGCAGACGGTGCCTTTGCCCGCGCTCTCTCCGTAAGCGATTTGTGCGTGATGACAATATCGGCATCGTCGGGAATGTCGTTGATCGCGGTGTTGATAACCGTGATCTCGCCAAGTCCGGCATCCTTGAACTTTTTGCGCAGGGATGCCGCTCCCATCGCGCTGGAGCCCATGCCAGCGTCGCAAGAGAAGACGACTTTTTTCACATCGGTAGCCACCACTGCTTTCGCCGCTGCTACCTCTTCTCCTTCTGCTGCTGGCTGCTTTTGGCCTTTCAGCTCCTGCATTCTTTCTGTCGCTTTTTCCAACTCGTCTTCAGACTTGTTGCTCATTTTCAGCAAAGCGACTGCGATGACGAAGGAAACGACGGTTGCGGCCACAACCCCTGCCCATACCGGGAGCAAGCCGCCACGCGGCGCCATGGCACTGAGGGCGAAAATGCTGCCTGGCGATGGTGGTGCCACCAACCCTGCTCCGAGCAGCGTAAAGGTAAAGACCCCTGCCATACCGCCGCCGATTGCCGCCAAAACGAGGCGCGGATTCATCAAAATGTACGGGAAGTAAATCTCGTGAATGCCGCCGAAGAAGTGAATGATGACCGCCCCCGGCGCCGACTGCTTGGCATTGCCCCGTCCTGCCAGCCAGTATGCCAATAGGATTCCCAATCCAGGCCCTGGATTGGTCTCCAGGAGGAAAAAGATTGATTGTCCTGTTCGCGCCGCTTCATCCAAGCCAATCGGACTGAAAATACCGTGGTTGATCGCATTGTTCAAAAACAGCATCTTCGCCGGCTCGACCAAAATACTCGCGAGCGGCAACAATCCGGCATCGACAATCACCTGAACGCCGGAAGCGAGCCCTTTACTAAGACCGGATACGACCGGACCAATCGCCAGAAAAGCCAGCAACGTGAGCAGACCGCCGAAAATTCCTGCCGAAAAGTTGTTCACCAGCATTTCAAAACCGGAACGAATCTTGCCTTCGAGCAGTTGGTCCACTTTTTTGATGACCCACCCGCCGAGAGGCCCCATAATCATCGCCCCTAAAAACATCGGGATGTCTGATCCGACAATGACCCCCATCGTAGCGGCAGCACCTACGACACCACCGCGCACATCGTGAATCATTTTTCCGCCCGTGTACCCGATCAAAAGCGGCAAGAGATACGTAATCATCGGCCCAACCAGCTTGGCCAGATTCTCGTTAGGCAGCCAGCCTGTCGGGATAAACAACGCCGTAATCAGTCCCCAGGCAATAAACGCGCCGATGTTCGGCATCACCATTGCACTGAGGAACCGCCCAAATTTTTGCACCGCGACTCGCAAACTGCCGGAAGACGATTTGTTCGCCAAGTTCTCCATACCGGACCCTCCTTTACCCTGTCTATAAAAATGTTGACATGATTAAAATGATAATGTGCACACCTCAAATATAAAGCGTTTACATATGCGCCACAACAAAATCAAAGCGCGAATTTGTCGCTCTTATTGTTGCCAAAACTTAATAACCGATAAAAGCATGCAAAAAAAGCCGATGCAATCATCGTTGCATCGACTTTTTCCTGTAGCGCTATTAACGCTGTTTGCTGCTGTACGCTCTCCCTCCGGACTCGGTGCTGCGAGAGCGAGACTCCCCGCCACGCGGACGGGAATCGCCGCTGCGAGGACGAAACTCTCCGCTGCGCGGGCGAGGTGGACGTTTGCCGCCGCCAAAGCCGGAACCGTATCCGCCTTTTCCTTTCGGGAATGCCTTTTTCTTGCCCACGCGCAGAGGCGCTTCTTCTGTCAGACGAACCGGAGTCATATCCGGCTCTTTGGTCAGCAGCTTGAGGGCAGCAGACACGAGCGTAACCGAATCGATATCCTCCAGCAGTTGCTCCGCCAGCCCTTTGTAGGCGCTCAAATCTTCGCGGCCGGACGCTTCCAAAATTTTCTCCACGGTCAAACGCTGCTGGCCTTCCAAGGCTTCCGCCATGGTTGGCACCGAGCGGCGCTCCATGCGACGGTTTGTCGCGCGCTCGATCTGACGCAGATGGTCCATTTCTCGCGAGGTGACAAACGTGATCGCGAGACCCGTTTTCCCGGCACGGCCCGTACGGCCAATGCGGTGAACGTAGCTCTCGGAGTCTTGCGGAATATCGAAGTTGAAGACGTGCGTGACGCCGCTGATATCGAGACCGCGGGCCGCAACGTCTGTCGCCACCAGTACCTCGATCGTGCCTTCCTTGAACTTGCGCAGCACGCTGTCGCGTTTTGCCTGGTTCAGATCGCCGTGAATTCCTTCGGCACCGTAGCCGCGCTTGGTCAGCGCTTCGGACAGCTCATCTACGCGACGCTTGGTGCGGCCGAAAATAATCGCCAGTTCCGGGGCATGGATATCGAGCAGGCGGCAGAGTACATCGAATTTTTGCTTCTCCGTGACTTCCATATAGTGCTGCTCAATGTTCGGAACCGTTACTTCCTTCGGCTTTACAGAAATCAGCGTCGGCTCCGTCATGAATTGCTGTGCAATTTCCTGAATCGCTCTCGGCATGGTCGCAGAGAACAGCAAGGTTTGACGATTGTCAGGCACTTCTTGCAAAATTTCTTTGATATCATCAATGAAACCCATGTTCAGCATTTCATCCGCTTCATCCAGGACGACGATCTGAATCGCATCGAGGCGAATCGTTCTTCTTCTCATGTGATCCATAAAACGACCCGGCGTAGCCACGATGATTTGCGGACGCTTTTTCAACGCCTTGATCTGGCGGGTAATATCTTGACCGCCGTAGATGGGCAGCGCGGAAATGTTTTTGAACTGGGCGATCTTGTTGATTTCCTCTGCTACCTGAACAGCCAGCTCGCGCGTCGGCGTCAGGACAACCCCTTGAATGTTGCCGTTGTTTTCGTCGAGGCGCTCCACCAGCGGAATCCCGAACGCAGCCGTTTTCCCTGTACCGGTTTGCGCTTGTCCGATCAAGTCACGGCCTTGCAAGGCAACAGGAACGGTTTGCTCCTGAATGGCCGTCGCCTCCTCGAATCCCATGTTGCCAAGCGCTCTCACAATAGAATGATGCAAACCAAAATCATAAAAAGTGGTCAATGAACGTCAGTCTCCTTTACCTTTACCTTCTTCTATAAAATTCTCATGAAAAAAGGGCACGATTCCTTACAGCCGGAACATGCCCTTCTATCTCCGATTGTACATAAGCACCCTACAAAGAACATGATCGTAATCGTACCATGCATCTTGTAAAAATGCAAACGGCATTTGTGCCCATTTTCCTCTAGTTTCCACAGATTGGCGCAGAAACATACCTTTGTGACCTGCAAAAACAGTAGCAGCTAGCCAAGCCCTTCCACATGCCCGCACTCATCCACATACAGCGATTCCGCCGCCGGTTTCTTCGGAAGTCCCGGCATCGTCACCACGCTTCCGGTCAAGGCGACGATGAAGCCTGCTCCCGCCGAAATGCGCACCTCGCTCACCTGAATGGTAAAACCGACCGGGGCGCCCAGCTGATCGGCCCGATCTGTAAAGGAGTACGGCGTCTTCGCCATGCACACAGGCAAATGGGACAGCCCCATTTCCTCTATCTTCCGGATCGTTTTTGTCGCCAGCGAAGAAAAGGCTACGCCCGAGCCGCGATAGATTTCTTTGACGACGGTCTCGATCTTTTCCTTCACAGGGCACTCATCTTCGTACAGGAAGCGGAAGGACGAAGGGCGCTCTGCCGCACGCATCACTTTTTCCGCCAGCTCGATCGCGCCTTCTCCGCCCTCTGCCCACGCCTTGGACACCGCCGCTTCGACACCTGCCTTTTGGCATAGCGCCAGGACAGCCTCGATCTCCGCCTGCGTATCGGTGGCAAAATGATTGATCGCCACAACGGCAGGCACGCCGAACTTCTGCAAGTTTTCCAGATGGCGGCGCACATTGGCGAAGCCTTTTTCCAGGGCGGCAAGGTTTTCCACGGCCAGATCCGGCACCTTGACCCCGGCATTGTACTTCAAGGAGCGCACGGTAATGACCACGACTGCAGCCGCAGGAGTCAGCCCGGCTTTTCTGCACGTGATGTGGAAAAATTTCTCCGCTCCCAGGTCCGCACCGAAGCCCGCTTCCGTCACGACGTAATCCGCCAGCTTCAAGGCCGTCTTCGTCCCGATCACGCTGCTGCATCCGTGCGCGATATTCGCAAACGGACCGCCGTGAACGATGGCGGGCGTGCCTTCGATCGTTTGCACGAGGTTTGGCTTGATCGCATCCTTGAGCAATACGCACATCGCCTCGACCGCATTGATTTCTTCCGCCCGCACCGGTTTGTCTTCCATGTCATAGCCGATGATGATGTGATTCAGCCGCTCGCGCAAATCGGCGAGATTCTCGCTCAGGCACAAAATCGCCATGATCTCCGATGCAGTCGTAATCATAAACCCGTCCTCCCGCGTCGTGCCATTGCCGTCTCCCAGCCCGACCACAATGTTTCGGAGCGCGCGGTCGTTCATGTCCATCGCCCGTTTCCAGACGATTTTTTTCGGATGGATGCCCCGCGGATTGCCGTGGAACAGATGGTTGTCGATCATCGCCGCAAGCAAGTTGTGCGCGGCGGTCACCGCATGAATGTCACCAGTAAAATGCAGATTGATTTCATCCGCAGGGAAGAGGTGCGCCTTGCCGCTCCCGGTAGCTCCCCCTTTTATCCCCATGCACGGGCCCAGAGACGGCTCCCGGAGCGCTGCGATCGCCTTTTTTCCAAGCAGATGAAGCGACTGCGACAATCCAATCGAGGTCAGTGTCTTGCCTGCTCCCGCCGGATTGGGATTCATCGCGGTAACGAGAATCAGCTTGCCGTCAGGTCGGTCTTTTATTTGATCCCACAATTGATCCGATATTTTTGCCTTATACTTTCCGTAAAGCTCGATATCCTGCTCATGGATACCTGCTGCCTTGGCAATCTCAACAATCGACTTCATACCCGCCTCCCTGCCTCGCGAACTATTTTATGTACCAATCATGTACATTCCACATGGCAGCCTGTTCTCCTATGCCCCGGGTCACTTTTCAGGGAAAAGAAAATCCTGCATTCTGACTCAGAATGCAGGCGGCGATTCCTCTTCGAAGATTTTTCCCGGGTTGAGAATGCCGTTCGGATCGAGGACGTGCTTCATCGCCTTCATCACGTCCAGCGCCGCTCCGTGCTCCTTGCGCTGGTATTTGACCTTGCCGACTCCTACGCCGTGCTCTCCGGTGCACGTCCCGCCTCTTGCAAGCGCGTAGTCTACCAGATGCGCATTCAGCGCCTCGGCGCGTGCCATTTCCTCGGGATCATGCACGTCGATCATGACAATGGCATGGTAGTTTCCGTCACCGACGTGCCCCAGCACAGCTCCGTCCAGACCCGAGCGGTCAATGGCTTGTCTGGCGTCGACCACGGCTTTGGCCAGTTCGGAAAACGGCACGCATACATCCGTCACCATCATCTTTTTTCCCGGCGATTTATGCAGGAAGGCGTACGCCAGATTGTGACGGGCATCCCAGAGCGCCGCCCGCGCCTTGGAATCGGTCTCGAACAAAAACTGCGTGCAGCCATGTTCGGCCGCGATCGTCTGGGCAAACCCGATGTCGTGCGCCAGGCTCTGCTCGCTGCCGTGAAACTCGATAAACAGCGTCGGGTTTTCCGGGTAGTTCGTCTCTTTGTACAAATTCACCTGGCGAATGGAGCGCTCGTCAACCAGCTCGATGCGCGCCACCTGAATCCCGGCCCCGAGAATATCGACGACGGTATCGACCGCGTCCTGAACGGTCGGGAAGCTGGCCCGCGCTGCCATCGTCACCTCCGGAATCCCGTACACGCGCAGCGTCAGCTCGGTGAACACGCCCAATGTCCCTTCCGAACCGACGAACATTCCCGTCAGGTGATACCCGGACGAAGATTTGGCTGTCATGCTGCCCGTATGAATGATGCGGCCATCCGCCAGCACTACTTCCAAATCGCGCACCTGATCGCGCATCACTCCGTAGCGTACCGAGGTCGTTCCGCTCGCATTGGTGGCCGCCATGCCGCCCAGCGTCGCGTCTGCCCCAGGGTCCACGGAAAAAAACAGGCCGTGCTTTTTCAGCTCGCGATTGAGCTGGGTGCGCGTCACGCCTGGCTGCACACGCACGAGGAAATCTTGCGGCCGGACTTCCAGCACCCGGTTCATCAGCGAAAAGTCCATGCTGATGCCACCGGCGTACGGAATGGCGTGCCCTTCCAGGCTGGTGCCCAGTCCAAACGGCGTCACCGCAATCCGCTTTTCATTGGCCAGCTTCAGGATGGCGCTGACCTCTGCTGCCGTCTGCGGAAACACCACTACGTCCGGCAGATGCGGCGTGTGATACGATTCGTCATGGCTGTGCTGCTCCAGTACCGTCGGGTTGGTCGTTACCCTGTCTTCTCCCAGCAGACGTACTAACTGTTGTCGATAGTCCACGCATACTCTCTCCTTCGCTACTTGCTCAGATAGACGAGAAGCAAGCTGATTGGCCTGTACAGGGCCATCATGGCTCCTCCTGGCCGACGGACGCTGTCAGCTTGTATTCCGCCATTTTCCGGTACAACGTGTTTCGCCCGATTTGCAGCAGCCTGGCCGCCCGGCTCACATTGCCTCCGCTCGAATCCAGCGCTCGCCTGATCGCCACTAGCTCGGTTTCCCGCAAGGAGGGAACCGCATGGACAGGCTTTGTCTCTTCTGTCAGTCCCTCAAGCTGAATGTGCTCCGGTCCAATCTCTTCGCCGTCGGACAAAAAGGCAGCCTGCACCAGCACGCCTTGCAGCTCGCGAACGTTGCCCGGCCAGGAGTAGGTGGCGAGCTTTGCTTTTGCCTCCGGGAGCAAGACGTACGGCTGTCCCATGGCAATTTGTTGCATCAAATGCTCGGCCAACTGGATGATGTCGCTTCGCTTCCGCAGCGGCGGCAGGTGGATGGAGACCCCTTTGAGCCGATAGTACAAATCCGCGCGAAAACGCCCCGCCCTGATTTCCTCCGGCAAATGGCGGTGCGTGGCAGCGATGATCCGCGCATGAATCGGCCGCGACTGGTTGCTGCCTACGGGCGTGACGACCTTTTCCTGCAGCACGCGAAGCAAAGCGGCCTGGGCGCGCAAAGACATGTCCCCGATCTCGTCCAAAAAGATCGTCCCTTTCTTCGCCGCTTCAAACTTGCCGATTCTTCCCTCGCGGTTGGCGCCGGTAAACGCGCCGCCTTCGTATCCAAACAATTCGCTTTCGATCAAATTTTCAGAAATGGCACTGCAGTTCACGGCGATAAAAGGCTCCTGTGCTCGCGGCCCTGTCTCATGAATCATCTGCGCGAACAGTTCCTTCCCGGTGCCGCTTTCGCCGAGAATCAGCACGGGAAAATCAACCTGCGCCGCCTTCTGTCCGAGCATTTTCGCCTGCAAAAAAAGCGGGCACGACCCGGCAAGGCGGGGAAACGGCTTGAGGGCAGGCTTCGGCTTCTGGCTTGGGGCAGGCGCGGAAGCTCCGGGAGCAGCGTCCGCCACGGCTTGGGCAGCCCAGAAACGCTGGCGGTTATCCTGCACGTCTCGCCCGGCGCGCTCCTCTTCCGGAGACAGCCGCGTTCCCAAAGCGTCTTGGCCCAGCCGCTGTTTGGCCCATTCGTTCAGGCCCACGATGCGCTCATCCCTGTCGAGCGCTACGAGCGGCACTTTTTTCTGGCTGCTAGCTTTCTCCGGGCTTTCAGGCAAGGCAATGACCCGCTCGGCGTTGGCGTACAGGAAGCGATTTTGCAAGGCTTCCGCAATCATGCAGGCAATCGTCAAGGCAAACGGGTGCATGTATTCCTTGCGCGTGCTGATGTCGATGACGCCAAGCAGCTCGCCCGTCGGTGAAAATATCGGCGCCGCCGAGCAGGATAGAAAGCGGTTCTCCAAAAAGTAATGCTGGTCTCCCTGCACGGAAATCGGCTGCTGCGCGATCAGCGCCGTTCCTATCGCGTTGGTTCCTTTGTAATCCTCCGTCCAGTTCGCCCCGATTTGCAGCTGCACCTTTTGCGCCTGATTGGCAAACACAGGGTCCCCGACGGTGTGAATGATATTGCCATCCCGATCCGACAGCAAAGCGATATGCTCGGTCGACAGCAAAAAAGGAGCAAGCTTGTTGAAAAGCGGGAGGCTTTCTTGAATCAGGGGGTGATTTTCCTGAATGATTTCTTTGATTCGTTTGCTGGAAATGATCTGGTCATTGGCTTTCTCCCAAGCTTTGAGGTTCGATTCCTGGCAGCGCTTCCAAGATTGCTGGACAATCGTTGACAACACTCTTCCCTCCCTCAACCATCATTCTCTCTCAGTATAGCATGAATAAGAACGCGAAGCCTCGCGCAAAAAGCAGAGATTTGTAAGATACTCCCAAGAGTATGGCAAACTGTCCCGAAACAGAACAACTCCTGCTCCATTTTGGAGCATTTTTGGTGTGCCTCATCTGCGAAAACGTTATCATTTCAAGCTTACGGCGATTGGTACGGGATTTGCTTTTAGAGAAGGCTGTAAAGAAAAAGGTGATAATAGAGGAGGCGCTCGCATGATCTATGCTCAACCCGGCCAAGCCGGATCCAAGGTGACTTTCAAGACTCGCTACGACAACTACATCGGGGGCAATTGGGTACCGCCGGTGAAGGGTGAATATTTTGATAATGTCTCCCCTGTAAACGGCAAAGTCTTTTGCGAGGTTGCCCGTTCGACGGCAGAGGACATCGAGCTTGCACTGGATGCCGCCCACGAGGCAAAAGTCGCTTGGGGACGCACCTCGGTTACACAACGATCCAACATCCTCCTGAAAATCGCAGACCGCATGGAAGCCAACCTGGAGCTGTTGGCGACTGCCGAAACATGGGAAAACGGCAAACCCATCCGCGAGACGCTGGCGGCAGACATTCCGCTCGCCATCGACCATTTCCGTTACTTTGCTGGCGCCATTCGCGCCCAGGAAGGCTCCCTGGGGGAAATCGACAACGACACGGTGGCCTACCATTTCCACGAGCCGCTCGGAGTCGTCGGACAGATTATTCCGTGGAACTTCCCGCTCCTGATGGCGACATGGAAGCTCGCCCCGGCGCTGGCCGCAGGAAACTGCGTCGTGCTCAAGCCCGCCGAGCAAACACCGGCTTCGATCATGGTACTGATGGAGTTGATTGGCGACTTGCTTCCTCCAGGCGTCGTCAACGTCGTGAACGGCTTCGGTCTGGAAGCGGGCAAACCGCTGGCATCCAGCAACCGCATCGCCAAAATCGCCTTTACCGGTGAGACGACAACCGGCCGTCTCATCATGCAATACGCTTCGCAAAATATTATCCCGGTGACGCTGGAGCTGGGCGGAAAATCTCCGAACATCTTCTTCCCGGATGTGTGTGCAAAGGACGACGCGTTCTTCAACAAAGCCATCGAAGGCTTCGTGCTGTTTGCGCTCAACCAGGGCGAGGTTTGCACGTGCCCGTCCCGCGCCCTCATTCACGAAAGCATTTACGACCCATTCATGGAGCGCGCCCTGAAGCGCGTCGCCAGCATCAAGCAGGGCAACCCGCTCGATACGGAAACGATGATCGGCGCCCAGGCTTCCCTGGAACAAGTCGAAAAAATTCTCTCCTACCTCGATATCGGCAAGCAGGAAGGCGCAGATTGCCTGATTGGCGGAGGACGCGCACAGCTTGAGGGGGATTTGGCGGGCGGCTATTACATCCAGCCGACCGTGTTCAAGGGCCACAACAAAATGCGCATCTTCCAGGAAGAAATTTTTGGTCCGGTAGTCTCCGTGACCACCTTCAAAGACACGGAAGAAGCTCTCTCCATCGCCAACGACACCTTGTACGGACTCGGCTCCGGCGTATGGACGCGCGACATGAACACCGCCTACCGCATGGGCCGCGAAATCCAGGCTGGGCGCGTATGGACCAACTGCTACCACGCGTACCCTGCGCACGCTGCGTTCGGCGGATACAAAATGTCCGGTATCGGTCGCGAAACGCACAAAATGATGCTCTCTCACTATCAGCAAACCAAAAATCTGCTGGTCAGCTACAGCGACCAGGCTCTGGGTTTCTTTTGACCGATGAGCCAGCCTGAGAAAGTGCTCGCTACCGATGCTGCCCTACAGTTGATCGAACGGCTGCGCGCCAAGCATGGCGACTTGATGTTTCATCAGTCAGGGGGCTGCTGCGACGGCAGCTCTCCCATGTGCTACCCGCTCGGCGAGTTTCTCGTCGGCGATCAGGATGTACTCCTGGGTGAGATCGGCGGCTGCCCGTTTTACATGGGGAAAGCCCAGTACGAGTATTGGAAGCATACCCAGCTCATCATTGATGTGGTCGAGGGCCGCGGCGGCATGTTCTCGCTGGAGGGCCCTGAAGGAGTGCGCTTCCTTACGCGTTCGCGCGTCTTTCCTGACAGCTAAATGCACGAAAAAGACCGTTCCTGCCTGTCTCACAGCCGGAACGGTCTTTCTGTTTTTCCGCTTTGCTTCCCTCAGCGATTCTTGGCCCTTCGAACGGTGCTGCCGCGTTTTGCCGGAGCCGGGCCGGGCCGTTTGCCTGGCGGTTTTTTGCCGTCAAAACGTGCGCTTCCGCCTGCTGCCCGTACGCTGCTGTTCTGCCCTTGTTTCCTCGCACGCCCTGCTTTGCGCTGGTCTGCCAGACCTTTATGCTTCTTCCTGTCCTGCTTGCGCTCCTCGTGCCCCCCGAAGTCCGCCGTCCGCTCACTCGCACGCCGCTCCACATTCATGGCGATCCCTTTTTCAATCTCGGCGAGCCGGGCCCGATCCTTTGCCGCCACCAATGTGTAGGCGACGCCCTTCTCCTTGGCCCGGCCCGTTCTGCCGATGCGGTGAATATAGCTGTCTACGTCCTCCGGGATATCGTAGTTGAATACGTGTGTGACTCCCTCGACGTCAAGTCCGCGAGCTGCCACGTCCGTTGCGACGAGAAACTGGATTCTGGCTTGGCGGAAACGCTTCATCACGTCCTCGCGCTTCGCCTGTGACAAATCGCCGTGCAGCTCGTCCGAAAGATAGCCACTCCCTTGCAGGGCGGCGTTCAGCGTGCTTGCCCGGCGCTTGGTCCGGCAAAAGATCACCGCCAAAAACGGGCGTTCCTCGTCAAGCAAGCTGCGCAAGGCAGACTGCTTCGCCCGGTCCGTTGTCTCCACGACGATCTGCCGGATATTCTCCAGCGTGATCCGCTTGCCTGGCACGTGAATCTCCTCCGGGTTTTGCATGAACCGCTTGGCCAGCGCACGCACCTGTGGCGTCATCGTCGCGGAAAACAGCATGGTCTGCCGATCAGCAGGCGTCTGCGCGAGAATGTCCTCCACCTCGGGCAAAAAGCCCATGTGCAGCATCTGGTCCGCCTCATCCAGCACAAGCATGGATATGGTCGACAAATCAATCGTGCCTCTTCTTAAATGGTCCAGCAACCTGCCGGGGGTAGCGATCACAATCTGTTTTTTGCCCGCCAGCTTGCGCAGTTGCCGATCGACGTCTTGTCCGCCATATACGGCAAGCACATGCACCTCGTCCACGGCCGCCGTCAGCTTTTGCACCTCTGCCGTAATCTGCAGCGCAAGCTCCCGCGTAGGCGTGAGGATCAGCGCCTGAACGTCGTTTGTCTCGGGATCGACTTTCTCCAAAATCGGCAGGAGAAAAGCAAGCGTTTTGCCCGTCCCTGTCTGTGCCTGGGAAATCGCATCTTTGCCTGTCATGAGGACAGGAATTGCTTTTTCCTGGATCGGAGTCGGCTCCGCAATCCCGTTCGCCTGCAGAGCGTCTACCCATTCTTTTCGTATGCCCCATCTCAAAAAATCAGCCAGTTTCGCCATCTCCATTCATTCCGTATCCAAAACCATACAGGATTATTTCGTACAAACCGCCATCCCGACAAAATAACGCACGCCGTCACGGGGCTTTTCAAACGTCGGCCCCCGCTGATAGTAAATCTCCACCTGCGAAAACCGGACAAACAGCTCCTCAAACTCAGCGGGCGTCAATTGATGCACATGAAAAGGCTCGCTCGTCTGCATGCCTCTCCCTCTGCCGAACGGACTGGACAGGACCAGCGTGCCGCCCGGCTTCAGCATGCGATACAGGTTATCCATAAACAGCAGGTCGTCGGTGACATGCTCAATCGTTTCAAAGCTCAAAATCGTATCAAACAAGCCCAGCTTCTCCGGGAGCAGCGGATCGAGGGCATCGCCCTTTTGATACGTGATCTTTTGATGATGGTATTCCCGCTTCGCATACGAAATCGTGTCATCATCGCGGTCGACGCCGATCAACTCGACTAGCTCCCGCTTCCGATCCTTTGCCACCATATGGCAGCCGTACCCCGTTCCGCAGGCGATATCGAGCACTCTGCCTCTGATATAGGGGGTGGCAAAATAATAGCGGGCGATATGCTCCAGCAGCATGCCATTCGTCGGCTTCAACAGCTTGGGGATGATCCTCTCCCCGGTCCATTCCAGCAAGGCCCTCACCATTTTCCTCGTTTTTCCTCCCCCCCATCTTACCTTATTTTCGGACTAGATCCTATCTTGGCATTTCGTAAGAATTTTGTAAGAGATTTCTATGCTGTTTTGTCAAACCTGGGCGGTAAGATAGAACCATGAATGCATGCATAAGGGGGGAGAAAGCATGACGACTTATCACGTCCTCGTAGTCGACGACGAGGCAGAGATCCGGGACGCCATCGAAATATACCTCCAAAACGAATCGCTGGTCGTGCATAAAGCCCGCAATGGCGTGGAGGCATTGGACGTTTTGGAACGACAGGAGATTCACCTCATCATCTTGGACATCATGATGCAGCAGATGGACGGGATCACAGCTACGTTTAAAATTCGCCAGGACAAAAACATCCCGATCATCATGCTTTCGGCCAAATCGGAGGATACGGACAAAATATTGGGCTTGAACATCGGGGCCGACGACTATGTGACCAAGCCTTTTCATCCGCTGGAGCTGGTGGCGCGGGTCAAATCCCAGCTGCGACGCTACACCAACCTCGGCAACTACAAAACAACCGGGGAAGAAATTCACGTCCGCGGCTTGTCGTTGAACAAAAGTACGAAAACCGTCACCGTCGACGGCAACGAGGTGCGGCTGACGGCCACGGAATACAAAATTTTGGAGCTGCTGATGGAAAACAAAGGCCGGGTCTTTTCCATCGAGGAAATTTACGAGCGCGTCTGGCGAGAGCCGTACATGAACGCGGAAAACACCGTTGCCGTCCACGTCCGACGCATTCGGGAAAAAATCGAGATCAACCCGAAGGAACCGAAATATTTGAAGGTGGTATGGGGAATTGGATACAAAATCGAAAAATAGCCGCTTTACGCTGCCTGCCCTGATCGGTCTGATTGTCAGTCTTTCGCTGCTGATGCTGACGGCGGCAGACATTTATCACAACCGCGAGTATTTGCAAAAAGACAGCTACTTCCAGAGTGCCAGCTTCACCAGCGAAGTCAGACGGTTTGTCGAACTGGTGAAAAACGTTCATGTGGACTTCGCCGACTACGAGCACAAAACACCGGAGGAAAAGCTGGGCAAAGAGACAGTAGAGCAGTTCCAGCGCGAGCGCGAGGATGCCCTGCAGGAAGTCAAGAAAAGATTCGAGATGGGATACGCGTACGAGTTGGAAGAAGCGAGAGCGGCTTCCAATACGAAGGAGCTTGACAAGCTCATTGCCGAGCAAGCCGCCAAGCTGAAAGAGGCACTCGCGGAAGAAAATGCCCGCTGGGATCAACAGTTCAAACAAATGGTCGCGGATAAGGACGCCGAGTACGAGGAGCGCAAAACCAGCCTTGCGCTGCGCTCCGGCTCCTTTCAATACTATGTCAACGACAACCGGACTGGCAAAGTACACACCAATATGTCCCAAGCGCCCTCCGAGAAAGAAGTGAGCGAAAAGGCCCGCTATGCGATCCGTTTTCCGACAACTGCCGATCAGGCATATGGCGAGTTTGCCGATATCAACCGGACTTATCAGCTACATGAATGGAGCGGGATTTTTTACGTGCCGAAAAACCCTGAGGGCTACAGCCAGATTCATGCCGATGCCGCCTATTTCGATTCCAAACGGGAGCGGCTGCTCAGAGAATGCGCCCTGTTCACGGTGACGCTGCTTGTGACTGGGCTGCTTTTCTGGTATTCGAAGCGGAATCGCGCGGCAGAACAACCGATCGTGGTCAACAGTCTGGCGCTTTTCCGGCGCATCCCGCTCGATATTCGGTCAATCATGCTCCTCCTGGTTGGCTTTACGTACCTGGCGATGATTGCCCATATGCGTTTTTTCTTTTTGCCGATTGACGCCGAGCATTTCTTTACACTCGGGATCATCTCCCTGTTTACAGCCTATTTGCTGCTGTATGCTCTGGATGCCTGGCAGATGTACGTGCACCCGGAGTCGTTTCGCGAGCAATGGCAAAAAAGCCTGTTCGCCCGGCAAAAAACGCTCCTGCGAGAAAGCTATAACAACCGGAGCCTGTTTTTCAAAGTCTCCTTGCTGTTCGTTCTGACAGTCGGGTTCAGCATGAGCGCAGCACTCGGTCTGGTCTCCCTCCAGACATCCTTTGAGGAATTGTTCTTTCTCAGCTTTTTCTACGGCATGTTCTACCTGATCGCTGTTGTACCTTACACCCTGCGTCGTTTGGGACTGATGAACCGCATCATGCGGGGAGCCTCCGAGATGTCAGCCGGGAACCTGGATGCCACGATTGACAAGATTTACAAAGGAAATCTGTCTGAGCTTGCTCACTCTCTCAACAACATCAAGCGGGGATTAAAACGGGCGATGGAAGAACAAATGAAGAGCGAGCGCATGAAGTCGGAGCTGATTACCAATGTTTCGCACGATTTAAAAACGCCGCTCACCTCCATTATCAACTATGTCGACTTGCTCAAACGGGAGAACTTGTCTGCAGACGAGATCAAAAGCTACGTCGATGTATTGGATCGCAAAACGGCCCGCTTGCGGGTGCTGATCGACGACCTGTTTGACGCAGCCAAAATGTCCAGCGGAGCTGTCGAGCTGCACATCGAGCAGGTGAATGTAGCCTCCCTGCTCAACCAGGCGATCGCGGAGTTCAGCGAAAAGATCGAGCAGTCGTCCCTCACCTTTCGCGTCAACGTGGAACAGCCGAAAATCGTGGCGCCGCTTGACGGCAAAAAGACGTGGCGCGTCTTCGAGAATTTGATTGGCAATGCCTTGAAATATTCCTTGCCCCATACGCGGGTCCTGGTCGATTTGTACGAAAAGCCGGAAGAAGTCATCCTGACGATCAAAAACGTTTCTGCCTACGAAATTGACTTTGATGCCCAAGAGCTTTTCGAACGGTTCAAGCGCGCCGATCAATCGCGCCATACCGAAGGCTCCGGTCTCGGACTCGCGATTGCGAAAAGCATCGTGGAGCTGCAAGGCGGCCGCCTCTCCATCGAGATTGACGGCGATTACTTCAAGGTGATGGTCGCGTTTCTCAAAAACGCCTGATGCCTGCCTGCCTTTTGTCGGGATCTTGTTGTCCCCGGCGCTACACTGGCACCCCCGCATACGAAGCAGTGCCCGAAAATGCAAAAAAGCCAATGCCCGCTTACCGGGGCACTGGCTTTTTTGATTGGCTCCTGCACTCTACGCCCTTCTACATGGCGAAGTTCCGCCCCAACAACGATCGCAGCGCCACCGCTGCCTCCTGTTCGTCCACTCCCTCCACTTCAAACGTCAGCTCATCTCCGGTCTTTACACCCAGCGCCATGACGCTGAGAATGCTTTTGCCATTGGCCTGCTTGTCGTTATAGATCATTTTGACCGACGAGCGGTACTGATTGAGCAGGTTTACCAGGACAGAAGCCGGACGGGCATGAAGGCCGCCACTTACGGTAATTTCAACGCTAAAACGGACCATTGCACTCCTCCTTTTCTGCCTCATGCATCGTGTATGGGGAAAAACTTGCGGATGACCGCAGCCACGCCGTGCTGGTCGTTGGACGTTGTAACGTAGCGGGCCAGCCGCTTCACATCGTCCGGGGCGTTGCCCATCGCCACCCCCATGCCGGCATATTGCAGCATTTCCGCATCGTTGTAGTTGTCACCGACGGCTACGATTTCTTCCGGATCGATTCCCAGTTTTTCTGACAGTACGGCGAGTCCGCTTGCTTTGGAGACCCCCTCCGGCAAAATCTCCAGGTTGCGCTCGCCCGATGCCGTCACTCTGATTTTTTCCAGGCTGGCGCATTCCAGCTCCCGCCTGGCCGCCGCGATCCGTCCCGCTTCTCCGGTAACGAATATTTTGGGGGCGCACACTTGCTTGGTCCGGACGTACTCCGCGAGCGTTGACGTCGGCTGGATTTTGAGCGGATACCGATCCTGCCAAAGCTGTCGCACCGTCTGCCTGTTCACATGCGGAAACAGCTCCCGCCACCGCCAGCTTCGGTTCGTCACCGCGTAAGCCTCGTGCAGCAGCATGATCTCCAGCTCATGCCTCGCCAAGATTTCCGTCACCAGAAAAGCCGTTTCGTGAGGAATGCGGCTGACGAACAGTACGTGATCCGTGAGCGGATCGGCTACGTACGCACCGTCGTGCGATACGAGCGGGGTACGGAGGTAAAATTGTCTGGCCAATGCTTTCGCCGAAGGATACGCCCTGCCTGTAGCCAGCGTGACGTACACGCCCCGCCTTGCCAGCTCGCGAATCGCCTGCTGCGTCACGTTTGCCAGGGAATGGTCTGACATCAGAATCGTTCCGTCCACATCCAGAGCAAGCAGCTTGTATCTCATGCTCCTGCCCCGCCTGCTAGGCCGTTCCACCAGTCTCTCACCCTCACGTCACCGGCTTGAAAAACTGCGGCAGATACTCCTTGTGCGCTTCCAGCATTTCATCGAGAATTTGCTTCGCGACCGCATCGGACGGCACCAGCGGATTGATCGTCATCGCCAGTAACGCCTTGTGGTAATCGCCCGTGACAGCCGCCTCGGCCGCTACCCGCTCGAACGACTTGATTTGCTGCACAAGCCCGCGCACAGGGACAGGCAAATCTCCAACGGCCAGCGGGATCGGTCCTTGCTTCGTAATGACGCAGTTCACTTCTACCGCCGAATCGTCAGGAATACTGGCAATCGCGCCATTGTTGCGGACGTTGACCGGCTGAATATCCCGACGGTCGTTGTAAATGGAGTGAATCAGATTGCAGGCCGCCTCGCTGTAGTACGCTCCCCCGCGCTTTTCCAGCTGCGGCGGCTTGATATTCAGGTCGGGATCTTCATAGAGTGTAAACAGCTCCGCTTCCACCCGCTTGACCACCTCCGCACGCGTGCCGTTCTTGCTCGCTTCTTCCTGCTCGTGTTCTAGCATCGTGCTAGTCTGATAGTAATAGCGATGGTACGGGCAAGGAAGGATGCCCAGCGCCTTGATGAAATCTTTTTCCCAGCCGAGATCGAGAATGTTTTGCATCGTGATTCCCGATTGCTCGCCCGTCAGCTTGTCGATCACTTGCGAAGTGACGTCGTCTCCATCCACATATACCCCAAGTCCAAACACCATGTGGTTCAGCCCGGCAAAATCAATATGCACCCGCGACTGGTCGACACCCAAAACAGTCGCGACTCCCATTTTCATCCCGATCGGGACATTGCACAGCCCGATGACCTTGTTGCGGTTTGTGTACCGGAGAACCGCTTCTGTCACCATGCCGGCCGGATTGGTGAAGTTAATCAGCCAGGCATCCGGGCAGAGCTCCTCCATATCGCGGCAAATATCGAGAATGACCGGGATCGTGCGCAGTCCTTTGAGCAATCCGCCAGGCCCGTTTGTCTCCTGCCCGATGACCCCGTATTTGAGCGGGATGCGCTCATCCTTGATCCGGGCGTCCAACAGCCCTACGCGCATTTGTGTCGTGACAAAATCAGCCCCGGCCAGCGCTTGGCGCCGATCCAGCGTCAAATGCACCTTGATCGGCACCCCGGCCTTTTCCACCATGCGCTTTGCCAGCGCCCCGACGATTTGCAGCTTTTTCTCGCCCTCGGGAATGTCCACGAGCCACAGCTCGCGCACGGGCAGCTCGTCGTACCGTTTGATAAAGCCTTCTACCAGTTCCGGCGTATAGCTCGATCCTCCACCGATCGTAACGATTTTGATTCCGCTCACACTCCTGCCTCCTTCCCGGCATGGACATGGCCGTACAGCTCGACGAACTCGCTGGCCAGATCCTTGATCGTCATCGCATTCATCAGATGATCCTGCGCGTGAATCAACAGCATGCTGATCTCCGGCTTTTCTCCCGCGATTTCCTTTTGAATCAACGCAGTCTGATGGTGATGGGCCTGGCTCAGCTCCTCGCCGGATCGCCGCAGTGCATCCTGTGCGCCTGCCATGTCTTGGTTTTTCGCCAGGGCGATTGCTTCCATCGCCAGGCTTCTCGCATTTCCGCCGTGTAAAATCAGCTGAAAAATCACGTCTGTATGGTCCAAATCAATCTCCACCTATCCGAGTTCTTTATACGTCACGAGCTGTACATTGCGTTTTTGCACGTACTCTCTTATCTCTTTTGCGGTCAAAATGTGCAGCTCCCGCGCGCGCGGAAGCGTGTAGGAGCTGCCTGTCAGCACCGCTTCGTCCACATACGCCGGATGCGTCATGATCTCCGCCACAGCACAGTCCGCCAGCTCCTCCACAACGTCGATGAACGACTGTACGGTCAAATCGTCTCCGTAAAACCGCTCGGAAAAGCCCTCTGTTGTCGTCACCTCTGCATGCTCTGCCCACGCCCCCGGCGAAAACGCCCACGGATGGCGAACCGGAAGCCGGTATTCTTTTGCCAGGCGCAGCACAATCGGCAAAATGGCAGGATGGGCATGGACGTGGTGATGGCTGTCAATGTGCGTCAGGGGTAGACCTGTTTGCAAAAACGTTTCCAGCTGGCAGCGCAGCTCCCTCTCCACTTCCTCCGGGGACGCGTGCAAAAAATCGCGTTCGCGCCGGAACCGCCCCTGCTCGTCGGTCAGCGACGGCACGTTCTGACTGACTGGCGCTCCGCAGGTAAGCACCAGATGGATGCCTACCCCGAGCGTCGGCGTTTCGTTTGCCAGCTGAACGGCATGCTCGAACCCGCTCATGTTGACCATCACCGTGGCAGAGGTGACGACACCCGCCCGATGCGCCTCGATGATCCCCAGATTCACCCCTTTGGAATACCCGAAGTCATCCGCATTCACAATCAGCTTCATGGCATGCCTCTCCTTTGGTTCATTACAAATTCACGACTTTGTCGGAAGCGGCATGCGCCTGTTCCTCGTTCAGCTTTTGCTTATCCCACAGACGGAAGAACGGATAGTAGATCAACAGCGAGATGACGAAGTTCACCAGTTGAAGCACGCTGCCCGACAGTTTCCCGCCCGTAGCCAAATAGCCGCTGATAATGAGGGGAGTCGTCCACGGTACGGCGACCCCGCTTGGCTTTGCCACCCAGCCCAATGACATCGCTACATAGCTGACAATCACCAGCACGACTGGAGCGAGGATAAACGGAATAATCAGAAGCGGGTTCATGACGATCGGCATGCCGAAGGTGACAGGCTCGTTGATATTGAACAAGCCAGGGCCGATAGAGAGCCGGCTGATGTTTTTCATCTGCTCGCTGCGCGCTCGAAACAGCATCAGGACGACGAGCGCCAGCGTTGCGCCGGAACCGCCTGCATAAATCCACAGGTCGAAAAACTGAGTCGTAATCACGTTGGGCAATTCGGCATTCGGGTTCGCCTGGAACGCCGCCCGGTTCTGGTCCATCAAGGTGAGCCAGATGGGGCTCATGATGCCGCCGACAATCGCCGCTCCGTGCAGGCCGAGCGACCAAAGCAGTTGGACGAGCAGCACGCAGACAATCGCTCCGATCAGACTGCTGCCGAGCGCGCTCAGCGGACCGACGAGCAAGTCAGCGACGATGTTGTGGATGCTGGCAAACGAGGTATTTTCAATCAGGATGCGCAAAAGCCAGACGACCAGCAGCACGACGGAAGCGGGAATCAGCGCCACGAAGGAGCGGGAGACAGCAGGGGGCACCCCGTCCGGCATCGTAATGACGATTTTCTTCTGAATGATTTTGCGGTAAATCTCCGTGGACAGCACGGCCAACAGCATCGCGACGAACAGCCCTTGGCTTCCCATCAAGGCGACAGGAATGACTCCGCCTACCTCTTGCGCTGCCGTGGCACCTTCCGGGGTGAACATCGTCTTGTAAGGGGTCGCGAGCAAAAAGGAAGCGACCGAAATCGCGCCTGCCGACAGCGGATCGACCTTGTACTTTTCCGCCAATCGGTACGCCACTCCGAAGCTGACAATCAGCGCCATGATGTCAAACGTCGCGTTCACCGGATACAACAGCTTGGTCAGCCATTGATCGCCGAAGATTCCGCTCATGAATTCGCTGTAACCCGGAATGGGAATAAAACCGATGATGAGGAAAAGAGAGCCGATAATGAGCAAAGGCATGGTAAGAATAATTCCGTCGCGAATCGCCTGCAAATGCTTCTGCTCCGCAATCCTGCCCGCCACAGGCATCACGCGGTTCTCCAGAAACGAAATAAACCCTGCCATACGCCATCCCCCTCTACTGTTTTAGCCGCAGCGCAAACTCCAGCACGTTCTTGCCATTCAGCGAGCCGTAGTCGACCGTGCCAATCACATCAACGGGAATCCCTCTCGCTGCGCCTTCCTTTTTCATTTCCGCCAGCTTGTAGCGGACTTGTGGACCCAGCAAAAGCACCTCGGCCTGGTCGATATGATGCTTCACCTCGTCTGCCGACACCGCCCAGATTTTTGCTTCCAGCCCTTTTTCCCGTGCCGCCTGCTCCATTTTTTGCACGAGCAGACTCGTAGACATCCCCGCTGCGCAACATAGCAAAATATTCAATTCAGCATCCTCCCCTCGATTGGTTATGTCCTTTTCCTAGAGCAAGTCACGTGCCAAAACACCAGAGCTGTATGCGCTTACAAAAAGAGGCGCATCACAATCGCATTTGGTGGGCACCCGTCGCTTTTGCCGTCTTGCAGTGTTTGAATGAAAGCGCTGTAGTGTTTTGGTGACAGAGCCAAAACAGACAAAAAATAAAACACTAGCTACACCAGCGTTTTATTGTGCAGGAAGAAATTCATGACGAAACACACATCATCCTCGCTGAGAACCGCGTCGTATTTGTCCTCCAACGGCTGTAGCTCATGGCGAATCAGGCTGTACAGCTTGCGGTTTTCCGCCAAAAACGGCACCTTGTCGGTATAGGCTACGGAGCGCTCCCCGGCTTTCAGCCGATCCACCAGGCAGCAGATGTGCAGATAGGCCCCGATTCGCGTATCGAAAACCAGCTTGCTGACAAGCCGCTCCTCCATGCGCGCCACACACGTCCTGACGTCATCGAGAATGTCTTGGCCCCTCACCATTTTCAGGTGCTCCCTGAGCGATTCCTTCATCTTCACATAAGCTTCTTCCAGATCAATCAGCTGCTGGATGTCGGACAGCGCCTCGCCGTTCACTACATCGTCCATGCTGTAGCAGCGCAAGTCGCGATCCAGCATGTAGTTGCTCACGACGCAGAGAACCGTCCGCTCCTCCTTGAGCTTTTTCAACCGATTTTTCGCTTGCCCTTTGTCCATGAGCTGCAGCGGGACGAATTCCAGCAGCTTCTCGTCGTAGCGCAGCTTCGATTCGAGCAGCTTTTTCAAAAAAAGCGCGCTGCCCTCGCCGGACAGGCAGGCCGCTACGATCGTCAAGGCCGGTACCGACACGTCTGTCGCTTCCTTGGGCAGTTCCTCCCGCTGCCCCATCGAAATGCCGACGACATCGCGGTACACATCGTCCAGCGAATGTCCCAGCATCGCTTTGCGCGTCGCCTCGATCACATGGGGGGTGCTCACCATCGGCACCACCTTGACGGGAATGCCCAGCTCCTTTTCGATGGCCTCCCCGAATCCCAGCAGCGAGCCCATGTCGACGAGCAAAAGCAGCCCGGCTGCGCTTCCGATTTCCCGCGCTGTCTTGATCGCTTGCTCCAGGACGACCAGCGAGTCTTCCTCCAGCGGCAGGTCGATGGCACGCGCGTACTGGGTGACCAGCAAACGGTTGGTCACGTCGACCATCGCCGTCGCTCCCCCGCTGCCGTGCGTGATGACCAGGACACCGACTGTTTCCCTCTCCTCCTGCATGCTCTCGTCATCCAGCACGAAAAACATGGTCAAGTAGCCCGCTTCGCCAATGGGCAAGTCCATCAGCAGCGCTTCCTCGATCATGCGCACGCACTCCAGCGCTACGGCAAACTCCCGTTTGTATTTGAGCCGCACGCTGTTGATGTGCGGGTGGACGATTTGCTTTCCTTGCGACAGCCGCTCCTTCGACGTCTGGATGTGCAGCGCCAGGCCGAAGATGACCTTTTGGCTCAAAACCTTCTCCAGCTTCGCCTCGGCATAGCGCACGATGTCTTCGACGAGGTGAATGATAAGCGGATCAATAATTCGCGCCATGTCGCCTTTGTTGATGCGCTGATGAACCCCTTTGATAAACGTGGTGAAGTAATGCTCGATATCGAATTCCAGCTCTTCCTCGCTGACCCCCTGGTTTTGCAGCTCGTATATTTTCTGCTCGATCTTCTCGTAGACGCTGTCGGCGGCATTCTCCGACTCGCCGCCAAACCAGATGCTTTCCTCGGAGGGCTGCACCACAAAGCATTTGCGCTCGGTGCCGATCAGCGCCTCCAGCTCCTGGCGATAGTCTTTGGCCAAAAGCAGCCCTTGCTTGACGTGATGCGGAACGTCCTGAATAGAGACTTGCAGCAAATTTTTCTTCAAGGAAATAAATTCGGCATAAGCGCTGGCACAGGTCAGCTGGATATCTGTCTTCAACTGGCCGATATTGTTCGGGCAATGATAGCAGAGAAACGCTTGCACGACGCTTGCCGAGATCTGAATTTCCCGCCCCAGCCGAAACGCTTCTTCGCGGAAAATTTCCAGGATAAGCCCGAAGCGCTCCTCCATGTCCCGCTCCACCAGGGAAGGCAGCTTGATGACCATCGGGATGCGGCGCATGAACGTCTTGAGCAGGCTGGATTCCGGATTTTCCGTCGTTGCCATGACGATTTGCACCTGCGCGGAACGCTCCACCTCTGTTTCCCCGACCCGGCGGAACGTCCCTTTGTCCATGAACGTAAAAAAGATTTCCTGCCCCTCTGCCGGCAAGCGGTGAACCTCATCGAGAAACAAAATCCCGCCGTCCGCCTTTTCCACCAGCCCTTTGCGGTCCATCTCCGCTCCGGTGTACGCCCCTTTTTTGACCCCGAACAGTTGGCTGATTAAAAGCTGCGGGTTGTTGGCGTAGTCGGCGCAGTTAAACACGACAAAGGGCGCCCCCTTGTCCAGCCGACCGATATCGACGGCAAACTCGTGGATCATCCCCGCAAACCACGACTTGCCTACTCCCGTTTCGCCCAAAATCAGACAGTGCATCCCGCGCGGCGGATACAGCACCGCTGCCTTCGCCTGCTCGATGCGGGTCATCAGGCTTTTGTTCGTTTTCGCCAGCCTGTCCAATGCCGTTTGCGCCAAATAAAGCGAGTCTTTCGCTTGCTTCACAGAAAACCGAGTCGGACGCCCCTCTTCTTTTTCAATGCGCCCTTCCCTCCATAAGCGATTCAAATCGCTGCTCACATTCGCGCGGCTCAGGCCCAACAGCTCGGCCAGCTCGCCTGCGCTGACCTTTTTTCCGGGACCGGACTCAAGCAGCTTCTGGTAAATGAAATCGACTCGTTTCACCACTGTTCACCTGCCACACAACGGATTCGTTTTCATTTTTACGCTATACTGGAAAAAGCTTCTTACCTATGAATATGCTGGATGGACACGCCTCATCCCGGCAAAATAAACAGCCACCCTTCTCTGAGAAAAGGATGGCTGCTTACCCATTTTTTTGTAATCGATTCATTTTCGTTTTCTGCCTCACAGGTACGCTATAATGGGTGTAACATGACGGACACAGGAGATCGCTTGCCATGATGGTTTTCATCTTATTCACCATATGGGCGCTAGGGCTATTGGTCCTGTTCACGGACCCGAAGCGCACGTCGATCCGCTGGGCCTGCGCCACTGCATTCATCGGAGGATGCGGCTTCCTCTCTGCGGTCATTGAAGAGACGGTCATGCCTCTTTGGGCCGATGCTTTCACCATGAATCACGGTACCGAGCAGACTTTGCTTTTCTTCAGTCGCTTGTCGTCCTTCATCTGTCAGGTCGGGTTGCCTTATTCATTTCTCATGTTCGCCGTCCATTCGGCGGAATTTCTCACCCGCCGAACAAAGCTGATAGCCCCGTTCGCTGCGCTCTGCCTGCCGCTTCTGATGCTCGCGATCACCCCCATTTATCCTGTACTGAGCTTCAATTACTGGATCATGGTGGCATGGGTCATTCCCTTTTTTCTGATCGCCTGCACGCTGCTCATCATACAGTACCGGAACGAGAAAGACCCGTTGGTCAAAAAGAACAGCTTTTTCACGAACGTCTTAATCATCGTCCCGCTCTTTTTCGTCTTTATTTTCATCTACGTCATGCGCATTCAGAACGATTACGAAGCATGGCGCTACAACATGCTGGTCGTCGCGATCCAGTTCATTTTGATTGTTGCCATCAGTTTGAAATACGGCTTTTTGGGCGTCCGGCTCCGCGTAGAAAAAAGGCGTCTGGACAGCACGTTGCGCGCCCTCACGTCAGGCGCGCAAATCATGAACCACACGATCAAAAACGAAGTGGGCAAAATCTCGTTGTACGCCGATCGGATCGAAACGTACGCGGAGGAAACAAACCAGCCGAAACTAAAGGAGGACGCGCTCGTCCTCCTGCAATCCTCCCAGCACATGCTCGACATGATGAACCGGATTCAAAACCAGCTTCGCGACGTCGAGCTGCGCGAATCATCCAGCGCACCTGGCGAGATCATCAGGCAAGTCATTCAAAACTTGAAGCCCTACATGGAAAAGCAGCAGGTGCTGGTGGAATGCGAGCTGGATGAGAGCCTTCACCTGTATGGCGATCCCGTGCAGCTTCGGGAAATTCTCACCAATTTGTGCATGAACGCGATCGAAGCGATGAAGTCGGGCGGCAAGCTCACCCTGCAACTGTTTTTGTCCAACCGCCACCTCGTCATCGCCGTCGCGGATACGGGTACAGGCATCTCCAAGGAAAATTTGCCGCATGTGCTCGACCCTTTTTTCTCTACCAAACGAACCGGCCAAAACTTCGGCCTCGGACTTTCCTATTGCTATAACGTCATGCAAAAGCATCAGGGAATGCTGGAGATATACAGCGAGCCAGGAAAAGGAACGACGGTGTTTTTGTTCTTTCCGAAAAAACGCGTCCTGACAGGCTCTACCCAAACAGAAGGGGGGAAATGAACATGGAGACGATCAAAGTATTTCTCGTCGAGGACGACCCTGTCTGGCGAAAAGGACTGGTCGACTACCTGAACAAAGAAGCCGACCTGACTGTTGTCGGCGAAGCAGGCACCAAGGCGGAAGCGACCGAGCGCTTTTTGGCAGCAAAAGCCGACGTCGTCCTGATGGACATCAACCTGACCGAAAACAATCTCGACGGCATCGAAACCGCGATGGAGCTGATTGCGCTTGAGGCAGGCTGCAAAATCATCATGCTCACGTCCTTGACCGCCGAGGATGTGATTGTCGAGTCCTTTTCTGCCGGCGCCGTCAACTACATCAGCAAGTCCAGCTTCAAGGAAATTCCCGACGCCATCCGCGCTGCCCACAACCAGCAGTCCGCGATTCACCCGACAGCAGCGGCCGCTTTGCGCAACGAGTTTTTGCGGCTGAAAAACGAAGAAAACCGGAAGCTTCTCTCCCCTGCCGAAAAAGATATTCTGCAACTGATCCACCAGGGAAAGACGCAGACGCAAATCGAGCAGTCCCTGCACATCACCAAGCGGACCATCAAAAACCACATCAACCGCATCCTGAAAAAAATGGGCGTCAAAACAAGCAAGGAAGCGGCCGCAAAAGCCAGCCAGAAAAAGCTATTCTAGGTATTATGACCAGGTACCAATGAATGTTGGTACTTTTTTTACTCCCCCCGCTCCTTACAATGAGGACTATAAAGCAACACCATTCCCCTTTGAAAAGGTGTGGTCTACATGGTCCTCATTCATGCCTTCCTGAAAATGATTTTGCTGCTGTGGTTTCGGCCGCGCATTCACGGTGTAAACAAAATCGACCTGACAAAACCGTCGCTCCTCATTCCCAACCACGTCTCCCTGCTTGATGCGGTACTGCTTTCCTTTTGCCTGCCGAAGAAAGCTACCTTTGTCGTCAACACCGAGATTGCCAAGCGGTTTGCCTTTTTCCTGCGCTTCCGCAAGCATATCGCAATCGACCCGCTCAACCCGTACTCGATTCGCCACATGCTGCGAGTCATCCGCAAAGGAGAGACACTGGTCATTTTCCCGGAAGGCCGCATCACCACAACAGGCGGCCTGATGAAAATTTACAGCGGCGTCGGCTACCTCGCCATGAGAACAGGCGCAACCGTCTACCCGATCGCAATCAACGGACTGGAGCGCTCGCTCTTCTCCTATTTGCAAGGCAAGCTGCGCTGCTCACTGTTTCCCGCCATTACGATGACTGTGGGCACGCCGTTCACCATCGACCGCGACGAAAACCGCTCCATGCGTGAACAAAAGGCGTCGGCCAATGACCTGATCCTGCGCACCATGCAGGAGGAACTGTTCCATAGCCGGATGAAGCAAAACGTCAACCTGTTCGATGAAGTGCTGGCAGCCGCCCGCCTCAACGGGCCAAAAATGGAGATCGCCAAAGACCTGACCTCGGCTATCAACTATCGCACCCTGCTCATCGGCAGTTACCTGCTCGGCAACAAGCTGCTACAGCCTTTGAGGGGGAAGGCGGCCGTCGGCGTATTCCTCCCCAACTCGGTCGGGCATCTGGTTACGTTGCTGGCGCTGTTTTGCATCGGGAAAACACCAGCGATCCTGAACTTTTCGCTCGGCATCCGCTCGCTGCTCGACTGCTGCGAGACAGCGCATCTCGATACGATCCTGACCTCGCGCGCCTTCATCGAAAAAGGCAAGCTGGAGCTTATCATCGCGGGCCTGTCGCCGAGCGTGCAGATCATTTACCTGGAAGATTTGAAAGCGTCGGCGACTGCTTTTGACAAGCTGGCTGCCCTCGCCGCTTATGTGACGAAGCGAAAGGCCGCGCCAAGCACCAACGAGCTGATTCTGTTCACATCCGGCAGCGAAAGCAAGCCAAAGGGTGTCGTGCTGACGCACACCAATCTGTACGCGAACATCCAGCAAGTGACCAGCATGATCGACATTACCAGCCGCGACAAGTTTTTCAACGCCTTGCCGATGTTCCACAGCTTCGGGCTGACTGCCGGCACGCTTTTGCCCGTCATCAAAGGCATTCCGGTGTATCTGTATCCGAGCCCGCTGCACTACAAGGCGATTGCAGAGCTGGTGTACGATCAGAACGCGACCATTTTGTTCGGAACCTCGACGTTCATGGCTGGCTACGGCCGGATGGCGCACCCGTACAACTTCTACTCTTTGCGCTATGTGTTCGCAGGCGCAGAGAAGCTGAAGGACGACGTGCGCAAGCTGTGGATGGATAAGTTCGGCGTGCGGATTTTCGAAGGCTACGGCGCGACCGAAACGGCTCCGATTCTCGCCCTCAACACGCCGCTCGCCAACAAACCCGGCACTGTAGGACGGCTGGTGCCCGGCATGAGCTATCGGCTGGACCCGGTCGCAGGCATCGACGAAGGCGGAGAGCTGCTCGTCAAAGGCCCGAACGTCATGAAAGGCTACCTGATTCACGGCAAGGGCTTCGTGCCCGCCGGGGAATGGTACCGCACTGGCGATCTGGTGACGGCTGACAAGGAAGGCTTTCTCAGCATTCAGTCCCGCCTGAAACGTTTTGCCAAAATCGGCGGCGAGATGGTGTCGCTCAATCTGGTGGAAGAACTGGCCATGCAATGCTTCGGTCACTCCGCCTTTGCCGCGATCACCGTCAACGACCAGCGAAAAGGCGAGCGCGTCCTGCTGTTCACTACAGATGAAACCGTTCAGCTCAGCCAACTGCGCGCGTATTTGACGGAAAAGCAATACTCGCCGCTGCTCATTCCCGGCACGATGCAGGTAATCAAGGCGCTGCCACTTCTCGGGAGCGGAAAAACGGACTACGTCAGTCTGAAACAACTGGCGGAAAGTGGAGGAAACTGATGTGAAGATGCGACTGCAACCGCTGCAAGCCCTGTATTTCACGCAATTTCTCTCGGCCTTTGCCGACAACATGATCTTGTTTGTCATTGCCAACCTGCTGCGGGAGAACGGCTTTTCTCCCGCAATGCTCGCACTCGTTTCCATTTCCTTTTTTCTGCCGTACGTTTTTCTGGCTCCGCTCGTCGGGCCTTTTGCCGACAAACACGCCAAATCGTTCGTTCTGGTGATCGGCAACCTGATAAAAGCGCTCGGCATCGTGCTGCTCTTGGTCATCGACCACTCCAGCATTTTGCTGCTGATGCTCTGCTACTTTACGGTGGGGGTCGGCGCGGTTGTCTACTCGCCTGCCAAGTACGGCATCCTGCCAGAGCTGACTCGGAATGAGCAGGAGCTGTTCCAGGCCAACGCACGCATCGAGGCGTACACCATCGTCGCGATCTTGACCGGAATCGGCGGAGGCGGAGCGATCGCTTCCATGACCGCGCCGCTGTTCTCCTCCAGCATCTGCCTCATCCTCTACCTGCTGTCGCTGGGCGTGACCTTTTTCATCCCGCGCCTGAAAGGGAACGCCGCGATTCGCTACGGTGCGGAAGCTCGCCGCTTTTTCATCGACTTCCAGCACCTGATGAACCGTGCGGAAACGAACTTTGCCCTGATCGGCACCGGAGCCTTCTGGATGAGCTCGGCTGTGCTGCGGGTCGCCGTGCTGGCCTGGATACCCGCCGCGCTCGGGATGAACCCGCAAAGCTTTTTTGTCTCGCTGATCCTGGCTACGACGTCAATCGGGATCATCATCGGCGCTTTTCTCGCGCCGCGGCTGATTCCGCTGTCCCGGTTCACCCGCTCGGTCAGCTACGGCTTCGGCATGTTTCTCGTCATCGTGCTGTTTCCGTGGATTCACGTTACTGTCATCGCGATCTGCCTGCTGCTCTTGGTCGGGTTCATGGGCGGGGTGTTCATCATTCCGATGAATACGATCTTGCAGGACGAGGGCAAAAAGATGGTCGGCTCCGGCAAGACGATTGCGATTCAAAATTTTATCGAAAACGTTTTGATGGCTGTCGGGTCGGGGATTTACTACCTGGTCGTCTACCTGGGCGCCTCCATCTCCGGCGCGATTGTCGCCCAAGGGTTGCTGCTGCTGGCTTTTCTGCTGTATCTGATGAAGCATCGCAGGAGAATCGCGGGCTAAAGCGGGGGAAAGAGAAGACTGCTGCGTGCGTGAGTGGATGGCGCCCGTGCATAAAGTAGCAAAAGCCGTGATAGTCAGCGTCACGGCTTTGGTTTTGGCCACCGCTACCATAGCGAAAAGCCGTGACAATGAACGTCACGGCTTGACGGCGGCGTAGTTTTGCAAGCACTCCAGGAAAAGGTGGCCGTACTTGTCAAACTTGGCTTCGCCCACGCCTTTGATCTGGAGCATCGCCTCTTTGTCGGTCGGGCAGAGGCTGCTCATTTCCTTCAACGTGCTGTCGTGGAAAATAACGTATGGCGGCACGCCTTCGCGCTGCGAGATTTCCTTGCGCAGCGCACGCAGCTGCTCGAACAGCTCGTCGTCCTCTGCGAGCGCCACAGGGCGGAGCGAGATTTTTTGCACGACGCGCTCCTCGCCCTTGAGCACGGGAAGCGCCCGCTCGCCCAGCTTCACGATCGGGTATTGGCTCTCTGTCACCTGCAAGTATCCTTCGGCGATGAGAAGCTGGATCAGGTCGGCGATCTCTTTTTCCTTGTACTCCTTCATCAGCCCGTAAGTCGGAAGCTGATCGAACTGGAACTGCGCAACCTTCTTGTTTTTCGAGCCTTTGAGCACCTGGGCGACCAGTGCCGCGCCGAAGCGCTCCCGCATTCGTTTGACGCAGGAAAAGATTTTTTGCGCTTCGAGCGTGATGTCGGTCAGCTCCGTGTCGTCCGTGCAGTTGTGGCAGCGGCCGCACGCAGGTGCCTCTGTCTCGCCGAAATACTGCACGATGTACTGTTGGAGGCAGCGCGGGGTCCGGCAGTAGTCGACCATGGCGTACAGCTTTTTGTACTCGTGCTCCTTGCGCTCGTCGGTCAGCTGGTTTTGCTCGATAAAAAACGACTGGGTCTGGATGTCCTGCGGCTGGTACAACAAAATGCACTCGCTCGGCTCGCCGTCGCGTCCGGCCCGTCCTGCTTCCTGGTAGTACGCCTCCAGGTTTTTCGGCATGTTGTAGTGAATGACGTAGCGCACATTGGACTTGTCGATGCCCATTCCGAATGCGTTGGTCGCGACCATCGTGCGGACGTCATCGAACAGAAACGCTTCCTGATTTGCTGCCCGCTCTTCCTCGGACAGCCCGGCGTGGTATTTGGTGACCGAAAAGCCGCGCTTCGCGAGGTCGGCATGCAGCGCATCGACGTCTTTTCGCGTGGCGGCGTAAATAATCCCGGCCTGCTGCTTGTTCGCTTTCAGGTACGCCTGGATAAACTCGCGGCGGTTTTCCCCTTTGCGCACCGACAGGATCAGGTTGTCCCGGCCAAAGCCCGTGATGAAAAGGCGCTCATCCTCCAGAGCGAGCTGGCGCTTGATATCGGCCGTAACCTCCGGCGTCGCCGTCGCTGTGAGGGCCGCGACGATCGGACGCTCTGGCAGCGTGCGCAAAAAGCGGGCGATCTCCAGATAGCTGGGGCGGAAATCGTGGCCCCACTGCGAGACACAGTGCGCCTCGTCGACAGCGATGAACGATATCGGCACGTCGCGAATCCATTTTTGAAACGTTTCCGATTCGAGGCGCTCCGGAGCGATGTAGAGCAGCTTGTACTCCCTGCGCGCCGCCATCCGCAGGCGCTCGCGCACCTCGCTGTAGTCGAGCGAGCTGTTGATCTGCGTAGCCGCAATGCCCATGCTGACCAGTACGTCTACCTGGTCCTTCATTAGCGAGATGAGCGGCGAAATGACAATGGTGACGCCGTCGAACAGCATGGCCGGCACCTGATAGCAGATGGATTTTCCCCCGCCGGTCGGCATGATGCCGATCGTGTCGTGGCCTGACAGCAGGCTCTCGATTATCTTCTTTTGCCCCTCGCGAAACGATTCGTAGCCAAAGTATTTTTGCAAGACCTCTTGCGCCTTCTGTAACAACCAGAATCACCTGCTCTTCCGATAGAATGGTTCTCTGTGTTTTCTATTCATGTAACCATAGGTGTCGGGACAAAACAAGCAGACGACGCTACAACAGCCCCGCAAACCGACCGAAAGCCTCCATCGGCTGCCCTGATAGAGAAAAGCCGATGGCGTGGATACCATCGGCTTATACATCCTCTTTCTCTTATTCTTTCGGATGAATCATCTGCTCAGGGCGTACGATCTGGTCGAACTGTTCTTCGGTCAGCAGGTTGCTCTTGATGGCCGCTTCCTTGAGCGTGATGCCTTCCTTGTGCGCCAGCTTGGCCACGGCTGCTGCGTTTTCGTAGCCGATATGCGGGTTCAGGGCGGTGACAAGCATCAGGGAGTTGTTCAGGTTCTCCTGGATGACAGACAGGTTCGGCTCAATACCGACCGCGCAATGGTCGTTGAAGGACTTCATGGCGTCCGCGAGCAGTCGGGCCGATTGCAGGAAGTTGTAAATGATGACTGGCTTGAACACGTTCAGTTCGAAATTCCCTTGGCTGGCGGCAAAGCCGATCGCGGCATCGTTGCCCATTACCTGGCACGCTACCATTGTCATCGCTTCGCTCTGCGTCGGGTTCACTTTTCCTGGCATGATGGAGCTGCCCGGCTCGTTGGCAGGGATGACGATTTCGCCGATTCCGCAACGCGGTCCGCTCGCCAGCCATCTGACGTCGTTGGCAATCTTCATCAGGTCGGCGGCCAGCGCTTTCAACGCTCCGTGTACGTGAACAAGCTCGTCGTGGCTGGTCAGCGCATGGAATTTGTTTTCGGCGGTCACGAATGTTTTGCCGATCGCTTCGCTGATTTCCGCAGCGACCATTTCCCCGAAGCGCGGATGGGCGTTGATGCCGGTTCCGACAGCCGTACCGCCAATCGCCAGCTCACGCAAATACTCGCTGCTTTCCTGAATCATTTTCTCGGTTTTTTCCAGCATGCGCACCCAGCCGCTGATTTCCTGGCCCAGTGTCAGCGGAGTGGCATCCTGCAAATGCGTCCGGCCGATTTTGATGATGTCTATGTAGGCTTCGCTTTTCTCTTTCAGCGTTTTCTTGAGCAGCGCCAGCGCAGGCAGTACCTGATCTTCGATGGCTACCAGTCCCGCCATGTGCATGGCTGTCGGGAATGTATCGTTGGAGCTTTGCGATTTGTTCACGTCGTCGTTGGCATGGATTCGCGCGCTGCTTCCTTTTTCCTCCAGCAGCTGGTTGGCGCGGCGAGCAATCACTTCATTGACGTTCATGTTCGATTGGGTGCCGCTTCCGGTTTGCCAAACCACCAGCGGGAAGTGATCGTCCCATTTTCCGGCAATGACTTCGTCGGCTGCCGTGACGATCGCTTCCGCCTTTTCTGCGTCCAGCTTGCCCAGCTTTTGGTTCGCCAGGGCCGCGCTTCGTTTCAGGATGGCAAACATGCGGATAACCTCAAGCGGCATTTTCTCCTCGCCGATCTCGAAGTTTTGGAAGCTGCGCTGCGTTTGCGCCCCCCACAGCTTGTCCGCAGGCACTTTCATTTCACCCAACGTGTCTTTTTCGATCCGAAATTCCATCTCGCATCCTCCTCTATGAATGATTGCCTCTCTATATCATGTCCACTTCTTCCTGTTGGATAGAAGCGCAGACGTATTCATTAAAAATGATAATGATTTTCATTCTTGTTAGCAAGAGGAGAAGTGTATAAAATATCACGCAATATCCTTGGCGTGGTGATTCCTGCCCAGAGGACTCGAAGAAAAAACCGCAGCGCCCTCTCTCGGCAAACCGCGGTTCTGGTTGACGTCATCATCTGCTCTCTACTTCGACGGAAATCACGTGATCGACTGCCTTCAGCAAGCTGTAAATGTCGGTCGTATAGGTGCTCTCGGCAGCGGTAATCAACATTTCCAGTTTTTTCTGCCCGTTGTCCAGGTCTTTCACCTTGACTCTCTTCACCTGAAGGTCGATATGCTTGATCTGTTTGAAAACACCGTCCAGATCGCCACCGGCTTCGACTACAATCTTGATCGACAAATCCCGCTGGCGCAAAGACTCGGGACCAATCCACTTGAGAATGAACGGAAACAGGTTGATCGCCAAAATAATCAAGATGGTCGCTGTCACCGCCTCGTAATAATAGCCAGCGCCTACGGCAATTCCCAGTCCGGAGGCCGCCCAGACCAAGGAAGCCGTGGTCAGCCCGGAGATTACATCATTGCTTCTGCGCAAAATGACGCCGGCACCGAGAAAACCGACGCCGCTCACGATTTGTGCGGCCAGGCGCAGCGGGTCCATGTTGGTGTGTCCAGGCAAGGAGAACCGGTGTACCGACTCAATCGAGACAATCGTAATCAGGCAGCTTGCCACGGATATGACCATGCTTGTTTTCACGCCAAGCGGCTTGTGCTTGAGCTGCCTGTCTACCCCGATCAGCAAGCCCAGAAACATCGCGATCCCCAGCTTCATCAAAAAATCATAGGTCATGCGTTTCTCCTCCCCCTTTCCTTCAATGTCAGCTTTTCTACCATCACTCTACTAAAAAGTATATACGCTCTCCTTGAAAATTAGGAGAGAAATTTTTCACGGGCTGCTCATAGTGTAAGCTCGCCTCTCTGTGTTCATGCAAAAAACGGGAAACTCCTTGTCCGGAGATTTCCCGCTTTCGTTGCACCGTGTTTGGTTACGGGGTGCTGCGTATCATGCGTTTTTGCAAGGACAACAGACGCCCGAACAGGAAGATCGCACCTGCCGCCAAACCTGTAATCAAGCCGATCCAGTAGCCGAAGGCAGCCAGCGAGGTGTACTGCGCCAGAACGTAGCCGAGCGGCAACCCGATGACCCAGTACGAGATCAGCGCAACGATAAATGTAACCGTCACATCCTTGTATCCGCGCAAAATCCCTTGGATGGGAGCGGCCACCGCATCGGAGATCAAAAACAGGATCGAGTACATCAGGAAGTGCTGCGCAAGCTCCAAAACCGCCATGTCGGTCGTATAAATTCCGGCAACCTGCCTGTTGAATACCAAGAGCCCTGCGCCGAACAGCAAAGCAAGTCCCGTGGCAATCCCGATGCCCAAATAGCTGTACTGCTTGGCGTCGCGAAACCGCTTCGCCCCTACCTCGAAGCCGACCACAATGGTCAAAGCCATGGAGATGCTGAGCGGAACCATGTAAATGAACGAAGCGAAGTTCATCGCCGCCTGGTGCGCCGCAATCGTCACCGTGCTGTACTCGCTCATGAGCAAGGTCACAGCGGCAAAAATGCTCACCTCGAAAAAGATCGAAAAGCCGATCGGCAAACCGAGCTTGAGCAGCTCTTTCCAGGCGCTCAAGGAGACGCGATAAAACTGGCGGAACATCCCGAAATCGGTAAAGGGCTGCACGCGCCGAACGACAAACAAGCTCACCAGCAAAATACACCAGTAGGTCAAGGCAGAGGCGTAGCCCGCCCCGATCCCGCCCAGGCGCGGCAAGCCGAAGTTGCCGAAAATCAGGGCGTAGTTCAGCACGACGTTGATGGGCAGCGAGAGCAGCGTAATGAACATGGTGATTCTCGTCTCCCCCAATGCGTCGATAAAACAGCGAATGACGGTGTAAAGGAACAAAGGCACAATCCCGATGGCAATGGCATGCAGGAAGCCGCGGGCAATGTGTCTGACTTCGCTCTCCAGCTGCATGCTGTTCAAAACCGGATCAAGCGCCAGTCCGCCGATAACCAGCACCCCGAAAGCAATCGCCACGCCCAGGTACAGAGCTTGCATGACCGTGTAGGGCACCTGGTCTTTGCGTTGCGCTCCGATCATTTGCGCCACCATCGGCATCACGGCCATGAGAATGCCCGTCAAGCCTGCTTGCACAGGCGTCCACAGACTGGCCCCGATCGCCACCCCGGCCAAATCAGTCGGGCTGGCGTGCCCGGACATGATCGTGTCGGCAAAGGTCATGGAAAAGAGCGCCAACTGCGATATCAGGATAGGCAGCAGCACCACCAGAAACTGCCGCCATTTTTCTTGTAACGAATGGGTCTGATGCATGGTTGTTCGTCCTCATTTACATAAAAATATACACGCGAAAAATAGCGCAAAAACGCTTTGAAAAACACGGAAAAAAGCTTCTCTATGCACTGTAGCACAAAAAGGCAGTCTAGCATAATAAAATGGCAGACAACACGAAAGAAAACTCACTGTTTCAATGTTCTGATAAAACGCGCGAAGAACGCAGCTGCATCTACGTCCAGACAGACGTTCATGTTCGGCTCTTTTTTCAGGCGGTTCTGAAAGTCGCAAACGGTTTGCCCGTCACAAAGCTCGCTTTTCGTCTCGATATCGACGTACAGCTTTTGCGTTTGCACCAGCGAGCGGTCCAGCGCCACCGCTACAGCCAGCGGATCGTGCAAGGCGCAGACACGCGCGCCGTTGCGCTCGAAGCTGCGGTTCAGGTAGTCGGACGTGCATTGCTGCACAAAGCGGCCGATGGGCGTATCGCCCAGCTCCCGGATATGCTCTTCGTTCAACAGGACTCGTCGTGTCACATCCAGCCCGACCAATGTCAATTGCGGAAATCCGGCATGAAAGACAATCTTGGCCGCTTCCGGATCGACATACATGTTGTACTCGGCTACCGGGGTCACATTTCCTTGCGTGGTCACCGCGCCGCCCATAAACACGACTTCCTTCACATGCCTGACCAGTTCGGGGCACTTTTGGACAGCCACAGCCAGATTGGTGAGCGGCCCCGTCATGACAAGCGTGACGCTCCCGGGCTGGGCCAGCACTTGCTCGCAAATAAAATCAGGCGCAAAGCCGTCTGCCGGCTGCGTCTTCGCCTCTGTCTCTTGTAAAGCCCGGCCAAGTCCGTCCTCCCCATGAAGACGATGCTCACGCAAAAGCGGCCGGGAGGCTCCCGGAATGACAGGAATTTTTGCGCCCGCCTGCAAAAAATCGAGGATTTTGCACGTATTTTCTGTCGCTTTTTCAAGGGGGACGTTGCCGCTTACGGTCGTGATCCCCTTTACCTCACATCCACCGCTCTTGACCGCCAACATGATTCCCAGCGCGTCATCCATTCCCGTATCGACATCCACAATCATGTTTTGCTCCACAAAACGTCCTCCTTCGTTTGAAAAGACATTCGCCTGATGCCTCCCCTCCATCATGCCTGACTGGACGCGAATGAAAAAGTTCATTTGGAAAAACAATTGACAGGTGGAGAGTGGCAAGCTATAATCCAACTAACCAACTATGAATTATTGGTTATTTTCCAGCAACTGAATATACGCTCCTTCTCTTATAAAGAGAGGTCGAGGGACTGGCCCAATGACACCTCGGCAACCTATCGCAACCGATATGGTGCCAAATCCAGCGGAAAACATTCCGACAGATAAGAGAGGCATGGATTACTGTGAATGTTGCATGCGCAGGTAACAGCCTCTTCTTCAGCGGAAGAGGCTCTTTCTTTTCCAGGTTACCATTTTCAAAACGATACAAACACCAAAGAAAAGGGGAATTTTCATGAAAAAGACAGGCTTACTGCTCACTTCACTTTTGCTGGCTGCCTCCCTCGTTACGGCTTGCGGAGGCAAGCAAGACGCGGCTTCCGCTAACGGCGGAGCTTCTGCTGAACAGCAAACCAAAATCAAGGTCGGCGTGACGGCCGGTCCCCACGAAGAGATTTTCAACAAAGTAAAGGAAGTCGCCAAAGGGCAGGGAATCGACGTGGAGCTGGTCGTGTTCAACGATTACGTGCAACCTAACCAAGCTCTCGACAAAGGAAATCTTGATCTGAACAGCTTCCAAACCATCCCGTTCCTGGATAAATTCAATCAGGACCACAAGACCAAAATCGTCGAAATCGGCAAAACCGTCACCTTCCCGATGGGCCTCTACTCTACCAAGCATAAAAAAGTGGAAGACATTCCGGAAGGCGGCGTAGTGGGGATCCAAAACGATCCGACGAACCGCGCCCGCGCGCTCTTGCTCTACCAGGCTGCCGGACTAATCAAGCTCAAAGACGGGGTGAAAGACAACGCCACCCCGCTGGATATCGTGGAAAATCCGAAGAAGTTGCAGTTCAAGGAGCTGGAAGCTGCGTTCCTGGCTCGCTCGCTGAACAATGTGGAAGTCGCCTCGATCAATACCAACTTTGCCATGGAAGCAGGCTATTCGCCGAAAAAAGACGCGATCTTCTCGGAAACGTCCGATTCGCCTTACGTCAACATCATCGCAGTCAACGAAGCAGACAAAGACAACCCGACCTATAAAAAGCTCGTAGACATCTACCGCTCGGAAGAAGTAAAAACATTCATCGAAGAACACTTTGAAGGAGCCGTGCTGCCGTCCTGGTAATCACGATGCCGGGAACAACCGACAACAAGGAGACACTGGTGATGATACAGCTGACTGATATTCACAAAACGTACAAGGTAGGAGCCAAGCAGGTCGAAGCCTTGAAGGGCGTATCCCTTCGCGTGGAAAAAGGGCAGATCTACGGCGTGATCGGCTTTAGCGGAGCGGGGAAAAGCACCCTGCTCCGCACGATTAACCTGCTGGAAAAGCCGACAAGCGGCTCAGTGGTCGTCAACGGGCAAAATCTGCTCGAACTGAAGGAAAAAGAGCTGCGCCAGGCGCGCAAAAAGATCGGGATTATCTTCCAGCACTTCAACCTGCTCTCCTCCTACAACGTCTTTGACAACGTAGCGGAAATTTTGCGGATGAACCGTGTACCGAAGGATGTCATCAAACGCAAGGTCGAGGATCTGCTGGGCCTCGTCGGTCTGGCGGACAAGGCAAACGCCTATCCTTCGCAGCTGTCCGGCGGACAAAAGCAACGGGTAGGCATTGCCCGCGCGCTTGCCACCGATCCGGAAATCCTGCTTTGCGACGAAGCCACGTCCGCCCTCGATCCGCAGACGACCGAGTCGATATTGGAGCTTTTGCTCGACATCAATCGCAAGTTCAATCTGACCATCGTGCTGATTACCCACGAGATGCAAGTCATCAAAAAAATATGCGATCAGGTCGCCATCATGGAAAACGGCGTCATCATCGAGCAAGGGAGCGTACTGGATATTTTCAGCAATCCCCAGCAACAGACGACGCGCAATTTCATCAAGACGATCTTCGACGATGAGGTGCCGGGAGACATTTTGGCCAAAATCAAGCCGTCCGGGCCTGTCTCGAAAATCCTTCGTGTAGCCTTTCGCGGGGATGCCGCTCTCGATCCGGTACTGGGCACACTGTCCGCACGTTTTCCGGTCAGCACCAATTTGCTGTACGGCTCCATTACTTCGATTAAAGGAACGGCGCTCGGCATCCTGTTGTTGCACATTTCCGGCGAGGAGCAAGCGATCGAGGAGGGCATTCATTTTCTGCGTCAATCGGTATACAGAGTGGACATCGTAGAACGAGAGGAGGGCACACGCTCATGGAACGCCTTGCTGAAATGATTCCCGTCTTCGGACAGTCCCTGCAAGAAACCGTCATTATGGTAGGCGTCTCGCTGTTCCTTGCGACGCTGATCGGCATTCCGCTGGGCATCCTCCTGGTCGTGACCCAAAGCAACCACCTGTTTCCGAACAAGTTGATTTACCACGCGCTGAACACCATCATCAACATCGTGCGCTCCTTGCCTTTTATCATCCTGATGGTCGCGATCATCCCGTTTACCGAGCTGATCGTCGGTACCTCCATCGGCATTGAAGGCGCCATTGTCCCGTTGATTGTGTACACGGCTCCCTATATTTCCCGTTTGATGGAAACCGCGCTGCACGACGTGGACCGCGGCGTCATCGAGGCGTACCAGGCCATGGGGGCCTCCCGCAGACAGATCGTTTTTCGCATCATGCTGCGCGAGGCAAGACCAGGCATCGTCCTCTGCCTGACGATTGCGACGATCGGTCTGATCGGGGCGACAGCAATGGCCGGGGCCGTCGGCGCTGGCGGCCTGGGCGATCTGGCGCTGCGCTACGGATACCAGCAATGGGATATCGAGGTCATGGTGATAACCGTCATCATCCTTGTTGTTTTGGTGCAACTGATCCAGACGCTCGGCAACTGGGTCGCCCGCAAATTGAAAAAAAGCGCCTAGCGGATGCCCGGAAGTCCTTGACTGCTGAAGTGCCCCCTGTCAGGGGCTTTCTGTTTGTTTTCTTCTTCCATCCAGCAATGTTCACCGAATGTTTGATGGTAAAGCTCCCAATATTCATGTACACTTATATGTAAATCCATGATATAGAGAGGGGCTACTCAAATCACATGAAAAAACTCATCATGCTATTGGTCGCCGTCATGCTCGTACTCGCTCCCGGCGGATTTACGGATTATGCCGATGCGAAAGGCTATAAATCTGGCAAAAAATCGTTCAACTCCAACACAGCTCCAACGAACACGCAAACACCAACGAAGGCCGATTCGAATGTCAATGCCTCTACCAATAAAAGCACGACAACCACTACGCCAGCCACTGCGGCTCCAACCAAAAGCAGCGGCGGCTTCATGAAAGGTCTGCTCGTCGGTGGACTGGCTGGCTTGCTGTTCGGCAGCCTGTTTGGCGACATGGGAGCTTTGGGCGCGATCTTTGGTTTCCTGATTAACATGCTGGCCATTGTGGCTATGATTGTTCTGATCCGCAAAATCTACGTTTACTTCAAAACGCAACGCGCGAAAAAACAGGAACTGAACGCATGGAAAAGATAACCTTCTCGGAACAAATGCTCATCAACGCCATCTGCCTGCATGTAGCGAGCAAAAAGCAAATTCAGCCGCAGGATGTAGAAGTGGAGCTGATGTGGGACGAAGACTACGGCTTTTCCGCGGAAGTGTTCGCCAACGGCCGGAAGCAAGTGTTTGTCGAGATCAACCTGATTGAAGCGATCCGCTTCTATCTGGATACACACATGCACCGTAACCCGTACTCCGCCGGTATCGAGCTGGTACTGGACGAGGAAGAAGGCATCATCGCCCACGTTACGTACCAAAGCTAGTTGCCGCTCTTCCCTCGCTTGTGATTCAATAAGCCAATTTGCTTTCACCCGGAAGCAGGTTGGCTTTTTTCCTTCCCGGATCTTCACGCGATCAAGCGATCACGTATTGAAAAAGCCTGCATTCCGTTATATACTTTAATGAAAATGATTATCATTGTCCGCGTATATGCATACATGTACATACTTTCCTATAAAAGGAGTTGGCCTATTGTGGAACGCTTATACACGCAAAAGCTGGACATCGGTTACGGCGAGCTTTCCATTGTCAAAGACCTGAATATCAGCATCCCTTCCGGCAAAATCACCGCGCTGGTCGGCGCAAACGGCTCGGGCAAATCGACGATTCTCAAGACATTGGCCCGAATCATGAAGCCGACAGGTGGACAAGTGTTCCTGGACGGGAAGTCGATCCATCAGCAGTCAACAAAAGAAGTCGCCAAGCAGCTGGCGATTCTTCCGCAGAACCCTACTGCTCCCGATGGATTGACCGTGTCTGAGCTTGTTACCTACGGCCGCTTCCCCCATCAAAAGGGCTTCGGCTCCCTGACCAAGGAAGACAAGGAGATCGTTTCGTGGGCGATTTCCATGACGGGCATGGTCGACTTCTACGACCGTCCTGTCGATCAGCTCTCCGGCGGTCAACGCCAGCGCGCCTGGATCGCCATGGCTCTGGCACAGGGAACCGACATCCTGTTCCTGGATGAGCCGACAACCTTCCTCGACATGGCGCACCAACTGGAAGTGCTGAAGCTATTGCAAAAGCTGAACGAAGAAGAAAACCGCACGATCGTGATGGTCGTCCACGATCTGAACCATGCGACACGCTACGCACAGCACATGGTGGCCATCTCTCGCGGTACGGTTGTGGCAGAGGGCACCCCGGCAGAAGTCATGACTCCTGACATGCTGCGCCGGGTATTCAACATTGAAGCGGATATTTTGACCGATCCGCGTACAGGTGTGCCGCTTTGTCTTCCTTACGAGCTCAGCAGTGCTGTTGAAAGCAAACAGTCGGCAGCCAGCTCCCACGAAGAGCGCAAGCTGGTCGGCACTCGTTAGTTCCCTCCATGATGGACAGCTCAAGCCATTCTCCTGATCGGCCAGAAGGAGAATGGCTTTTTTTGCACAAGGAGCATCAACAGACAGGCAAATATGCCGTCCTGCCCATCGTCGTTGACTGATTTGTGACGTTTCTGTCAAAGATCGCTCACATTTTCTCGTAATGGGATTGCGACTATTTTCCTGACAGTGTTATGGTTAAAGCAGGCAACCCCATGCACGATCCAACCCTATCACACCGCTTCGACACACAGGAGGTTTTATGGCTCGTATACTTATTGCCGATGACTCGATCGTTGTCCGAGAATACATAAAAATGATCCTTCAACGGGCTGGCCATCAAGTCATTGCAGAAGCGGCGAATGGACTAGACGCCTACCAGCAGTACATGACGCACCAACCTGACGTAGTCATGATGGATATCAACATGCCAGGCATGAACGGTATTGACACGGTCAAAAAAATTATGAGCGAATTCCCCGATGCCTACATCATCATGATTAGCACCTACGGTTTAAAGCATTTGGTCTTTGAAGCGATCAATGCGGGAGCGCGTCACTATATTACGAAGCCGATTGATGAAGAACGCCTTTTGGATTCCATTCAAAACACGCACTGAACGATCGGCTGTCGCACAGAAAAAACTGAGGGCTTCCACGCGCCTCAGTTTTTTCCTTGTCTCTAAGTCTGCATACGCCTGTCTTCCAGCGGAATCCGGAAAAGAAAGCGGGTGCCTTGTCCGGCCCGGGAGGTCACAGTTACCGTCCCCTGCAAGTTCTCGACCTCGCGTTTGACAATCGATAGCCCCAATCCTCTGCCCGCGTACAGATCGGCTTCTTCTTTGGCGCTGACCTGCTCCTCAAACAGAAAGCCCAGCTCCTCTTCGGCGTTGCCCTCTGTACCCCAGCCTTTTTCCAGCCCCTGCTGCTTGAGCTTGTCGATGTCGATCCCTCTGCCGTCATCCTCGATAGCGATCAAAAGCGCCACCTCCTCTTGCCATATCCGGCAACGGACGGTTCCCCTGCTTTCTTTGCCGTGCGAAAGACGCTCCTGGTCCGGCTCGATTCCATGGGCAATGGCATTGGAAAAGACATGAAGCAGGCTGTCTACAAACGGCGCAAAGCGCTCAGGGTCCACAAAGATCTCCTCCGCTTCCAGCTGAAGCGGATGGATCGTTTTGTCCAGACGCCGGGCAAGCTCGGCTACATACTCCTGATAGCGGGCCATCATTTCCTTGATCGGACGATGGTGCAGCTCGTCCATCCATTGACTCAGCCGGGCAGCAGAGTGGTCAGGCAGCAGGCTGGTCAGCTTCCCTACAAAATGCTCCCACCTGTCCTTGGGAATGGTCATGTCCCCGTCGCCCGTTTCCAAAAAATGGTCCCCCAGCTTGTTGCGAATGATCTCCAAGTCTTGCTGCATGGCAGCCTGAACGTGCGCAACGGGCAGCTGGTTCGGAAAATCTCCGGCTGTAAACCGCTCCTGCTGCCTGTCCCGATCCATCAGCCACGTTTCCAGATCGTGCAGCTTTTGCGGCGTGTGGATCAGATGGAATTGACCGAAATCCCCTTTGAATTGATGGATTTGCGCCGCCAGCTTGAGCAGGCTGTCCGACTCGTCCGTGCCTGCGCGGAAAAGCGTTTTCCAGCCTTCCGCGAAGAAAGCCGTGAAGGAGCGATATAGCTTTTGAAACAGCGGTAGGCTGATCGCCACGGTCAAAATCATATTCAGCCTTTGCCACTCCTGCTCCATTTTGCTCTCCAGTGCTCGTTGCTCGCTCACATCTGTCAAAATCAGCATCAAGCCCTCGGGAGAATCGCGCCGATCCTCATAGATAGGCTTGCACTCCAGCTTCAACGGCAGCTGATTGACGTAAACTTCCGTCGGGAAGAGACTCAAATACAGCTCCTTTTGCGCCTGATCCTTCGTCTCAAAATACGTTGTCAAAAGAGATTCGACAAACGCCCGTTCTTCCGGACGGTTCGGGTACAAAAGGCTTGCCACCGATTCGCCCGCCAGCTCCCTACCGAACATTCGCAAGCATTCGCGGCTGTATTCGGAATGAACTAGCAAATTTTTGGAGAACGACAGAAAGCCCTGGCCTGCGTTGTTCAGCAAGTTCTTGTTCGCCTGCAAAAGCGACTGAATCTCCGTGGTCCGCTCGGCGACGATCCTCTCCAGCGACTGGTTCCATTGCTCCAACTGATGGTACAACCGGGCATTTTCAATAAAGATCGCCATTTGGGAGAAAATGAGGCGCAGCGGCTCCGAGCGTTTTTCGTTGAAGACGTGCGTCGTCTCGTTGTTCTCCAGGTAAATGACGCCGATCATTTTGCCCTGCTGCCACAGTGGCGAACACAAAATCGACTTCGGCTTGTTTTTCGCGATGTACGTGTCGCGGAAAAATACGCCCTCTACCGAAGCGTTGTGCAGCACCAGCATTTCTTCTGTGCGGATCGTGTAATTGACCACCGCGACAGACAGCATCCCGCTATGCTCGTACGGGACCGATTGCATGATTTCCACGTCCAGATCGACGGACCCGGCTGCCTCGATGACCCATTCGCTTTCGTTTTTCAGGATCAGGATGCCTTTTTCCGCTCCCGCATTGCTCATGACCGTACGCAGCATGGTCGCGAGCAGCAGCTCCAGCCTGATCTCGCTCGCCATCGTTTGCGACGCCCTAATCACGCTCATCAGATCGACCAAATCAGCGGACTGGTCAGTCGCCGCAAACTCTGCCGATGCTTCCAGCCCTCTTCCCCGCTGTACAAGATGCGGGTACCGCTCTTCCATCTCTCTCGCCTTGGCCAAGGCTCCCCACTGCATGTACGCCTCGTACGCTTCGGTCATGTACACCCTGGCAATGGTCTCCAACCCCAACGCTACATAATGATGAGCCGCCAGTTCGCTCGCCAAAGCCTCATTTTGCAAAAAGCCGTCTTTTTTCGCCAACTGCACCGCCTGATCGTACAGCTCTCCCGCTGCCTGCCGCTTGCCGTTTACACGATTCCATTCTGCACTCATCAACAAGTATTTGTGCTGGAAGTTTTCCGGGCAATGGTTGGCCCAGAGCTTCATTTTTTTCAAATGAGCCTTGATTTTTTTCGCGTAGCGCCTCTGTTCCCGGCGATTGACACGCTCGTACAGCTTCGTTAATGCCAGGGCGTGCATGAACACGTGCTGGCTGACCAGCACCTGCCCGCTGACCGATTCCATCCATTGCTCGGCTTCACTCAACAGCTGCGCGGCTTCCTCGTAATGGCCGTACATGAGCTGCGCCAGCGACTTGTAAAAATGATACATGTACCGCTTGTAGCTGGTGCCTTCTTTTTGCAGGCTGTTCACGTACTGCGACTCATCGAAGCCGTCTCGGCAAAATGCCGTCTTATCGCCCGCTGTCCCATGCGTAAACGTGTACAACGCTTGCCGCAGCAACAAGAGCCGATCGTCGTGATCAACCACCTTCATCTGGCAGATCAGGTCGGCATGCTCCTCGATTTGCTGCTCCAGCTCTTCCAGCGGCAGCCCGCAGTAGAGCATGGCCTCCAGCAAGCCATGGGCATTGTAGGCAGCGTAAATGTTTCCTCCGCCCTCCATCCCGAGCTGGATCGCCTTTTTCAGCAGCGGAATGTTTGTCCGCGCATGCTCGCACCAGTGGTTGATGAGCAAGGCAAACGCTCCGTACGCTTTCGTCATGGCGATCGGATCCGCAAAGCCATCCGCCACCCGGCACGCCAGCTGCCCGAACTCGTACGCCTCCCGGTAGTTGCCGAACTTGGAGCCGAGGACGATCCCGTAGCCGGTATACCCGTTGGCGGACGCAACCGCGTTACCGTGTAAAAGCGACAAATGCAGCACACGCAGAATCGTCAGCGCAAACCAGTTGGGGTTGACGAAGTACGAAGAGGGCCCTGCATTGCTGATAATGCTCATCGCCAGCTGATAATTCTCATCCGGCACATCCGGCAAATACAGCAACTCATCAATTTTGCGTCCTTTCAGTCGCCGCTTGATCTGCCACATTTCCTTGATGATCGCCAGCTTCCCTGGCTTGTACGGGATGGGCACGCCAAGCAGTCCCAACGCTTCGCTCGCCAGATCCATCACCCGCGAAAACTCGGCCAGGCGGGTATACATGTGGATTTGCAGCTCCAGAATACGCACACGCTCGCGGTTTGTCCTGGCATGCGAAAGGGTAAGGGCAAACAGTCGATTCGCCTCTTCCATCTGATTGCACAAATACGCAGACTCGGCATGGAGCGTGTACAGCTCCATCGCCAGTGGATGATGCTGCTCCCACGCCGACTCGCCGATGAACATCGTCCCTCGCTGAAAATACTGCAACGCCGCATCGAAAGCCGCAGACGCCATCGCTTTTTGGCCGGCGAGAAGATGGCCGTAAGCGACCTGTATCCGTTCGTCCGCATCGTCAATCAGGTCCGCGCCGCGATACATGTGCTCGCATATGTCAAATAGCCGCACCGATTCATCCGAATGGGACATGTCTCGCATCATTCTTCCGAGTTTGACGTGCGCCTGTTTCTGCTCCGCTTCCGACAGCGAAGAGTACGCCGCCTGCTGAATCCGGTCGTGAACAAAATTGAACTGGATCGTGACCTGCGCAAGATTTTCTTCTTCCTCTGCAACCGCATAGGCCAAATACTCTGCACCCTCCAGGGGATAGATCAACCCTTCTTCTATGGCAGGCCAAATTTCCCGGATTGCTTCGGACTCATTCCGATTTTGTACTTTTGCCAGCATGCTCAAATCAAAAGAATTTCCCAGACACGCCGCATAAGCCAGCAGCTTCTGCGTCACGCTAGGCATTCGCCTGACTTTTTCCACGAGAAAATCAGCGACATTCTCGGTGGTGCTGAGCTTCTCGATTTTGGCCAGCTCCCATTGCCAGCCACGCTCTTCCGGGACATACCGCAACAGGCTTTGCTCGTACAAAGACTTGATAAACTGCCGGGAGTAAAACGGATTCCCGGCCGTTTTCCGCATGAAAATCATCGCCAGCGGCTTCGTGACAGCAGGGTCTGTATGCAGCGTATCGGAGAGCAGCGCATTGATCTGCGCACGCCGCAGCGGCAACAGCGTAATTTGACGCAGCATCCGGCTTTTGACTCCGGCTTCCGTCAAAATGGCGATCAACGGATTGAGCGCACCTCCCTCTTGATCGCGATAGGCGCACACCAGCAGAAAATGACTGAGCGGCATATCGGCCACTAGCTCGCGGATGAGAAACAACGAGGACGAATCCGCCCATTGCAGGTCATCGAGAAACAGTACCAGCGGATGCTCGGGTCTTGCCCATAGGCGGATAAACCTTTGCATGACCAGATGAAAACGGTTCTTCGCCTCCGCTGCGGGCAACTCCGGCACAGGCGGCTGCTTTCCGATTACCGCCACCAACTGGGGAATCACGTCCATGATGACCTGACCCAGCCCCTGCATCGCTTCGAGAATCGTTTCCCGCCACGTCGCCAGCTCTCTTTCGTTCCCGGCCAAAAGCTGCTTGATCAAATCCTGAAAAATTTGAATGATGGCCGAATACGGCACGCCTTGGCGGTATTGATCGAACTTGCCGGCAATAAAACGCCCTCTGCCCTTCAGGAAAACTTTTTGCGCTTCATACACCAGCGCAGACTTTCCCACACCTGCACTGCCGCACAGCATGACCATCCGCGACGCGCCATTTGACACCTCTTCGAACGAGTCGATCAGCATCTGAATTTCCCACTCGCGCCCGTACAGCTTTTCCGGAATGTGCAAGCGATCAGCGCGATCGTGCTGCGCCAGCGGAAAAAGACCGATGGCTTCGTGGTTGACAAGCTGCTCCAGGCACACCTGCAAATCTGCGGCCAGGCCAGCCATACTGAAATAGCGATCTTCCGTATTTTTGGACAGACACTTCATCACGATGTCCGACAAAATCGGCGGAACAGATGGTCTAACCTGCGCGGGAGCAATCGGCTTTCGGGCCATGTGGGCATGCACCAGCTCAAGCATGTCCGAAGACAAAAACGGCGGTTTTCCTGTCAACAGTTCATAAATCGTCACACCAAACGAGTAGATGTCCGTCCGGTAATCGACCGTCCGATTCATTCTTCCCGTCTGCTCAGGCGATACATAGCGCAGGTTGCCTCTCCATTCCTTCGGGTTCATCACGCCCTGGTATTCCTGGTATCTCCTGGTTGCCAGGCCGAAGTTCATCAACTTGACCGCGTACGTCTCCGGGTGTACCAGGATATGCGCCGGATTGATGTCTTGATGGATCACGCGCTTTTGATGAATGTCCTCGATGCACGAAGCGATCCGAATCGAGATGGTCAGGATGTCCTTTAGCGACAGCTCTTTCATTTTGCAGAGCAGGGAGAGCGGCACTCCCCCGAAATCTTCCGTGACAAGAGCCGTTTCCCGGCTGTGATCGATCAGCTCAACGGCCGCTTCCACAGCTGGCGATTCGAGAGATTGCAACATCCGATACTCGTGCTTCAGTCTCCAAAGCGACTCCTTGTGCGCGGGACCTTTACGCGGCTTTTTGATGATGACGGGCAGGTTGTCGCTGTTGCGAAATCCACGGTACAATCCCATATTTGAATGTGTCGAAAGAAACTCTGTCACTCTGTATCCCGGAATCACGATCAGGCCGCTCATACTATCCTCTCCATCTAGGCAGAACATCCTATCATTTTTATTGTTGGTTTAGGACAAATAATCTATATTGAGTATATATTCTGTCATAAAATCGTTTTTTTCTACTAATTCTTATGGAGGTATCTCTATGGCAAATTTGAGTCGAAGTGTAAGCAACCCGTACACGAATGAAACGGTCACCTTTCTGAAGACGACAGAGGAAACCAAGGGGGAATATTTGCTTTTCCGAACAGACCTGCCACCGAACAATGGAATTTTTCTACATTATCATACCGAACTTACGGAAACGTTTGAAGGGATAAGCGGAAATTTGGAGGTAAAAATAGACGGCAAAACAATCATTTTGAAACCAGGCGAGAAACTGGACATTCCTCGCAACCAGGTTCACCAGTTTTACAACCCTTCCAACGAGTTCGTCAGCTTCACAGCGGAAATCCGTCCTGCCGGCACTTTCGAGTCGTTCGTCCGCTGCGGATACGGCCTGGATACGGACGGGCGGAGCTTTTACATGCCGTTTTTGAAACAGTACCTGCCAAAAAACATCCTGCTTCTGGGCACGCTGTTCAAAATGGGGCAATTCTACGTTCCTTCCCTGCCGCTCTTCCTGCAAAAAGCGTTGTTTGGCGCCTTGGCCAAGCTGGCGCATTGGACAGGCTCGGACAGGTCACTGGAAAAATACTACAAAGGCTCCGTCGACAAAGAAGCTGTAGCCCCAGAACCGCTGCCCAAAACACCCTGACGATTCCCCATCCGGTAGGGCGTCTGCCCATGCTGTCTCTGTACATACATTTCCCGCACCTCACGTGCTCAAACGCTACCGGTACCGTGTTTACAAGTACGCCTGATTTTAGGAGGATCGCCATGAAAAAATCCGCTCTTTTGTTTGCCCTCATCCTTGCCGTTCTTATCCTTCCCCTTCAGACGCTGGAAGCGCATCCCGGCCGAACGGATGCAAACGGCGGACATACTTGCAGAACGAATTGCGAAAAGTGGGGATTGCAGTACGGCGAATACCACTATCACAACAAAGGAAGCAGCTCGTCCGGCAGCCGTTCTTCCGGCAGCAGCCAGGCGAAGCCCGCTTCATCCAAGCCGCCAGCCGCCAAGCAAGCGCAGCCGAAGCCAGTCTTGCCCAAAGTCATTGTAGCAGTAGACCAGGCGAACGTTTTTACCGCTCCCTCCGCCGACTCGTCAGTAGCTGCAACGCTCTGGTATGGTTTTGAGCTTGTCGACTCCGGTACTCACCCTGCTTTCGTCACCATCGGCCAAGGCTTCGTCTCCAAGAAAGTCATTACTTCGTACACGCCCATCCCCCCGAAGGTAGTCAGCATTCACGCGGATAAAGGCTACTTCTTCTCCACGCCTTCCGCGGAGAGCCGTGGCAGGGGCTATGCCGTGAAATATGCGCTGGTCCAGGTCGTCGGTGAGCACGGCGACTGGTACTACGGCTCCACCCAGGACGCACAAGGCAATGTCCTGGTCGGCTTCGTCTCGAAAAGCGTCGCTTACTGACAACGAGCAGGCTCGCCAACGATACGGTTACGCCCGCATCCATTCTGCTTGGCACAAAAAAGAGGACTTGGGCACCATTCACCGCTGCACCAGTCCTCTTTTCTTGTTGAAAAAACACCAGCCGCCTTCGCTTCACGATCCCAAAAGCTGTCTCAGAAGCGATTCGCTCTTGTACAAAATATCCAAGTGAGTGGCTTCGACGTAATATTTGTCCCCCTCCAGCGCAAACACGCTTTTTGCCATGACGCTGCCGTCGCCAGCCGAGCTGCTGATGGAACCCACAACTCTCCCATCGACCCATTTGGTCGGGGATTGCGACGGCACCGTGTGCAAGTAGTGAATCGTCTGTTGCCCGATCCCGGCCACAACGGTAACGCGGATGTTGCGCTCGTAAATCAGCTCCATCGTGCTGTTGAGCAGGTCCATGTAATGGTTTTTGACCACCATGCGGCTGTACGGAACAAAGCTCTCCGCCCCGTTTTTCTTCTCCAGCAAGTACTCTCCGTAGTCAGCGGAAGGCACCAGATCAAGCAGGCTCGGAAAATGTCTCTGGATCGCCTGCACGCGTTTAAACGGCTTGCCTTGCTCCAAATAGGCGAGGTAGACATTCATGTAGATTTCCAGCACATTTCTTTTCCCCGGAACCGTGCGCGGGAGCTTTCCTCCTGCCCAATAGCAATAGCTGATCGGCGAGCCTGCGTTTGGCGTGGCAAAAGCCAGCAGTTGGTCTACGTCGTTTTGGTACGTATCTCCTTGCACGTACGCTCTGGCAACCAGGCCGCCCATGCTGTGGCACACGAGATTGACATAGCTTGCGCCTGTCGCCTGCTTCGCCCACTGGATGACGGGCACGAGAGAGTGCTCGGCGGAAATGCCAATGGGCCTGCGCCAGTCATAAAAAGCGACAAACAGCTGTTTATTCAGTCGGTACCCCATTTGTTCCAGCATGCGAATGAACGGTTCATATGCGGTTCGCGCAAGACCGAAGCTCCAGTCCCCCGTCCCCGGTATAATCTGATCGTTCATCGACCCAAACAGCCCGGGAACAAACACAATCGGCACTTTTTGCGAAAGAAAAGAACTCATCCTGCTATTCCTCTCCCTAAAATGGCCTATGTCTTTGCCTATTCCCCGTCAGCTTGGGTGGTTCCAGCTCGTTTTTTCCTCCCACACCGCCGTAACAAAGCGCTATAATAAACGTCTAACGATTAGCGAGAGTTTTGCAGCAAATAATACGTGTCGGAGGATTCACAAAATGAAGGTACGCAAGTGGTTGATGCTATTGCTCATGTTCGTGCTGTGCATTCCAGCGCTGGGGACATCTGTGCAGGCTGCGCAGGCCGCTCCGGCGATCAGCATCTTTCTGGACGGGCAGCCCGTCAGAAGCGATGTCGCTCCGTACATCATTCCCAAAGTCAATGTGACGATGGTTCCTTTGCGGGTCATCAGCGAAAGTCTTGGCGCAGAAGTCTACTGGGATCAAAACTTGCAGACGGCCACGATTTTGAAAGGCGATACCGTGCTGTCCATGACGGTCAACCAGGCGCATGCACTCGTAAACGACAGCACCGTGCCACTGGATGCTTCTGTCCAGAACAAACAGGGCCGGGTGATGGTTCCGCTCCGCTTTGTCTCCGAGCAGCTTGGCCTGCAGGTAGGCTGGACGCAGGAGACGAGAACGATTACGCTGTCGACGGGCAGCCCCGTAGCCGTTACGCCGACTCCCCAGGACATTCCGGGTGGAAATGACAGCACTGTCGTCGTCCCACCAGCGCCTCCCGTCTCCACCAACGGTTCGCTGCGCGGGGTATGGATATCGACCGTGTACAATCTGGACTGGCCTTCGACTGGCTCCTACGGAAACCAGGCCAAGCAGCAGCAGGAATACATACAGCTATTGGACGAGCTGCAAGCCCTGGGCATGAATGCCGTGTTCGTGCAGGTGCGCCCTTCTGCGGACGCCTTGTACCCGTCCTCGCTCGTGCCGTGGTCGAAATATTTGACGGGCACGCAAGGGAAAAATCCCGGCTACGACCCGCTCGCGTTCATGGTGGCGGAAACCCATCGGCGCGGCATGCAGTTCCACGCCTGGTTCAATCCGTTCCGCGCCAACGTGGACGCGAAAACCGACCAGCTGGCCGCCAATCACGTCGTGAAAAAGCACCCGGAATGGATCGTCAATTCCAGCAACAAGCTGTACATCAATCCGGGCATCCCGCAAGCCCGCCAGCAAATCATTGCGGAAATCATGGAAGTCGTGCAGCGCTACGACATCGACGGCGTGCATCTGGACGATTACTTCTATCCGTCCAACGGCACCTTTAACGACGATGCGACCTTCAAAAGCTACAACAGCAAAAAGATCGCGACAAAAGCGGACTGGCGACGCGACAACATCAACCAGTTCGTGCAGCAGCTCCACCAATCGATCAAAAGCGTCAAGCCGCAAGTCCAGTTCGGCATCAGTCCATTTGGCGTCTGGCGCAACATCGCCGTCGATCCGACCGGCTCCGATACAAAAGCAGGCGTCACTGCTTACGACCACATGTACGCCGACGTCCGCACCTGGATCAAGCAAGGCTGGATGGATTACGTCACGCCGCAAATTTACTGGAGCCTCTCCTTTGCCCCCGCCCGGTACGACAAGCTCGTCACCTGGTGGGCCAACGAGGTACGCGGCACCAACGTCAAGCTGTTCATCGGCCATTCTCCGTACAAGCTGGGCACAGCCGAAGCAGGCTGGCAAAGCTCTCAGGAGATTATCCAGCAACTGAATTTCAATGCAACGATCCCCGAAGTCCAGGGTAGCGTCTTCTTCAGCGCCAAAGATTTGCGCAAGAACCCGCTGGGCCTGCTGCAAGCACTCAGCAGCTACTACAGCCGTTAAGGGATCGACAAAAACCCCCGAACCAGGAGCAGCGTTCAATCGCTGTCTGGCTCGGGGGTTTTTCATGGCCTGCGCGTTTTGCTTTCGTTTTGCTTTAGTTTTGCGTCAGTTTTTCGACAAAGAAATCGAGCTGCGCTTCCAGCGAAATCGGATCGTTAAAGAACGAGCCGTCGCGGTCGAGCTGGAATACCTTGTTGTTTTTCACAGCAGGAAGTGCTTTCCAAACGCTGGAGCCGTACACGCTCTGTGGATCGGCGTCGTCTCCGGACCACGCGCTGGTGAAAATGTAGTCGCCCGCGAAGTCCGGCAGTGTTTCCAGCGAGACATCCGCCCAGCCGGTGCCGCTGTCGATCGCAGCCTTTTGCGTTGCGGCAGGAGCCTTCAACTGGAATTCGCCGTAAATAATTTCGCCGCCTCGGCCGTAGTTGTGTCCGAAGGCATAGATTCCTTTGGCGTAAGGCTGAAGGATGGCAACCGTTTTGTCGCCTACCGCCGCTTGTACTTTCGGCTTCAGCTCAGCGATCTTTTTGTCCCAGGCAGCAATCCACTCTTTGGCTTTGTCTTCTCTGCCCGTCATTTTGCCAAACTCCAGCAGTTGCTCGCGGAACGTTTTCTTGCCGTACGGAATCGCTACTGTCGGCGCAATTTTGGAGAACTCCGCCAGATTTTTATCGCCTTCAAAGACGACGATCAAGTCTGGATTCATCGCGAGCACCTTCTCTACGGAAGAGCCGTCGCCAACGCTTTCGATGCCGTCCAGCTTGCCTTTCATGTACGGGTTTTTCATGACGTGATCCGTAATCCCGATCGGCTTGATGCCCAAAGCCAGAAAATCTCCGACGTAGCTGTCTGCGAGCACGACCACTCGTTTCAGGTCTTTCGGAATTTTCACCTCGCCATTTACTGCTTGGTAGGTGATAAATTCGCTGTCGCTCTCGGCTTTGGCTGGAGCAGCCGGTTGCTCTTGCGCCGGTTGGGCAGCGTTATTGGCCGGTGCTTGTCCGCAAGCGGACAAAAGCCCGACAAGAACCAGCATGAAAGCCAGCAGAAGGACTTTGTAAGAACTCGTTTTGCGCAAAGTGAATCTCCTCCAAACCACTTAATAATGATAATCATTATCGCTTAATTTTATCACAAATCACCGATTTCGCCACCCCTTTTGCGCAAGAAAATGTATCATTCTTCGCTGTACAAAAAAATGCCGCGAACAAGTCATCCGCGACATTTTGGCTGTTGCTTCTTCTATTTTTTCGGCAAATCCGGTTTGGCCTGATAGTGAAAATTCGGCGACTCCATCCTGTTGTCGTACATGCTGTGAAAAATGTGCGTCGCTGCAGGAGAAATCGGTGGAATCAGCCATGTCCAGTCCCCTGTAATCGCACGGCTATTTTTCGCTTCCCGTTCCTCAAAACGTTTGAACTGCTGACTGGCTGTATGGTGATCGACAATCGAAACCCCTTTTTCCTTGAACGAATGCAGCACGGCTACATTCAGCTCGACCAGCGCCTTGTCCTTCCAAAGCGTCGCTTCCCGGCTCGTATCCAGACCCATGACCTCCGCGACTTTGGGCAGCATGTTGTAACGCTGTTCGTCCGCCAGATTGCGCGCCCCGATCTCGGTCCCCATGTACCACCCGTTAAAAGGAGCCGCCACATAATCCAGGCCGCCGATTTCCAGGCGCATGTCCGCAACGATCGGCACGCCGTACCACTGCAGGCCGAGGTCTGCGAAGCCAGGTATTTCCGGGTGCGTAATCGGCACTTCGATGACCAGCTCTGGCGGGATCTCAAAAAATTGCGGCGAGCGATCCCCGATTTGCACGACCAGCGGCAATATGTCGTAAGGCGTGCCAGCCCCCTGCCACCCCAGGCTCAAGCAGAGCTTCGTCAGCTCAAGCGAGGCGGGATCGCCCAGGATGCCGTACTCCGTCTCGTATCCGGCGTAGCGAATCAGTTGATGGTTCCAGATGCGCAGCTGCGGCCGCCCCGGTATGGCAGGGGCAAAAACGGTAATGGTCGGGCGCACTTTCCCGCCATTCGTCGCGAACTCGATGTGCTGCAGCAACGCCTGGGCCATCTCCTCCTCTGTCTGGACATGGCGCTCATCCAACACAATCAGCGATTCCCAGAAAAAGCGTCCAATGCATCTATTGCTGTTGCGCCACGCCATTTTTGCCCCGTGGCGCAGCTCTTCCTCGGTATGCTCATAATACCCTTGCGACTCGATTTGCTGCCGGACTTCCTGCAAACGCTGCTCTGTCTCGGCCGCCGTTTTATTCAATTCGCTGTAGCAGGTGCGGATAAAACGTTGAGCTGCTTCAAACAGTTGATTTGGTTCCATAGTACCCTCTTTCCCGCTGAAAAGGCGCTTCCTCGCTGTGTATGTACCTTCATTATAGTTTTCCCGAACTTGCATTACCAATCTCCCGGGCATTTCGACACATATCTGTAAAACCTCGTGCCATCTTTGTGAAAAACAACAGCCAGGGCCATCTGACGTGACCCTGGCTTTTTCTATCCAAGATGACACGCTGCCCGCCGCAGTTCGCCGAACAGCTCTCCCCCCTTTTTTCCGTTTTGCACGATATTTGCGCGATAGTCGATTCGGCAGCCATTTTCCGCCCGCGCCCGCCCCTGCCCCGCATGCAAAATAAACCAGCGATTCAGCCTCAAAAATAGATTGCAAATCGCAAGAGAAAGGTTTACATTTTTTCTGAATGATAATGATTTTTATTATCAATGTATAAGAATCTACTTATATAGTAGCTAAGGGGATGTTTTTACATGATGAAAAAATGGGGTTACCCGCTGTCCGCCGTTGTACTCGGATCTTCGCTGTTGCTGTCTGCCTGCGGCAGCACCGAGACGGCAAACGAGGAGAAAAAGCCTGAGGCCGCTCAGCCGGACAAGCCGGCCGCTGCCGAAACCCCCGCGAACACCGCTGCCGTAGACCTGCAAGCTCCCATCGACGCCTACCGCAAATGGGTCATTGAACAGACAGACCAGCTGGTCAAAGCGACAGAAAGCTTTACGGCCGCCGTCAAAGCTGGCGATATGGAAAAAGCGAAAAGCGAGTATGCGCCCGCCCGCGCCTATTTTGAACGAATCGAGCCGATCGCGGAATCGCTCGGTGATTTCGACCCGTGGATCGATGCCCGCGAAGGCGATGTTCCCGATAACGAATGGCGCGGCTATCACAAGCTGGAAAAGGCGCTCTGGGAAACCAAATCGGTCGCCGACCAAGGTCCGGTGGCAGACCAGCTGCTGCAAGACGTCAAACAACTGCGCGTGAAAGTCGAGAGCGTGGATATCGACGTGAAAATGCTCGTAACAGGCGCGGTCGAGCTTTTGAACGAGGTTTCGACCAGCAAGGTCACAGGCGAAGAAGAGCGCTACTCCCACACCGACCTGTATGATTTCGCAGCAAACGTGGAAGGTGCGCACGAGATCTTCAAAGTGCTCAAACCCGCTGTCGATGCCAAGGACGAAGCCTTGTCCAAAGAGATCGAAACCCGTTTTGCCGAGCTTGACGCCGCACTCGCTCCTTATCGCAAGGACAACGGCTACGTTTTGTACACCGAGCTGAAGGAAGATCAGGTGAAAAAACTGAGCCAGTCTCTGGATGCCTTGGCTGAACCGCTGTCCAAAATGGGGACAATCATTGGGGGCTAACCTGATGGAAAACAAACATCCCGCAAGCGACAAAACAACGCTGACACGTCGCGAGGCGCTGAAGCTGGCAGGCATCGGGGGGCTCGGACTGATTCTCGGCGCTACCGGCGTGAAATCGCTTCTGTCGTCCGCTCCCGCCAGCGAAAAAACGGCTGCAACGCCTGTGCTTGCCGACGGAATCGTTCCTTTTTACGGCAAACATCAGGCCGGGATCATTACACCTATGCAGGATTTTATCTGCATGGGTGCTTTTGATTTCACGACGACCTCGCTCGACGATGTGCGCAAGCTGTTCCAAAGCTGGACCGTGGCGGCAGCCCGTTTGACGGCCGGGAAAACCGTGGACGAGGAGAGCCGCAGCCCTCACCTCCCGCCCGCCGATACAGGCGAGAGCGCGGGGCTGAACCCGATGCGGCTGACGATTACATTCGGGCTTGGCGCTTCCTTCTTCGACGAGCGCTTCGGGCTTGCCGCCAAACGCCCCGCTGCACTGGTCGACCTGCCCCGCTTCAACAGTGACGAAATACGCAAGGAATGGTCTGACGGCGATATCGTCGTCCAGGTGTGCGCCAACGATCCGCAGGTGGCTTTTCACGCGCTGCGCAACCTGGCCCGCATCGCGCGCGGCAAGGCTGTCCTCCACTGGGTTCAGGAAGGCTTCCAGCGCACCGGGGCAGCTGACCCAAGCGGCTCCACTCCCCGCAATTTGATGGGCTTCAAGGACGGAACCAACAACCCGAAGGTCAGCGACCCGGCTGTGGCAAATGAAATTGTCTGGGTGCAACCCTCGGACGATCCAGCCTGGATGGCAGGCGGAAGCTACATGGTCATGCGCCGAATCCGCATGCGCATCGAAGTCTGGGACCGCTCTGCTTTAGACGATCAGGAAAATACGTTTGGCCGCCATCGCGATTCGGGCGCACCGCTTGGCAAAACAAACGAGTTTGACGATCTGGAGCTGGATCGCAAGGACGCAAACGGCAATCCGGTCATTCCGGCCAACTCCCACGTCGCTCTGGCCCACATGGAAGGCAAAGTCAAAATCCTGCGCCGCGGCTACTCGTATTCGAACGGCTTGGATGCGCGGACCGGACAACTGGACGCCGGACTGCTGTTTATCTGCTTCAATCGGGACCCGCGCAAGCAGTTTATCCCGATGCAGCAAAAGCTCGCTGCCGTCGATTTGCTGAACGAATACATCACCCACGTCGGCAGCGGCCTGTACGCCTGTCTGCCCGGTGCCAGCGAAGGCGGCTATATTGGAGATACGCTGTTTTAACCTACTAGCAAGGATGGAGTGAACCCCCTTGACACGCAATCTTTTTTCCGTTTTCCTCTGCCTCCTGCTGCTCCTCTCCGGACTGTCGACTGCCTTCGCAGCGCCACTTGCTCCCGAGCAGCTCAAACAGTTGATCGCCCTCTCCAGCGACGCGCTCATCAGCAGCAGCGATAACAATTGGGACGAAGCGACAAAAGCCGTTGCCAGCATAAAAACCATCTGGGCAGCGAACGCAGACGATACCTCCGCCGTCGCAGAGGCGCTGTCGACTGCCATCGCGCAAGCCGAGCAGGCTCTCGCCCAGGTACAGTCCCAGCCGGAGGACGCGGCTGCCGCCATCTCCAACCTGGCCAAAGCAGCCGATCGCTACGTCTCTGCCCAGGAATCACCGGCACAGCCAAAAGAAAAGGCGCACAAACAGATCGGGGCCCTGCTGCCTTTTCTGGAAAAAAGCCTGGCCGCCGTCGAACAAAGCGACTGGACGCAAGCCAAACAGCAGTACAACCGCTTCGTCGAAGGCTGGTACAAAGCGGAAAGTCTCGTTCGTTCGGAAAACGCCGCCGTTTACGGCGATATGGAAGTGAAAATAAGCGGGGCGCGCATCGCCTTGAACACCGAACCGCCCCATCCGCAAAAAAGTACGGAAAAGCTGCAAGCGCTGCTGCAAGCGGTCCAGGACTACGTGTCAGGAAAAGCCGGGCAAAAGACGGCAGGAGCGACGGGGGCGACAGGCTCGGCAGAACAGCCGTCCATCTCCTCCCTGCTTGAACTCATCGGCTCTGTGGAAGCGGACATCGCCAGCCAGAACGCGGAGGACGCTGCGGGGAAAATGGACAGCTTCATCGCCACATGGCCTCTGGTGGAAGGCGTGGTCATGACCAAATCGCCTGCGACGTACAGCAGCATAGAAGCCAAGATGGTGGCCGTACCAACGCTGATTTTGTCCACCCCGCCACAATGGGACAAAGCCACAGCGCTGCTTGGCGAGATGAAGGCAGAGCTGGAGCCGTTCGCCACCGCTTCCTCTTACACCGCCTGGGATGCGGGACTGATTTTGTTCCGCGAAGGCTTGGAAGCGATCCTGATTATCGTGTCGCTGCTCGCCTTCCTGCAAAAATCGGGAAATGCGGACAAGCGCAAATGGGTCTGGTCAGGCGCCGCGCTCGGCGTAGCGGCCTCCGCCATTCTCGCCGTGGTACTCGCCATCGTCTTTTCCAACCTCGCGACAGGCAGCTCGCGGGAGACAATCGAAGGCATTACCGGGCTGATTGCCGTATTCTTCATGCTGACCATCGGCGCCTGGCTCCACAAAAAGTCGAACTTGCAGGCATGGAACGATTTTGTGCAAAAATCAATCGGCTCCTCCCTGGCAAAAGGCGCGCTCTGGTCGCTTGCTTTCACCGCTTTTCTCGCTGTCGCCCGCGAAGGCGCGGAAACGATCATTTTTTACATGGGGATGGCCGCGACGATTTCCATGGCGGACCTGGCGCTCGGTATCGTCGGAGCACTGGTCGTGCTCGCCCTCATCAGCTTCGTCATCATCAGGCTCAGCGCGCGGATTCCTGTCCGTCCGTTCTTCCTCGTCGCCAGCCTGCTTTTGTACTACATGGCCTTCAAGTTTATCGGGGTCAGCGTCCACTCGCTTCAGGTCACAGGCAGCTTGCCCGCACACAGCGCCGATTTCTTGTTCCATCTGCCTGATCTGGGCATATATGCGACCTGGGAGACCACGATTCCGCAGCTGGTCATTCTTGCGGTCATTCTCGTCAATCTGTCGCTTTACTCGTGGAAAAGACCAGCCAAAGGAGTCCCTCGTATCCCCTGACTGAAAAAGAAGCAGGCTCGAACAATCCCCGACACGGAGCGGTAAGGTAAACCCAGGCGGCGCCAAGCCATTGGCGTAGCCTGGGTTTACGTATTCCAGTTGGAGAATCTGCTCATTCGTATGCGTGCAAAAAAAAAAAAGACGAGCGCTACGGCTCGCCCTTCCTTTTCTTCCCTTTTTTACAGCTTGATCGCAATCAGCTTCAACTCGGTCAGCTCTTCGACGGCATATTTGATGCCTTCGCGGCCAAATCCGCTGTCCTTCACGCCGCCGTATGGCATGTTATCCACGCGGAAGGTCGGAATATCGTTAATCATCACGCCGCCCACTTCCAGCTCCTCTGCCGCGCGCATGGCTGCATGGATATCGCGCGTGTATATGCCGGCCTGCAGGCCAAAGCGGGAGTCGTTCACAGCCGCAATCGCCTCGTCCATCGTCTCAAACGGCGCGACGACAACGATTGGCCCAAACACCTCCTGGCAAGACACGGAGGAGTGGCTGCTCACGTTCGTCAGGATCGTCGGAGCAAAAAGGCGGTCGCTCACCGGTTTTCCGCCTGTCACGACGCGCGCTCCGGCATCCACCGCTTCCTGTACCCACGCTCCCATCCGCTCATGGTCTTTGGCGGAAATGACAGCGGACATGTCCGTTTCCTCCTGCAACGGATCGCCCAGCACGAGCTTTTCTGTCGCCGCCTTGAATTTGTCCAGGAACTCCTCATACTTGCTCTGATGAACATAGACGCGCTGTAGGGAAATGCACACCTGTCCGCTAAAGGAGAAGGCTCCCGTCACGCAGCGGTCGATCAAGCTCTGCGTAATCTCTACGTTGTGGTCGATGATGACCGCAGAGTTCGAGCCAAGCTCCAAGGTCACGCGCTTCAATCCAGCCTTGTTTTTCATCGCAATCCCGACCGCAGGGCTGCCCGTAAAGGTAATCGCGGCGATCCGACTGTCGCTGACGAGCTTCTCGCCGACGACGGCGCCTTTTCCCGGAAGGATGTTCAGCGCTCCCGCTGGCAATCCCGCCTCGGCAAAAATATCGGCCAAAATCAACGCGCTGAGCGGGGTCTGGCTGGCCGGCTTCAGCACGACGGTATTTCCTGCCGCAACCGCCGGGCCGACTTTGTGTGCGACCAGGTTAAACGGAAAGTTAAACGGCGTAATCGCCCCGACCACGCCGATCGGCTTGCGTACGGTAAAAGCGAGTCGTCCCTCGCCTCCCGGAGCCGCGTCGAGCGGTACGGTTTCCCCGTGAATTCGCTTGGCTTCCTCCGCCGCGAATTTGTACGTCTGAATCGTGCGAGCGATCTCAATTCGTCCCGTGCGCAACGGTTTGGCCGCTTCCTGGGCGAGAATCACGGCCAGCTCCTCCTTGCGCGCTTCCATGCTCGCCGCCGCTTTTTCCAAAATCAGCGCCCGCTGGCTGGCTGGCAGCTTCGCCATCGTTTTTGCCGCAGCGTTGGCCGCCCGGATCGCTTCATCGACATCCGCCTCGTTCGCCTGGGCGACCTGTGCCAGCAGTTCGCCGGAATAGGGTGAGTACAGCGGGGCGTATTCGCTTGCTTCTTTCCATTGACCATTGATATACAAATGCTTTTTCATGCGTACCTCCCTGATGAATTAGTGAGTCACGTATTGGCTTTTCAGCACATCGGTCATGATATCCAGCGCTTCTTGCAGCTGCTCGTCGGTAATCACCAGCGGAGACAAAAACCGCAGCACGTTGCTGTGCACTCCGGCGGAAAGCACGATGACGCCGGACTCGTAGCAGCCTTTGGTCAGATTCGCCACCAGCTCTTTGGCAGGCTGCTTCGTTTTGGGATCGATAAATTCTACCGCGCACATCGCGCCCAGTCCGCGGATGTCCGCAATTACAGGGAATTCCGCTTGCAGCGCTTGGAAATGCGTCTTGATCGCCTTGCCAATCTCTTTCGCGCGTCTGGGCAAATCCTCGCGCTCCATCTTCTCGATCACCGCGAGCGCCGCTACGCAACCGAGCGGGCTGCCGCCGTAAGTACCGCCGATTTCGCCCGGATTGGGCGCATCCATAATTTCTGCGCGCCCGGTCACAGCGGATATCGGCAAGCCAGCCGCGAGCGACTTCGACATCGTAATGAGGTCAGGTTCGATTCCGAAATGGGTCGAAGCGAACATCGCCCCGGTACGGCCAAAGCCTGTTTGAATCTCATCGGAAATGAACAGGATCTGATGCTTTTTGCAAATGTGGAAGACGCCTTGCACGAACGCTACAGGCGGCACGATGAAGCCGCCTTCGCCCTGAACCGGCTCCATGATGACGGCCGCTACTTCCTCCGGCGCAACTTCTGTCAGCAGGAAGTCTTCGAATTGGCGAACGCAAAATTGCGCGTACTCATCCTCCGTCATGGAAGCCGGCTTGTTCAGCGGATAAGGAAATTGCGCCTTGTAGGTAGCGGGCGCGAACGGCCCCATCTCGAATTTGTACGGCTTCACTTTGGAGGTCAGCGACATGCCCAAGAGCGTGCGTCCATGGAATCCGCGGCTAAACGAAATGATGCCGGGACGTCCGGTGTATTTGCGGGCGATCTTTACGGCGTTTTCCACCGCTTCCGCTCCGCTGTTGGCCAACATCGTTTTCTTTTCGAAGCTGCCGGGCGTGATTTCGGCGAGCTTTTCCGCCAGGGCCACATACGGCTCGTACATGCCGACGTGGAAGCACGGATGAATGTATTTGTCCAGCTGTTCTTTCACCGCATCGACTACCTCCGGCGGGCAATGCCCTGCGTTGAGCGTGCCGATCGCGCCTGCGAGATCAATGAACGTGTTGCCGTCGACGTCTGTCACAAGAGCGCCGGAAGCCTTTTCTACAAAAATCGGCGTATTGTTCCCGATCCCTTTTGGCACAAACTGTTTTCTCTTCTCGATCAGGGCGGCCCCTTTCGGACCAGGTACACCAGCAGCGACATGAACGAATTTGCGTGGGTTGGACATAGCGTGATCTCTCCTTGTATGAGATGGATAACAGCAGGGTAATGCCTTCGCTGACAATCAGGTAGCAATACCCGTGCCAACCGAAAAGCTTGCCGGAGCCGCACAGGCAACACGGGCATGGGGCGCAGTAATTCAAAAATGAATCAAAAACCGCCAAAAACTCGATTCATTTTTGAATAGTCGATTCGTTTTTGAATTAACGGGAGCGAATTCGGTATTTTTGCAGCTTGCGTACGACAGACGGCTGACTGATGCCGAGAAACTCCGCCATCTCCGCCGTCGTCCGATAACGCTCTGCCGCATGGCGCAGCCATTTTTCCTCCACCTGCTCCAGCGCATCCCGCAACGACATTCTCGCCAACGCTGCACCCGGCTCCATCGCTGCCTGCTCCTCACCCGCCGCCCGAATTTCGGCGGGCAGGTGCTGCAACGTAATCACATCTTCGTCCGCTGTCACGACCATCCGTTCCAGGACGTTTTCCAGCTCCCGCACATTCCCCGGCCAGTCGTACTGCATCAAGGCATGGGTCGCCGCTGCATCCAGCCGCTTGTTCATTCCGTACCGCTCATTCAGCGTGCGCACAACGAGCTTCAACAACGCGGCGATATCCTCCGGCCGATCGCGCAAGGCTGGCACCTGAATCGGCACGACGTTCAGCCGGAAATACAGATCCTGGCGAAACTTCCCTTCCCTGACCATCTTCTCCAGGTCGCGGTTAGTCGCGGCGATCAGACGAAAATCAACGTCCCGGTACTGCATGCTGCCCACGCGCTGCAACCGTTTTTCCTGAATCACCTTCAACAGCTTTGCCTGCAAGGTCAGCGGCAGCTCTCCCAGTTCGTCCAGAAGCAGCGTCCCCTCGTTCGCCATCTCGATGATCCCTTGCTTGCCCTGCTTGCCTGCGCCCGTAAACGCGCCTGCCTCGTAGCCGAACAACTCCGATTCCAGCAGCCCTTCCGGAATCGACCCGCAGTTGATTTCCACGAACTGCCCGCCTGCTCGCCGACTGTTGCGGTGAATCTCCCTGGCGATGACGTTTTTGCCGACGCCGGATTCCCCAAGAATAAGCACGGTGGAGTCAACCATCGCCACCTTTTTGATGAGGCGGTCAATGTCGCGCATCGGCTGACTGACGGCCACGAAGCCCTCCTGGTTTTTCTCGCGCAGCTCTTCGATCTCTGACTCAAACTGCTTCAATTGCTCCGTCAGGCTCTCGTAACGACGCTTCAATTCCAAAATTTCCGTTAAATCGTGCGAATAGCTGATGACGGAATGCATGCTACCATCGGCATTCCACAGCGGATAGGCCGTCACCATCAGCTTTCTGCCCCCGGGAATTTCCTGCATCATCGTCTGCGGCGTCTTCGTATCCATCACCTTACGCGTAACGGATGGCGAGAATACTTTCTCTTTTTCCAGCTCGATGACGTTTTTGCCCAGCAGTTCATCTTTGCCGATCCCGTACATTTCGTAGGACGAATCCCCGACTAGCTGAATATAGCCTTCCGGGTCCGTGATGAGCAGATGATCGCGCGACGTCTCCACGATGCCTTCCAGCACGCGGCTCATCCATCGCTCCCGGCACTCTTCCTTCTTCATTCGTCCGCCTCCTTTTGGCTTCAGGCTGGTGTCGCCTCTTCCGCTTGCCAGCTTGTCCCCTTCGCCTTTTCCCCAAACCGTTGCTGCCTTCGCGGACGGCTATATTTATGTCCTTTTATTATAGATTATTACAGAATAGAAAATAGCACTTGCCAGAACAACGAAAGCCAAAACAGCCGTACATGCATCGTCGGCTGTTTTGGCTGCCCTGCTCGTTTGTGTTACGAAGAAGTCACACTGTCGCTCGCCCGAAAAAATCGTTCCACCAACTCTTCCGAAACATCGCCCAAAGTACGGTACGTATAGCGGGGAGAACGGTCCCTATCAATGAGAACCGAGCGAACCCCTTCAAAAAAATCGGGATGCCGCATAAAGTTTTGCGCAAGTACAAGGTCTGTCGCAAAGCATTCTTCCCTTGTTTTGTTTTCGCCATCGACCAGTTGTTTCAAGGTGACTTTCAGGGAGCTGGGCGACTTCTCCAGAATAGCGGCTTTTGTTTTCGCGGCAAACTCGCTCTCCTCTGCTTCCAGGGAGGCAAGGATTTCCTCGATCGTGGCAAACGCAAAGTGACGGTCAATCGATTCGCGCAGAGCGGCAAGCTGTCCCTCGCCTGCTGGCGTTTCCGCATACGCCTGAATCAACGGGTCCAGCTCCACCGCCGCCTTTTCTCCCGTCCAATCTTTTTGTTCCAGCTCGCCAAGAAACGCTTTCAGCCGCTCGCTGGCCATGTACACGTCCGCCGCCTGGCTGTACAGCACATCGGGAGCCTGAATGACAGCAGCGGTCAAAGCGAGGTATCGGCCGACATATCCAGGTGCCTTGTTCAGAAAATACGCGGCGCCTACGTCCGGGAAAAAGCCAATATTCATTTCCGGCATGGACCATTTCGTGCGCTCGGTCACGATTCTGTGGCTGGCTCCGTAAGTCAACCCGACTCCGCCTCCCATCACCACTCCGTCGAGTACAGCGACGATCGGTTTGCCGAACGCGTAAACCATCTGGTCCACTTGGTACTCGTCCGCAAAAAAGCGAACGGCTTTTTCCAGCGCTTCCGCACCTGTATTCGCCTCGTACAGCGCTTTTATATCCCCGCCTGCGCAAAAGCCTTTTGTCCCTTCTCCTTTTATGACCACGAGGCGGACGTTCTCCTTGCCCGCCCATTCACGCAGTCGTTGCCCGATAGCCAAAACCATGTCGTGCGTAAGCGAATTGATCGCTTGCGGCCGGTTTAGCGTGATCGTAGCCAGGCCATTGTCGCCAACGGAAAACAGCACGTCGTTTGTCATGGAATCCTCCTTTTCAGGAATGAGTAAAATGCGGCTTTCGCTTCTCAATGAACGCTTGAATCCCTTCTTTGGCATCGGCTGTCGCGAACAGCTCGGCAAATTTTTGCCATTCTATTTCCAGCCCTTCCGCCATGCTTCCCCTCTCGCTGTGCGTGATGCACGCCATTGCCCGCGCAACGCTCGTCATGCTCTTGCCTTCTATCAGGGAGTGGCTATCGCCGGATAATCTCGCCCTTTCATTTCGTGTAATGGGCTTTGATCACGCTCGGATTCTCTATCGTCAAGTTGTTCATTATGCACGTCTGAAAATCGTTGGTACAATACTCGACTGTCCCAAACCTAAAGTCATTCATCCGTCACGTACCCTCCTGAAAATCCGCACAAAAAAAACAACTTCTGCAGAAGTTGTTAAGAGGCGAATGAATACCGAAATAAGCATGCCGATTGTCAAAATCAAAAACACGCCCATCCATTTCGCACTTAACACCCCCTATCCTCGTAGGTATTGATGTTGTGCTCAAACAGGCAGGTCTCCTGGCTTATGTTCATCGCTTTTCGAACCTTCCCATTTTCGGCTGGCGAAAACAGTGGCATCTTCGAATCGCTCCCAATTACAGTTGCGGGACAGCGTCGGATTCTAACCGTACTTCCCTTTTAAGCAGATAACGCTATCTGCACCTGTTTGTACACGTATTTAGTTTGCCCTGAATATAACATCTATTCAGAAAATTAACAATCGGTTTCTTTTCTATATAATGGGTGCTAGAAAGCCAGCTTCTCTCGGAAAGCTGGCCTGACGCTTCTACACTTTTTTCACGAACGCTGATTTCAGTTTCATCGCACCCAACCCGTCGATCTTGCAATCGATATCGTGGTCGCCGTCCACCAGGCGAATGTTTTTGACCTTTGTGCCGATTTTCACGACCATCGAACTCCCTTTTACTTTCAGGTCTTTGATGACCGTGACCGTATCGCCGTCTTGCAGGACATTTCCGTTGGCGTCCTTGATTACTTTTTCACCGCTGTCCTCGGCTTGTGCCTGCAATGTCCACTCGTAGCTGCATTCCGGACAAATGAGCATGCTTCCATCCTCGTACGTGTACGCGGAATGACATTTGGGGCAGTTTGGCAATGTACTCATGTTTTTTTATACCTCCATCCCATTTCGGCTCATTGTAACATAGGATGGCTTTTCATGCATGGCTGCTGCCAAATCCCGAACGAAACCACACCCCAGCCATGAACCGCCGTTCCTCGGATTGTAGCGTTATCCGTGAATCGCATGTCCCAACGCGCCGCGAACCGCCTCCAGCAGCACTTCCGATAGCGTAGGATGGGGGGCGATAAAGCTCTCCATCGCATCTGCTGTCATTTCCGCATGCAGGAGCAGCGCGGCTTGCCCGATCAACTCTGTTGCCAGAGGGCCGACCAGCGTCACGCCGACGATCTCGTGGTACGTTGGCTCGACCAGCACTTTTACTTTGCCTGCGGCTTCCTGCACAATCATCGCCTTGCCGTTGGCCGAAAAAGAAAACTCGCCGACGAGCAGCCCTTCGTATCGTTCTCTGGCCTGTCGCTCTGTCAGCCCGACAGAAGCCACCTCCGGGGAGGTATACATGCAGCGGGGTACAGCCCGCAGGTTGAGGATCGCTTCCTCGCCGCACGCCTGGCGGGCAGCGACCTCGCCTTCGTGAAAAGCTACGTGGGCAAGCTGAATCGTTCCGCGCGCATCCCCTGCGGCATAAATATGCGGCTGGCTCGTCTGCAAGCGCTCGTTTACCTCGATCCCGCGCGCTGTCGCTTGCACCCCGGCCCGCTCTAGCAAAAGTCCGTCCAGCCGCGGCTTTCTTCCGATCGCGACCAGGACGGCATCTGCCGTGAGTTCCCTGACGCCTTCCGGAGTACGGATACGCGCCAGCCTGTTCGTCCGATCGAGTGCCTCCACACGGCTTGCCAGATGCAGCTGCACGCCCTCCTGCTTCAAGCCGCGCTCCAGAAACACCGCGATGTCAGCGTCTTCTCCGGGCAACAATTGCTCGGCCATCTCCACGATGACGACCTGGCTGCCCATTCTGCTGTACACCGAAGCAAATTCGCAGCCAATCACTCCTCCGCCCACGATGAGCAGCACGGGCGGTGCCTTTTCCAATTGCAGGCAGTGGCTGCTATTCAAAATCCACTCTCCGTCGAATGGAGCAAACGGCAGGGCGATTGGCTCCGCCCCGGTCGCTATAATAAACTTCTCCGCCTCTACGCTGCTCGTACCGTCTGCCGTTTCCACCTGCAAGGCTCGCTCGTTTTGAAAGGCGGCGCGCCCTCGCATCACTTGCACCTGGTTGCGTTTCATCAGGTACTGTACGCCGCCTGTCAGCTTTTGCACCACACTCTGTTTATAGGCGTGGATTTTGTCCCACTGTACCCGCACCCCGTCACCAGCAACTTCGATGCCAAAGCGATCTGCGTGCAGTACCTGACGATACGTGTCCGCGCACTCCAGCAGCGCTTTGGTCGGCATGCAGCCTTCGTTCAGGCAGGTGCCGCCCAGTTCCTTCTGCTCGATCAGCACCACCTGCTTTCCGGCGCGCGCCGCCGTGATCGCCGCCACGTAACCCGCTGGTCCGCCGCCGATAATCGCGATATCGTACATGCTCTTCCCTCCCTAGACCAGCAGGCTGTGCGGTTCTTCCAGGTAAGACCGGACTGTCGCCAAAAACGCCGCAGCCGGAGCGCCGTCAAGCACCCTGTGGTCAAACGTCAGGGAGAGCGGCAACAGCGTGCGGCGCTTCAGCTCGTCGCCGACGAATACAGGCGTGTCTTTCGCCGCTCCGACGCCCAATATCCCGGCTTCCGGCGGATTCAACACAGGCGTAAAGGTGTCCACGCCATAGCTGCCCAGATTGGTGATCGTGAAGGTAGAGCCTTTCATTTCTTCCGGCGCCAGCTGATTTTGTTTGGCCCGGGCGCTGACGGATTTCAGTTCGCTGGACAGCTCGGCCAGCGTCTTATGCTCGGCCTGGCGAATGACGGGGACGACCAGACCTTTTTCCAGCGCGACGGCGATTCCCAGATGAACCTCTTCGTACAGCTCGATCCGGTCTCCCACATACGCGCTGTTCATCTGCTTGTGCCGCAAAAGCGACAGAACGACTGCCCTGGCAATCCAATCGGTAACGGACAGCTTGAGCTGATAGCGGCGCTCCATTTCTGACGAGAGCTTTTCCTTCAGCTGCAAAAGCTCGGTGATGTCCGCCTGCATCGTGATCGTCAGTTGGGCGCTTTGCAATAAGCTCTGATGCATCCGCTCGGCGATGACTTTGCGCATGCCGGAGACAGGAATGCGCTCGGGCTGCTTTTCGGAGACGGTGGAGACCGCCCGACCGCTGCCCTCCGCAACAGGTGCAGCGCTCTTCTGCGCTCCGGCATCTTGTGCCACTTCATTCAGCGCTTTTTGTCCGCCAGCCTGAATGACGCGCTCCACGTCTTCCTTGGTAATCCGGCCCTGCGGCCCTGTGCCCGTCAGCCTGGTGTAGTCAATGCCCGCTTCCTCCGCCATTTTACGTGCCACCGGGGAGATTTTGATGCCTTCCCGCGGACGGTCCAGTACGGCAGTTGCCGTTGTTGCCGCTGGCTCTCCTGCTTTTGTCCGCTGCTCATCCGCAACCGCCAGCGCAGCGGCCGACTCGGCAGTCGCGTTGACCGACACGGCGGCAGAGGCCGTGCCTACCTGCTCTCCTGGCTGTCCGATCACCCCCAGCACCGTGCCATAGGGGACCACGCCGCCCTCGGGCACCTCGATTTTTAACAGCACGCCATCTGTAGCGGCCTCTACTTCCATTTCAATTTTTTCCGAGCTGATGTCGACGATGCCTTCGCCCTTTTTTACCGCCTCTCCCTCGCGCTTCTTCCAGGCGATAACCGTTCCTTCCACCATTGCCATTCCCAGCTTGGGCATGATGATATTTTCTGCCATTTCGCTCTCTCCTCTCCTGCCTTGCCTATGCGCTTGTGTTCAGCCGAAAAAGCACCCGGCATTTGCTCGTTGCCGACAGCCGGGTGCTGCCCAGTCGATCAGGAAACGGCGGTAATCGAAGCGTCCCCGATCATTTCCGACACGACCTGAATGACCTTCTGCGGTGATGGCAAATACAGGTCCTCCAGCACCGGGGAAAACGGAACAGGGGTATGCGGCGCTGTAATCCGCTTGATCGGCGCATCCAGCGTATCGAAGCCTTTATCCGCCACAAGGGCGGCGATATCGGTAGCGATGCTGCAACGCGGATTCGCCTCGTCAATCACGATCAGACGATTCGTTTTCGCCACGGAAGCCAAAATCGTATCCTCATCCAGCGGCGACAGCGAACGCGGATCGACTACCTCGACCTCGATTCCTTTTTTCGCCAATTGGTCGGCTGCCGCAAGCGCTGTCTGCACCTGCTTGCCGATCGCGACAATCGTCAGGTCGCTGCCTGCCCGCTTGATGTCGGCTACCCCCAGCGGAATCGTGTAGTAACCTTCCGGAACTTCTCCCGTCGTGTTGTACAGCGTCTTGTCCTCGAAGAAAATGACCGGGTCGTTGTCCTCGATGGCGGCAAGCAGCAAGCCTTTTGCCTCGTACGGTGTAGACGGCACCACTACCTTGATGCCCGGGATGTGCGTGAACATGGCGTACAGACTCTGCGAGTGCTGGGCCGCCGCCCGGAATCCGGCGCCGTGCATGGTACGAATCGTGATCGGCACCTGCGCCTTGCCGCCGAACATATAGCGGAATTTCGCTCCCTGATTCATCACCATGTCGAGGCAACTGCCGATAAAATCGTTGAACATCAGTTCGGCAATCGGTCTCATTCCGGTTGCCGCAGCCGCCATCGCGGCCCCGATGTAGCCTGCTTCGGTGATCGGCGTATCCAGCACGCGGTCGCGGCCAAATTCCTGCACAAGCCCTTTGGTTACACCCAGCACGCCGCCCCACGCTTCATCGTCCTGCAAATGATCCACCTGCGCGCCGCCTGCCACATCCTCCCCCAGCAAAATCACGTTCTCATCGGCTCTCATCGCCAGCTTCATCGCTTCGTTTACAGCAGCAGAAAAACTGATTTTTCTCGTCATGTCCCCATCCCCCTCTCTTAGTACGACACGTACACGTCAGTCAGCAGCTCATCGGCATTCGGATACGGGCTTTCCTCGGCAAAGCGGATTGCCTCCTGGATCGCCGCTTCCACAGACTGCTCGATTTCCGTCAGCTCCGTGTCTGCAAGCGTCTGCGATGCCGACAAATGTTTACGGAACGTCGCGATCGCATCCTTTTCGTTCAGATGCTCCTCTTTGTCGCTCTCTTTTTTGTATTTCTGCGCATCCCCTTCGAAATGCCCGTAGTTGCGGTAGGTCACACATTCGATCAGCGTAGGGCCTTCGCCGCGCCGCGCACGGGCTACTGCTTCCTCCGCCGCCCGGTAAACAGCGAGCACGTCTTTGCCGTCCACTCGCACGCCCGGCATATTGTAACCGTTTGCACGATCGGCGATATGTGTGCAGCTGGAAGCGTATGTGAACGGCGTCGCCTCTGCGTACCCGTTGTTCTCAGCCACAAACACGACAGGCAGCTTCCAGATCGCCGCCAGATTCAAGCCCTCGTGGAAGGTTCCCTGGTTGTTTGCGCCATCTCCAAAGAAACATACGCTGACCGCATTGGTCCTTTTCAGCTTGGCTGTCAACGCCGAGCCGCACGCCAGCGGGAATCCGCCTCCGACAATGCCGTTTGCCCCCAGCATGCCTTTGTTCAGGTCCGCGATGTGCATCGAGCCGCCCTTGCCTTTGCACAGCCCTGTCGCCTTGCCGTAAATCTCCGCCATCATTCCATTCAAGTCGCATTCCTTGGCAATGCAGTGGCCGTGACCACGGTGCGTGCTGGTAATGCTGTCCTGCTGGTTCAAATGTACGCCCAGCCCAACCGCAATCGCCTCTTCTCCCGCATACAAGTGGACAAAGCCTGGCAGCTTGCCCTGTCCGAACAACACGTGAACCGCGTCCTCGAATTTGCGAATCTCCAGCATTTTGCGGTACATCCACTTCGCCTGTTCACGGGACAGCACCTGTTTTTCCGCCTGGATTCCTTTCATCAGATACGCCTCCTCCGTCGTGACTTGTCTGGAACGACCGGTCGATCGCTCTTGCCCTTTTCTATGTGCAATCCTTGTGCCAGTCTGGGGCTTGTCCGCCAAAAGCGTGTATCTGCGCCACTATTCCGACGATTCTCACTGAGACACGTCCTTCTCTGGTGAGACAAACGGAGACGCCGTCCCATTTTGTCTCATTTTTTCTCGTTTTCTCACGGAGAACCGCGCCTGCTCCTGCTTCTGGCCCGGCCTGGTCAGCGCGAAAATAAAATAAGCCGGTTCTCAAGAACCGACCAGATGACGCTGCCTTTGTTTTAACGTATGGAGCGCAGTCTCTGCCTCCCGGGCAAGCCATGGCGGGCAGACATCCATTAGCGTCAGGGATGCTTCTGCCTGTGTATGTAGCACCTCGTGTATTCGTGCGGCCATCCCTGCTGCTCCTCCTGGCACGCCCAGCTCGGACAGGCTTGCCATCCGTTCAGGCTGCACCTGCGGATATTGTTCGGCAAACGCTCCTTGGGCAGCCGTCTCGTAAAAGGACTGGACAATCTCTCCGTACATGCGCCCGCAGCCCTCGGCATTGATGAATGCCTGCACGGAAACGGCGCGCGTCAAACGCCGCTGGGCAATCCCGCAAAATTTATAGCCGTCGATGGCAAGGTCATACGTCCCCGGACAATAGGAGCCTGCCACCTCCCCGCTGCGCATGCGTTTTCCGTCGGTGCCCAAAGCTGCGCGAATCAGCTCGACCATTTGCACGAAAAACGGCTCGGGGTTCAAGTCGTAAGCTCCGACAGGCAGCACCAGCGACAGGTTGACCACGCCCGGAGCAAGCGGAACGGCTGCTCCCCCCGATTGGCGGACAGCCGTGCGATATCCTTTTGCCTCCAGCTCGCGGACAGCCTTTGCCGCCTGCGGCAGCTTGGCGTCTCGCGAACCCAGCACCACCGCTTTTTCATGTCGCCAGAGGTTAACCAGTGGCGCGGTCCTTTCGCCCTTTGCACACAGGCGGGCGTACGCTTCGGCGATGCCAAACGGGACAAGCACTTCCCCCGTGTGCATCCGGGAGGTCGTATCGAGCAGCTGCACAGCCGTTTGTCGCCATGTTGGTTGCATGCGTGCGTTCCTCCCTGTTGTTTTCGTCGTCAGAGACTCAGAGCCGATACTTTTTCAGCTTGCGGTAAAAGGTACTGCGGGGAATGCCGAGCAGCTCGGCCGCCACGGATGCGCTGCCGCCGCTCTTTTCCAGCGCCTGGACGATCGTCTGCCGTTCCAGTTGTTCGCGATAGCGCAAGGAGTCCGGTTCATAAAAAGCAGGCTCGCTGGCCGCTTGACCGGCGTTCCGGCTTCCATCTGCGCTTGGTTGCTCCAACACTCGGTCCGGCTCGGGCTGAATCAACCCGGACAGAAAGCGCTTCCAATCCTCTCTGGGAATCACCCGGAGACGTTCCACCACGTTGTACAGCTCGCGAATGTTTCCCGGCCAGTCGTAGGCCATCAGCTCTTTTTGCAAAGTCTCCGGCAACTCCGGCTCGACATAGCCATTTTTGCGGCAATAATGCCGAATGAGCAACGGAATGTCCTCCTTGCGCGAACGCAGCGGCGGCAGCAAGACGGGAAGCACATGCAGCCGATAGTACAAATCCTCGCGAAAGCTGCCTTCGTTCACCTGCTGGCGCAAATTGCGATGTGTAGCCGCGATGACGCGAATATCCAGCGACTGTTCTTCCGTACTGCCAATCGGCGTGACCGTTCGCTCCTGAAGAACGCGCAGCAAAGCTACCTGCATCGCCACGGGAATTTCCCCGATCTCATCGAGAAACAGCGTGCCCCCGTTGGCCTGGGCGAGTTTCCCCTTGTACCCGCGGCGACGCGCTCCGGTGAAGGCGCCCTCGACGTAGCCAAACAGCTCGCTTTCCATCAGTTCGCGCGGGATTGCCCCGCAGTTGACGGCGACAAACGGCCCCTCCCGGCGCGGGCTGTTGTCGTGAATCGCTTGCGCCACCAGCTCCTTTCCCGTGCCGCTCTCGCCGTAGATCACGACATTGCCGTCCGTAGGCGCGATTCGCTCCAGCTCCCGCAGCACCCGGGCAAAAGCCGCGCTGGTTCCCGCCTCGCCTTTGAACCGAAACGCGGGACCGCTGTTGAGAAAAATGCGCGGGGTTCGCGTGCCGCCAGAGACCAGATCGACAACCCAGCCGATCAGCCCGTGATGACGCCCGGAAAACACCGGGGCTTGCCTGACCTCCATCAGCCCGTATTCAGCCAGCTCGCGCCGCGTCCGTCCCGACCAGCCAGCGATTTGCTTGCGTATGGCCGCACTCGCGTACACAACCCGCTCTTCCTGGTTGTAGACGATGACATGACGCTCCGGTTCGTCCGCCAAAAGCACGGAGCGCTGCAACAATTCCAGCTCGTCCTGCTGCCGCTGCTTCATCCACGCCTGCTCGATGGAGTACGCCAACGTCATGACGGTCGCCATCGTCTGGGGATGGCTGCGCTCCAGCGGGCTGGATACATCAATCACCCCCAGCAGATTGCCTGCTTCGTCGCGAATCGGCGCGGCAAAACAGCTCCAGCGATGGGAGGCAACCGAATAATGCTCCGTCCCGTTGACCATGATCGCTTCCTTTGCCAGGAGCGCGGTTCCGATGGCGTTCGTCCCCACCTCTTCTTCCGTCCAGCGCACGCCTTCGACGAAATTGATCGCGTTCGCATCCAGGAGCGCCCGCTTTTCGCCGCTCATGCTCAGTACGTAGCCCTCTGGATCAATCACGAGCGCGATCATTCCCACATCGTGGATAAAAGGAGACAGTCGGTCGATCTGCGGCAAGGCAAGCTCCAGCAAAAGCCGATTGCTCTCCTGCTTTCTTTTCAACGCGTCTTTTGCCAACACTACCTGTCCCGTTCCTGCATACGGATTTACCCGATTTTTTTTGCAGCGATGCCACGATTCTGTAATCCGTTTGTTGATTCGTGCCGAGTCCATTACACCTTCTTGAACAAAACGTTTCCACACCCGCAACGAAACGCTTTCCTCGAACATGCATCAACCCCCCTCCGCTTTACGAATCAATCCTTTCCTTCAGATTATCCCGAATGTTCAGAAGTTTCAAGGGCTGTCTGTTTTTGAGCTGGCTGCGCGCGTTGAAGCGATCAGAGAGGGAAACTCCCCCTCTGATCCGGCAGAATGTGCTTCTTTCTCACACAATGCCGATTGGGTGGCCGAGTGGAAGCGTACTGCTTCGTCCCTGTTCCCGGACAGCCGACTCACTGCTCCGCTTCCCACTTCGCCACTTCTTCGCGCACGCGCGGCGCCACCTCGGTTCCCAAAAGCCGAATGGCCTGCATGACCTGCTCGTGCGGCATCGTGCCCACGGGGACGTGCAGCATGAACCGGGTGACCCCGACCTGTTTGCGCAGGTGAATGATCTTCGCCGCTACCGTTTCCGGGTCGCCTACATACAGCGCGCCTTCAAAGCTTCTGGCCGCGTCAAAGCTCGATCGGTCATAGTGCCCCCAGCCGCGCTCCCGTCCGAGAACGTTCATGACATGCTGAGTCGAGGGGAAAAATTTGTCTGCCGCCGTCTCCGTATCCCAATCGATGAAGCCGTGCGAATGGGAGGCCACCCTCAGCGTTCGCGGATCGTGACCGCCTTTGATCGCCGCGCGCTTGTACAGCTCGACCAGCGGCGCAAACTGCACCGGACGGCCGCCAATGATGGCGAGAACGAGCGGAAGCCCCAACAGTCCGGCCCGAATGACCGATTGTGTGTTGCCGCCACTGCCAATCCAGACCGGCAACGGGTCCTGGACAGGCCGGGGATATATCCCGAGATTTTCAATGGCGGGCCGATGCTTGCCGCTCCAGGTCACCTTTTCCGACGCGCGGATTTTTAACAGCAGCTCCAGCTTTTCTTCGAACAGTTCATCGTACTCTCTCAAATCATAGCCGAACAACGGGAATGACTCGATAAAAGACCCTCTCCCGGCCATGATTTCTGCGCGCCCGTTCGAAATGGCATCGAGTGTCGCAAAGTCCTGGAATACACGCACCGGGTCAGCCGAGGACAGCACCGTCACCGCGCTCGTCAGTCGAATCCGCTTGGTCTGTGGCGCAGCCGCCGCAAGCACCATCGCGGGAGAAGACGCCGCAAAATCCTTCCGGTGATGCTCGCCAACGCCAAACACATCCAGCCCTACCTGATCCGCCAGCACAATTTCCTCGACCACTTCCCGCAAACGCTGCGCATGGCTGATCACCTCGCCGGTTTGTGGATCCGGCGTCGTTTCTACAAAGGTGCTTACCCCGATTTCCACGCAAATAGCCCCCTTACTGTCTCGCGATTTTTCTTCCATCACACACGTAGCTTTCCACCAACCAATATCTTTATTTTAAGATTCTTGAACTTGAATTTCAACCCCGCCCACTACATCGGCTATATTTCCCACATATAAAAAATAGGGACATCGTTGCCAATGTCCCTATCTATTGTCCCTCTGATTATTTCCGCTTGGCGTTCCCGGCCTGCTCATCGAGCGGAACCGCCCTGCCAATGCCAAAAGCATAAAAGCTGATCGTCACGATTCCCAGGAACACAATGCCGGCAATCAGCGAGATGCGGGTTTCGCCGTTGATCCACATTCCGACCAGTACCATCAGCAAAAAGGCAATCGTGATGTAGTTGGTCAGCGGAGCCAACGGCATCTTGAACGGATGATCGCGCAGTTCAGCCGCCCTTTGCTTGCGGAACCGGATTTGGCTAATCAAGATGACAAACCACGGAACCATACCAGGAAGCACGCTTGCGCTGTACACATACACAAACAGATTTTCCGGCGCGATATAGCTCAGGATCACACCGATACCCAACCCGATCAGCACGCCAATCGTTCCCAAGAGCGGTACGCCGTTAGGGGACAGCTTGGTGAAAATTTTCGGCGCCTGTCCGTTTACACCCAGCGTGTACAGCATACGGCCCGCACTGTAAATTCCACTGTTACATCCGGACATCGCTGCGGTAATCACGACAAAGTTAATGAACCCAGCTGCTGCGGTAATCCCGATTTTCGCAAACGTCGCCACAAACGGGCTGCCAATCGACTGCAATTGATTCCAAGGGTAAACGGTTACAATAACAAAAATCGCACCGATGTAGAAAATCAGAATCCGCCAAATGATGCTTTGAATCGCACTCGTCAAGGTTCTCTTCGGATCTTTTGCCTCACCGGCAGTAATCCCGATCAACTCGACCCCTTGGTAAGCCCCGATAACCAATGACAAAGCGAAGAAAAAGCCTGTCCAGCCTCCAGCAAAAAAGCCGCCATGTTCCCACAGATTAGACAATCCAATCGCATTGCCGCCGTTGCCGATCCCAAAGAAAATCAGGCCAAATCCGGCAATAATCATCAAAACGATGGTGACAATTTTAATCATAGCAAACCAGAATTCAAATTCACCAAACGATTTAACCGAAACCAAGTTCGCAGCCCCGAGAATCAACATGGCAATCATTCCCGGAATCCAGGCGGGCAAATCCGGGAACCAGTACTTCATGTACGTCCCAACGGCAATAATCTCCGCCATCCCTACAACGACCCACTGGAACCAGTTACTCCAGGCTGTCAGATAACCAGCCAAGGGATGAATGTACTTATAGCCAAATGTCGCGAACGAACCGGTACTTGGCTCTACGTACAACATTTCCCCCATGGCTCGCATGATAAAAAATATAAAAATTCCTACAATTGCATAAGCAAGCATTACGGATGGGCCTGTCCATTGAATGGTACTTGCCGATCCCATAAAGAGCCCTACGCCAATGGTGCCGCCCAAAGCGATCATCTGAATGTGACGCGTTTCCAGACCCCTTTTTAATTCTTTCTTTTCCACTTTGGTTCTTCTTCCTCTCTGCTTTGGCTAGCTGTATTTTACAAAAGCTGTGGAACACTGCCTACTCGTACACATCATGAGCAACCGATCACTTTTCTTTGATAAAAAACGATCAGGCGCATCATGTAGTGCTTCTCATAAAGCATTCCTACTAGTTGGTAAGATTATTCTTCTCCCCCTTTTAGCTTGCTTTACTTCAGAAACACTTGTTTATTGTAATATGTTTTTCTGATAATAACAATTGTATTCACCAGAAAAACAGTTGGTAAATCAATATATTCAGATTATAACAAACAAAAATTACATGATAAATAAAATAAATTTCTCTGGGCCGAACAAACCACCCGTCCCGCTCTGTTGGTCTGTCCTGCATAGGTTTGGCCTGCCATAAAACAGGATGAGCCGTCATTTCCTGCTGACGGCCCATCCGTTCTCTGTCGTTATGAACGTTCTTTGCCAGACCACAGAAACCGCGGCAGGCGGCTGAGCATAGCGGGCAAAACCGTTACATGATCTTCCCCCGTGAATTCCACCCATTCCAGATGCAGTCCCTGCCCCGCGAGCAGACTCATCCCCCGGGCAACCTGTTCCGCGCCTGTGCGCATATCCTCCAGTTCATCGGCCCCGATCGTCAGCAGCAAATGACGCTGTTCCTCGCCCCGCCAGCTTGCCTGAAACCGCTCCATTTCTCTGAGCACCTCGTTATCGGCCCACCAGACAGAAGGACTGCCCGCCACATAATGCGTAAACAGATGCGGCCTGGTGAACAGGGCGTGCAACGTGAACAATCCACCCAGAGAATGCCCGACAATTGCTTGTCTGGCCGGGTCAATCGGCCATTTCCTGGCGATAGCTGGCATCAGTTCCTGTTCGAGAAAATCGAGAAAATAGTCTGCCTCTCCATGCGGCGGCCACGGTGAACCGTCCGGCCGCTTCGGAAGCGTTCCTTCCCTGGCCGGGATCGTAAAATCGCGGCAACGCCGCTCCATATCGAACGGCTCCCTGGACGGATAGCCGATCCCGACGACGAGAATCGGATCAAAACCCTTCGGCTTGCGGGTTTGCAGCTTGACCGCCTCGGCGAGCGTCTGAAACAGCGCATCCCCGTCCAGCGCATAGACGACCGCGTATCCGCTCGGCGGCGGCTCGTCTTTTGGCGCGGCAATCAAAATCCGGTAGTCGAGTTGCCTGCTCGACGTCATTTCGTACGCAAAGCAACGCTCCGCCATATGAGGTCTTTCTGTCATGTGGTTCATGGCTGCAGGAACCTCACTACATCGTCAATCACTTTGCTTTGGGCAATAAACCCGCCACTCAGCCAGTAGTCGTTGGATGTCTCGAAGACGTGACCGTTTTTCACGGCCGGAATGTTCTTCCACACTTCGCTTTCCTTCAACTCTTTTACAAACGAATCTCCCTGATTGCCGTCGTTCACGAGGAAAATATAATCGGCATCCAGCTCAGGCAAAATTTCCAGGGACACTTCAAAAGCACCGCCTTTCACCAGGCTGCTTGGCTCGAAGCCCAGGTCATGCGCAAGCACATAGCCGCTGAAATAATCGCTGTTCATGAAAAACATGCCTTTGGCATTAAAGCGGATGATTGCGGCTTTTTTTCCGTTTGTCCTTCCTTCCAGCTCAGCTTTTGCCTTCGCGACCTTGTCGGCGTAGTCTTGGATCGCTTGCGCTGCCTTGTCTTCCTCCCCCAGCAATTTGCCCAGCTGGCGAATCGAGCTGTTCAAATCAGTCGATGCCTGCTTGAACACATACGTCGGCGCGATTTTCGCATATTGTTCATACAAGCCGTTCTCTACAGCATACGCATTGTGCAAAATAATCAACTCCGGCTGCGACTCCAGAATCGCTTCAAAAGAAGGCTGCCCGCCCGCAAAGCTGATCTGCGGCACGCTGCCGAGCTGATCCTGCAAGTATGCCTGCGGACTTACGCCGTTCGACCATTGCCGCACGGGCTTGATCCCCAACGTGAGCAAAGCGTCTTCCATAACCGGAGCAAAGATTTTGGTCGGCTTCGCTGGGATCGTCACCTCATGCCCAAGCTCGTCTTTGACGGTCAGCGGGTAGAGGCTCGTCTGCTCCGCCTGGCTCTGTTCTGCATCTGCCGTATGGTTCTGTGTCGCTGTCTCCTGTTTGCTTGCCTGTGCCGTAGGTGCATCCGCATTCGTCCCGCATGCGGCCAGCAGTCCGGATACAAGCAACAAGGCCGACAGCAGAGCCAACGGTTTGCGAATGCGTCCCCGCCCTTTGTTTCCCGCATGTATCATCACAACAGCTCCCCTCCAAATGATAACCATTCTCATATGAAGGAATTATAAAGCAATCCGCTACGTGACTCCATGGACAGGAACAGGTGACGGGGCTGGATTTTTCCCCGTTAGCATCAAGGTAGCCTCCTCCAGCATCCGGTTCATGGCCAAAGCCGAATATTCAAACCACGGGTTGGAAGGAAGGACGTATAGCTGCCCGTTTTTGACCGCATCCAGTTCCCGCCATGGCGTGTTGTACTGCAAGGTCAGCCAGTACCTCCTGGTGCTTGCGTTCGGACAAATCAACAGCAGCAGCCTGTCGGGATTGAGCTGCGCCAACTCGTCGAGCGTCAGCTCCTGATTGGACCATTGTTTTTGCTCCGGAATTGTCGACAGCGCCAGGTCTTTGTACAGCAGGTCGCAAATGCCTCGGTTGCTGTAGAGGTACATTTGCTCTCCCGAGATGCGAAGCGTGATGAACAGATCGGTTCCGACTGCCTGGCTCACGCTCTCCCTTGCTTCGGCGACTCTCGTCTCGTAAGCTGCCAGCCATTGTTCGCCCCGTGCCCGTCTGTCTACAACTTCTGCCGTTTCGAGGAGCTGCTCCCGCCAATCCGCCCCTCTGATTTCGACGCATTCAATCCCCGCGGTCATGAGCTGCTTACGAATCAGGGGATCGTATTTCTGATGCAGGATCAGCACGTCCGGCTTGGCCGACATCAGCTTGCGAAGGCTTTCCTCGTCCAGCTCGGCTTCTGGCGAGCTCAGATGGACCTTGATCTGCTCGTGATAGTAGTAGTGGTAATACGGACTCCACTTCGGATCAAGCGGAGCTGCAACCGGAACGACCCCCAGTATGAGCAAATTGCCGATCGCGGCCGACGACGTGACGGCTACCCGCTTTCTCGCGTTTTTGCTGTAGGCAGAGGGAGAGACTCCGACTACTTTTTTGAACTTTCTGCTGAAGTAAAACTCATCCTGATAGCCGACCCTTCGTGCGATTTCCCGCATATACAGATCGGTATCGCGCAAAAGCTGCTTGGCATGACCGATACGCAGCTCCGTCACATAATCCATGACACTCTGCCCATACGCTTTTTTGAACGCCTCTCCAAAATAATTGGGGCTGCGTCCGGCCAACTGCGCCAAGCTCTGGATCGACAGCTGCTCCGCAAATCGGCTGGCGATATACTCACGCACTTCATCCATCGACATGTGCGCACCCTTGCTGCCTGCTTGGCTTTGATTCCGCTCATGACGAAACATGCACAGCCACCTCCTGCCCTTTTTCCATACGAATGGGTAAAAGCAAAGCCGCTCGCACAACTTGCACGAGCAGCTTCTTCTGACCAGTATGAACGGCTATGCCGTGATTATGACTTGCCGGCGTTTCCCGAGATGACCTGCACGATTTCATCCAGCAGCTTGTCCAAGGTAATCGGGTCGTCAAAATTGAATTTGCTGTCCAGGATATACACGCGGCCTTGCTGGACGGCCGGGATCGTCTTCCACAACGCGCTGTCCATCAATTGCTTCTGTAGAGCGCCCGTTTCGTCGCTACCGTCGGTCAAAACAAAAATAGCAGATCCCATGTAGTCGGGAAGCACTTCGTTCGAGACGGTGACGAAGCGTTCGTTTTTGTCGACAAGCTTTTGCGTTCCAGGGGATGGCTTGAAGCCAAGCTGGCCGTACAACGTCGTGTTCAGCCCTTGGTTCCCCATGATGTACATCTCTTTGCCCAACAGCAACAGCGATACAGCCGTCTCGTCGCCCTTCAACTTCAGCTTTTCTTTTGTTGCGTTCACTTTTTCCTCGTAGGTTTTGAACCACGCCTCAGCTGCCTCGGTTTTTCCAAGCGCGTCAGCAATCAGCATGACTCGCTCTTTTGTCGGGGTAGCGTCATCCAAACCCGTGACAACCGTCGGAGCGATCTTTTCCAGAGGCTCCAGCCCTTTTACATCCCAGTCGTCAAAAATAATGAGATCCGGGTTCAAAGCCAGCACCTTCTCCTGCGAATACGGATAGCCGACATCCTCGATTCCTTGAAGCAATTCAGGATAGGCAACCTGGCTTGCAATCACGCTCAGGCTCGCACCGACCGGCTTGACGCCAATCGCCAGCAAATCGCCCGGATTGCTGCCGACGTAGACAACTCGTTGCGGATGAACCGGAATTTTCACTTCGCGTCCCTGTACGTCAGTAAACATTCTTGTTGCCTCTTCTGGCTTCGCCGCAGCGGAGGAAGTAGCCGATGTGCCGGAGCCTGTATGTTCCGCAGCGGGGGAAGCAGGTGTGCCGCAGGCGGACAAAATCGTCGTCAACAGTAGCAGGCCAAGCAGGGAAAGCAGACGTTTCTTTTTAAACATGGTAAATGGAAAGCCCCTCTCCGTTTATGAATTAGCTGCAAAAGATAATGATAATCATTTTCATTAAAGTAGTATACACCATGCGCTTGGACGGGTAAATAAAAATGTAGGCCGATCAAACAAACGGCCTTTCCCTCCTGCGAACAGGCATGGGAAAGGCCGCTTGGCTCCTGTATGTGGTTAACGACTACCGGGCGACAGCGACTTTCCTGTCGAGCCCCAGCGTTTTGGCCGTGTACGTGTGAATTTCCTGCAACAACTCCGGATTGTCCATCAGAGACACGCCATAGGAAGGAATCATTTCTTTCACTTTCGCTTCCCACTCGTTTACTTGCTGCGGGAAGCATTTTTTAATGACCTCCAGCATGACGGACACGGCTGTAGAAGCACCCGGAGAAGCACCTAACAACGCCGCAATTGAACCATCCGCCGCCGTAATGACTTCGGTCCCGAATTGCAGAGTTCCTTTGCCGCCTGTCTCGGTGTCCTTGATAACCTGCACGCGCTGCCCGGCCACGACCAAGTCCCAATCCTCGCTCTTCGCATTCGGGATGAACTCGCGCAGCTCTTTCATGCGCTGCTCCTTGGACAACATGACTTGCTGAATCAGATACTTCGTCAGCGCCATCTCTTTCGCGCCTGCTGCCAGCATGGTCAACACGTTGTTCGGTTTGACAGAAGTAATCAAATCGAACATGGAGCCGGTTTTCAGAAACTTCGGTGAGAAGCCGGCAAAAGGCCCGAACAGCAACGATTTCTTGCCATCGATATAACGTGTGTCCAAATGCGGAACAGACATGGGGGGAGCGCCAACCTTGGCTTTTCCGTATACTTTTGCATGATGCTGCGCCACGATGTCCGGGTTTTTACAGACCATAAAAATTCCGCTTACCGGGAATCCGCCAATGCGCTTCCCTTCCGGAATGCCGGATTTTTGCAGCAAATGCAGGCTTCCGCCGCCGCCGCCGATAAAGACGAACTTCGCCTTATGGCGTTGGACGATGCCGTTCCTGAGATTTTTGACCTTCAATTCCCAACAGCCATCGCTGGCACGTTTAATATCATCAACACTATGCTCATAGTTTACTTCCACGTTTTTCGTCTTCAGGTGGTCAAACAACATCCGCGTCAACGCCCCAAAGTTCACATCCGTTCCGGAGTCGATCTTTGTGGCTGCGATCGGCTCATCCGAGGAACGACCCTCCATCACGAGCGGAATCCATTCCTTCAGTTTTTCCGGGTCATCCGAAAACTCCATGCCCTGGAACAGAGGATTCTTGGACATCGCTTCGAAACGTTTTCTCAAGAAAGAGACATTTTTCTCCCCTTGCACCAAGCTCATATGAGGCAACGGCATGATAAAATCTTGCGGATTGCTAATCAGCTTGCTTTTTACGAGATAAGACCAAAACTGCATGGAAACCTGGAACTGCTCGTTGATCTTGATTGCCTTGCTGATGTCGATCGTTCCGTCTTTCTTTTCTGTTGTGTAGTTCAGCTCACAGAGTGCAGCATGCCCCGTTCCGGCATTGTTCCATTCATTAGAGCTTTCCTCTCCCGCTCTGGAGAGCTTTTCGAATACTGTAATTTTCCAGTCTGGTACTAATTCTTTCAGCAGTGACCCTAGAGTCGCACTCATGATGCCGGCACCAATTAAGATAACGTCTGTTTGCATTTGTCTGTTACTCATGTTTACCGTCCTAACTCGCTGGTATTTGGAGAAAAGATGCAGGCGGCTCCTGATCTGGCCCCGTTGCAAGTCAGGGTGCTACCTAGTACACACCTTTTCTGGAATAATTACAACCTGTATATAGTGTATCACTTTTGGCTTTAGAATAAAATATTTGCTATATATTGATAGTTATGTGCTATTAAAGTTGCGGAAAAATTTAGTTATTGTGTACTTTTTGTAGTTAAGTCAAAAAAGCGCGAGAAGTCCGGGATAGGTACAAAACAAAAACCAAAGCTTTCTCCGGTGGGTCGCACGGATAAAAGCTTTGGTTTGTAACGGAGGGGGCAGGCTCTACCTCTCGGCCTTATGACAGCGTAATTACTCTGCTGCATTCTCCTGCAACGTAGTCATCATGGGTGACCATGATGATGGTTTTTCCTTGGTGATTCAATTCCTTCAGAAGCTTCACAATTTCATTTCTGTTGTCCACATCCAATGAGCCTGTGGGTTCATCGGCCAGGATGAGGTCGCACGGCTTTAGCAATATTCTCGCGATTGCCACCCGCTGCTGCTCTCCGCCCGAAAGACCGTATGTTTTTTGCTTGAGCGAAAGATTCAATCCCACTTTCTCCAATGCTTCTTTTTTTGCTTTCTGCTTCTCCGCTCTTGTCTTCCCGGAATAGAGCAGTGGAATCTCAAGGTTATCGTCAACAGTGGCATCATCAATCAATGCGTAGTTCTGGAACAAATAAGCCATTCTTGTTCTGAGCAGCCTGTTTGCCTGAGCCGATCCAATCCGCGGACTCTTCTTATCGAAAAGTTTGACGGTGCCACTGCTCGGATTTTCCAACAATCCGATGATGTTGAGGACTGTTGTCTTACCTGAGCCGCTTTTCCCGGTAATGGCAACCATCTCTCCTTCATGTACTTTCAAATGGAAGCGATCAAGTACTTGGTGATCTTGATAGCATTTACTGACATCCACAAGCTCACATACCGTGTTCATGCTGCTCCCCCACCTCCTTTTAGGATTTTCCCTTTATTTGTACGCTCGATCGCAAAGAGCGCAAGAACAGACGCTATACATTCAATCGCGACCACGCCGCTCCCTATTACAAGCACACGATCACTAGACGATCCGATTGCCTGGTTGAGGGATGCCGCCACTACAAATACGCTTCCCGCCTTTTGCAACAGATAGGATGCGAACCCGCTGTTCACTAACAAGCAAACGCCGAGCTGAATAATCCATGTTGCCGATAGCCACCACATATATTCCTTGTATGTTCTGAAAAAACCAGTGCCGAATAATCGGCGCACGATAAATCTTCGCTGAAATTTACTAAAAAACACGCTCAAATTCTGTACGACCAACACTAACAATCCAGCTGCCAGCCCAAGACTGACGAACAACAGCTGGGTTCTTGTCTTTTTCAATTCATATATTTGTTGTAGCACGTATTGGTCGACTGATATCAGGTTTGTCAGGTTATCATCGAGCTGCAGCCTTTTCAGTTCAGATTCGAGCAATCTGAAAGTCTGTTCGCTATCTCTGTTAATCAATTTCACTTTTAACGAATCCCGCGCTCCGCCTCCAGTCATGATGTTGGCCTTGTCTGCAACGAGACTGTTTTTCTCCGTAACGACCTGAATAATTGGATCGACAATCCTATTGTTTTCCAATCGAAACACTTCGGGATTAAAGCTGAATATTTTCTGGTTATTTGCCGTCCAGATGATAGACAACCGTTGATTTCTTACACGATCTGGAACTCCTACCTGAAACAGATTTTCGTCTGCCTCAACAAGGTTCTTCCTGTTTTTCGTAAAGTAATTCAAAATTTCTTGTTCCTTGTTACGGTGTTTTTCAGGAACAAGCAAAATGAAGTCGCTTGTATCCTCTGAAATGTTCACAGGATTTCCTTGGGCATCGTAGACAGGAAACTCCTGGAGATAGTTGATATTTACCGAGATGGAGCGGATATTGCGAAAATTCTTGTTCAGAAGAAGCATTGATTCCCGGTAGCTACCTGCATCAATGAAGATAGCTCCCATTTTATTGAGCAGGGGATAGAGGCCTGTAACTTCCGCCGCAGTCGTTTTCGGCGAACCTCTCTCTAAATCTTCCAAATCATTTCCGACTTTGACGGGATAAAACACACCGTAATCCTTGCTTCGTTCCCAATTTTTCGCATTTTCTTGTTGGATGCGCAACTCATCAAACTGATTCCATATCGGAAGGATGACCAAGGCCAAAAATATAGAGCAACCGATTTTGAGTAGCGTGTTCAAAGCAACGATACCATTTGTTGCTTTGCGGTTTTTGATGGCATCCATGATCTTGATTCCAGCAATGCAGATATAGGCGAGTAGTGAGAGCAAAATGGCCACAACGTAACTTATCCATTGAGAAAGAATGACCCTTCCTATGAAAATAGAGGTTGTATCTTTCACAAGCAAGGCTGCGAGTACAGAAACGACTGCCGCCAGTACATAGATAACGGTCACCAATCTTCCGATGACCACGTACCATAGATACAAGTTAGACACGCCATGCAATTTCATGACGCCGATCTGCTTTGACTCGTTAAAAACATAGTAGACGAGCATCAATAGCGTCACGATAAAAACCAAGTATCTGATGTATGTAAAGAAATCTTCCTCGATTTCCATTTTTCCAGAAGTATCAAAGTCCCCCTTAAAGTCTTCAGAGGTTAGCTGTGTTCCATTTTCAACCAATTTTTTCGCAACGATCTTATTGATAACTTGGTTTACAAACTGATGATATTGTTCATCCGATCCCTCTATAAAATACTGACCCTCTACTGGGAGATGACTGTAGGCCATTTGCAGTGGCTTGATTTCGATCAGCCGCTGACTGCCGAACATTTTTATAATTCCACTTTGATTCTGGTCTTCAGATTCTACCGTAGATAGATAGGCATTCCCCTGTTGGGTATCTTGTACTGTGAGAAACCTGCCGCTTTTTAATCGAAACGAATCAAAAAACCGCGTGTTGCTTGTCAGTAGCACATACTTGTGAATCCGAACCTCGTCATCTACACCGTAATCAATAGATGTTCGAAACAGATTCACCTTAGCTTCTATAGCCGCATCAAGTAAAATCGGGTACATTTCACTGGGTGAAGCAAAGTTGGCATAATTCGGTATCTGGAAAGGCTTTGAGTCCCCCTCTCCTGCCTTTTCCATTTGCTCAAGCTCCGTACGATAAGTCTGATTGTATGCCAACAGAAAAGACAAAGCGAAAATAATGATAAGCAAACTTGATAACGTCCTTTTCATGCATCCGCTCCCCTTTTTTCAGGGCTCTTGTAAACGCAACGTTCAATCATTGCCAAAAGATATCGTCAAGTTTTCGACGATCAGATCTATAAGAGATATGTTCCCCTATTAACAGGTATTTTTACTATTTTTTACAATTGAATATTATAAATTGTACAAATTCCTTTGTCTATATGATTCTGCTTGCAGAAAAAGGGATTGCCCCCCTGTCTTACAGAAAGGGGGGCAATCCAAAGCAACAAATACGAGACTTTTATCTATATCCTTTGAGTTTCACAGATTTTCTTTTATTTCAAGTTAAACACTTGCACTTATTAACAAATACGTTGCCGATACTTGTAACACGGTGCCCCACGCTGCCATTAAAGTATAGCGATGAGCATAGAGAGTGGCATATTTCGCCTTATTTAAACTTAGCTCCAATATTTAGAAAAACATTTGCTGCTCACCAGCCTGTTGCCCAAGTTGGTAAAACTTTTGAATTAAAACTTTGCCCTAGTATTGGAGCTTTAATCTCCATTAACTGCCCCTTTCGATGTTTTCCATTTGAGGGCTGCGGATACTAGATACAAAATCGAAGTGACAAAAAACAGTTTAAACATCTCTCCTGTTAGCAATAAGTAAAGACTTAAAGGTAATGACACGACAAACGAAAGAATGATAAGCGGTTGTGAAAGAAATGAAGCAATTAACCCGAAAACTGCGGGGAGTAGCAGACAAATAGCGGTAAATACTGAAATGGAATGGTTTGGTACGTTATAGAGCAAAACGTACCAAAGAATTATGGTGCCTGTTGAGGCAAGCAAACCACAAAGCACCGACAGTGCAAGAAACGATCGTGAAGTCATCATTGATTCACCCCGGGGATAATGAGTTCATGTTTTCTCTTTTGGTCCACTGTTTGATCTGCTCTTTTGACATCATAAAAATCTCCCAACCTTTCTACTTCTCATTGTAGTGTAGAAGTTGAGAGATTACACAAAATTTTACAGAATTCCGGAGCGAGTTTGAACAACGGTTCGTAGAAATTCAAAACTAGAAACCCTCAGTGGCTCCGATAGATTTAGATATTGTCTACCTGTCTAACAGGGGGCAAGTTCTCCCTCTCTTCCCTTGTTCACCAATAAGAATAGAGTTTAACCTGATTCAGTAACAATAAAAATATTGATAAAATCTACCAATCATTCTTTAAAATCCTATCGTCCATTAAATTGTATACAAAGAGCATGTAATTTTTTTACTGGCACAGTGGCCTCTTGAAAGATGCTTTTTGAGGCTTAGTGGTTTCTTCTGTTCAATCCAATAACATTGCCTTAGACTTGCTAAGTAAATTCTCCCTCTAAGTTGACGAAGCATTTGTCCTTTCTTTCTAATTTACCACTATTTATGATAAGGCTCCCCCCTCCCAATCCGAAACGCCCGATAAACCTGCTCCAACAGCACCAGCCTCACCAACTGATGCGGAAACGTCATCTTCGAAAACGACAACAGCGCATCCGCCCGCTTCAGCACCGTATCCGCCAACCCGAGCGATCCGCCGATCACGAACGCCACCTGGCTGCGCCCGTGCAGCGCCAGCCTGTCCAGCTCCGCAGACAGCTTCTCCGACGACCACATCTGCCCCTCGATCGCCAGGGCGATCACATACTGGTCCTGCTTGATCTGTGCCAGGATGCGCTCGCCTTCCTTGCGCTTTACCTGCTCCATTTCGGCCGCGCTCATTTCTTCCGGGGCTTTTTCGTCGTTGACCTCGATTACTTGCAGCTTGCAGTAGGTAGACAGGCGCTTGCTGTACTCGTCGATGCCCTCACGCAAATACTTTTCTTTCAGCTTGCCTACGGTGATAATCGAAATGTGCACGTTCGTCTACATTCCTTTCTCTTTCAAGAGCACAATCTGGCCTGGCTCGCCGCATACCCGGCAACGCTTGTCGGCTGCGCTGTCGTCGATTGCCTGGGCCGGATAGGTGTCCGGTGCCGTCTCGAAGTCGTTTACGTAGTCGTCCAGCTCCTGCTCCAGATGCTCCATGCAGGAAATACGCACCGGATATCCCGCCTGTAGCTTCACTTCCTTGCCTTCTATGCGAATGCTTTCCATCATCTTGTCCATCTCCCTGACCTCATTTCCGCGCATTTTCACGTCGATTCTTATTCTACCCCAGAATGACAGCAAAACAAATCCATCATGTACCGTACCGATCCGATCCGAACTGTACCATCAGCTACATGCATTCCAGCCCCCCATCAAAAAAAAGAAAGCGTCGATCTCAGCTCGACGCTCTTCAAAGAAGGGATCTATTTTACAAATAGATAGAGGGGGGGAACTACTTATATGCAAACGGGACAAAATTGTCCCGGAATTGCCGTCAGTTGGTTGCTGGCGAGACGCTCCGGTCTGGCAAAGGCTTTCCGAAAGACTTCTGCCTTCCGTCTTTCCCCAGCCACCAGAGCGCCGCCAAGCTTGGTCTTACACAACTATCGCATCAGCCATCACTGCGGCGTTTTCGTCAGCTTGACGGTAGCCGTCTTCTTGAAGCCGTCCCGGTAGTACGTAATCACAACCGTGTCACCCGGCTTTTTGTTCAAGGTCAGGAATTTGCGCAGCTGCGCACTGTTGGCAATGTCCTTGTTGTCCATTTTGACGATGACGTCGTATTGTCTCAGGCCGGCTTCGCCTGCTGGAGAGAACTTGCCGACTTCGCCTTGGACGACGACCCCTGCTTTGACTTCATCCGGCAGGTTCAAGGTTTCTTTCCAGTGCACACGCGGCACGTTGGTCAGGTCGAATGGCTGTACGCCAAGGTAAGCGCGTTCCAGCTTGCCTTTTTCCATCAGCTCGCTGACGATGACTTTCACGTCATTGATCGGCAGGGCAAAGCCCAGACCTTCCACGCCGGCTTTGGAAATTTTCAAAGTGTTGATCCCGATGACCTGCCCTTGGATGTTGACGAGGGCGCCACCGCTGTTGCCCGGGTTGATCGCTGCGTCGGTTTGCAACACGTCCAGCTCCCAGTCGTCCTGGCCGTCTTCGTTTAAGTCCATGGGCATGGAGCGCTCCAGGGAACTGATTATGCCCTGTGTCACCGTACGGGAAAATTTCATGCCGAGAGGGTTCCCGATGGCGATTGCCGGCTCGCCTACTTGTAGCGTAGAGGAATCGCCCAGCTCGGCAACAGCCGTTACCTTGGAGCCGTCGATTTCCAGAACGGCGAGATCGGCATACGGGTCAGCCCCCAAAACCTTCGCTTCCACTTTTTCCCCTGACGCCAAGGCGACTTCCAGCTTCTGCGCCTGGTCGATGACGTGGTAGTTGGTGATGATATGGGCTTTGCCGCCCTTTTTCTCGAAAATGACGCCAGAACCTTCGCCCTGCTCGATATCTTGCGTATTACTGAACCAATTGCTTCGCGCACGGCCGATATTGATGACGCCGACAACCGCGTTCTCCACTTTTTTCACCGCGTTTACCGTACCGGTTTCTACCTTCACGGATACAGGCGTAGCGAACAGGTTGGCTGCGGGATTGCTCATGACGTTTGACGTTCCCGGCTCGACCATATTGATATATCCGGAGTTGGAGAGAGTCGGCAACATGAGCAGGACGACCATGCCCCCAATCACCGCTGACGTTACGGACGTCAAGACAGTGCGACCGATTGAACCGCTTCGTTTTTTCCGCTCCACTTGAGTCAAATCATCGTAAAACCCCATGATTCACACTCTCCTTCTTCCTCTACTAATACTAGGGTTACAGGTTTGCCTTCCACCTATACCCCTGTGTCAGCCGATTGCATGTATGAGTTCGCTGCTGTGTATTTCCTTTGACACCTTTAGTATACGTCCCGGTTTCGGCAAAATCGCGTGAGAAATATGGAAAGGTTGTGGAATGAAAAAAGCAAAAAGCTCTCGGAATATTTCACCGAGAGCCCGGATATGATAGATGCAAAGCTTTTCCGACACCAGCAAAACGAAAGGGTTGATAGAGGATGAAAGAAGTACAGCTGATCGCCAAGCTCGCCGATTTGCAGGAAACAGATTACCAGAATACGCTTGTCCTGCACGCCCTGATCGACATTCTCGTCGCAAAAGGACTGCTGACGCATGACGAGCTGACAACCAGGGCGAAAGAGCTCGACAGCCAGCTCAGCTTTCAGCTTGATACCCTGGTCAAGCTCTCCGATGCGCTCAGCAGTCGCCAGACCCGGATCGAACCGCTCCTATAGCTCTTCCAGCTTGGTCGGGCGGTCCGGGTAAGTATCGCGCAAATGCACATCATCCCCGACGGTCAGCCCCTTTTCTTCCAAAATATTTTTCACCGTCAACCGGGCCAGGTCGATCATGTTGTTTTCCTTGCTCAAATGGGCCAGGTACACGCGCTCGGCTCCGCCTGTCAAACACTCGGTCAGGGCGTCGCCCGCTGCTTCGTTGGACAAGTGGCCGACGTCGCTTAATATGCGCCGTTTGATGCTCCACGGATACTGCGACATCCGCAGCAGCTCGACATCGTGATTGGACTCGAATACATACGCGTCCGCACCGCGAATCGTCTCCTTGATCCGGTCGCTGACATAGCCCAGATCCGTTGCGATACTGAGCTTCTTCTTGCCGTGGTAAAAACAGAAACCCATCGGCTCGGCCGCATCGTGTGAGATGCCGAACGACTCGATGCCCAAGTCCTCCAGCTCCTGCTTTTCCCCTACCGCAAACAGGCGCTTCTGCTCCTCCCTAATCGCGCCGATCTGTCCATTCAGCTCTCCCCATGTTTTTTCATTGGCGTAAATCGGCAACTGGTAGCGCCGCGCCATAACGCCGATCCCTTTGATATGGTCGACGTGTTCGTGGGTGACGAGGATGGCCGTCAAATCGGCAGGATTAACGCCGATTGCTTGCAGCGCCGCCTCTGCCTGCTTGCCCGTAATCCCCACATCAACCAACACGGAAACACGGTCTGTCGCTACGTAAATGGCATTGCCTGTGCTTCCGCTTGCCAACACACTAAATCTCACCGAACATCCCTCTTCCCGTCACTTTCCCTGGCTGTCTATCTGTTCATCGCTGCGTACCATCGCCCGCTCCAGAGCGCCGGTAAATGCGTTGACAAAATGCTGCTTGCCATTGTGAACCACCCGCCATACCGGAGCCAGCGCCTGAATGTCCGCATCGTATGAACCGTAATAACCCAGGCTTACATTCTCAATCCGTTCACCCGGCTGGATCATTTGTTTTTCGACCAGCGAGAGTAGTGCCTTATAGCCGGAGATAACCTGCCGCCCGCCTTTTTGTTCGCGTACATGGAAAAACGTTTGCCGATAGCCCAAAATCGCTCCGTCGTCCACATACACTTCCAGAGGCGCTACGAAGATCGGCATTTTTTCGTGAACCTGCCAGTACAAAAGCCGCGATGGATTCGACTGATACGAATCCGGTCCGTACTGCTCGGCATACATCAGCCTTGGCCCGATCTGACGCAATAGCTCATTCGGCGTCAGCTGGCCGCGAATCTGGATCGGCGGGTTCAGCCTTGCCGCAAGCGACATTTTCTCCACGGTCGCCTCAATACCGGGCAGCTCATGCAAGTTTATCGGAGCAATTCCCACGTACTCCGCGTCCAGATAGGCCATTTCCGGCGTTTCTTGCGGTACTTCGGCGTCCAGGACAATATTTTGCTGATTCAGATACAGCTCCATATTCCACTTCTCTCCCTGCGCCACTTCCTTGTCATTCCAGTGGCTGATGCGCGTCACGTACACCTGATAGAACAGAAACAGATCGAGCAGAAGAAAGGCCCAGATCAGAATGGTCTTCGTTCTACTCCAATCCATGCGCCCCTCCTCCTCCCTGCTTCACTCGCGCGAGAATATACAGATTCCCCTGATTCGCCAGTTCGACAATCCAGGTCGGAATCAGATCCACGTACCCGTCTCCTATGACCGTTTGGTAGGCAAGGTAGGCATTCGTGATTTGCTCCGTATCGGCCAGCTTTTTGTCCCGGATCAGCTTGAACAGCTCCGGCCCCGACAGGACCGTCTGCTCATGGTTGTCGATATATTTATCCAAATCGAGCAGGGAACGGCTCATCGTCACAACCTGTCCCGCTTCCGAGGTAATCTGGATCGTATCAATCTGGATTCGCTCGTCTGTGCTTACCAACGGATACGCCCCGACGTACTGCCGGAAGGTGATGAGATCTTTTTCATTGTAGCTCTTCTTGATTTGTTCAAAATGAAATTCGTCCAGCCAGCCGAGATGCTTGTTGATAAACGTAACCGCACTCTGGACTTTTTCCTCGTCAGACAGCTCCTGCTCCTGCACCCTCTGCTGATAAGCCGGGTCTGTGAAGGTGATCGCCTGCTGATCCGCCCTCAACTGGATCGATCTGCTGCCATCCGTAAAAATGACGGTTTTGTCCCGTTCCATGATTTGTCTGACCAGCGACTGGTCGATAAAATACGCCTCCATCAGCTGCTCGTTGGTGACGGGCACATAGCTGTAACGGAACTGCTGCATCCGCATCTGGTTTTTCGGCAAGTAGTACGTACTCCAGATCGGCACCGGACCTTCAACCACGGAATAGGCCCGCTCCGGCTTGACGATCTTCATGATTTGCTCCGGCATGGAACTGCCGGAAGCCAGGTACGAATCCCGCAAATCTTTTGGGCTGATCGAAGTGCGCGAACGCATCATCCGGCCTTCCTCTGTGGAGAGAAACAGCGCGTAGACGGCATCCTCGTCTTTTTCGTAGTACAGCCACAGTCGGTCAATGCCCTTCATGCCGCTGTCATATTCATCGCGAAAGGTAACCAGTCGTCCCACGATCGACAACGGTACCGTATGGCGAAAACGGACCTCCAGCCCCAACTTTTCCCGGGCAATTTCTCCCCACTTGTCATTGGACAAGGCAAACGGGGAAAAATCGAGGAAAATCCATTTTGACATCTCGCTGACGATCAATCTGTACGGCGCATCTGTCGCGACAGCGCGCGTATGGCGCTCGTCCCCGTAATGAAACACGATCGACTCGGGGGTTACCAGCTGTTCCAGCGTCTTTTCCTTAACCGGCTTGGACTCCGTATATTGTGCAGGCTCGATGAACTGCAAATTGGGCTGGTTCGACCACAGCATGGCGGTCAAAACAAAGCTGGCGACCACCAGCAGGGTCAACAAGACGGTCTTGGCAGGCTCCAGCATTCGCTTCATCCCGCACTACCTCCTTGGGCAAATGGGACCCAGAACGTCACCGTCGTCCCCACGTTCCATTCGCTGGTAATCTCGATATCTGCGCCGTGAGCCTGAACCAGCTCGCGGGCGATAGCCAGTCCCAAGCCTGTGCCGCCTTGTCCGCGCGAGCGCGCTTTGTCTACCCGATAGAACCGTTCAAAAATGCGCTTCAAATCACGAGCCGGTATCCCGATCCCTGTATCGCTGATCGAGATTTGCACCCGCTTTTGTCGGCGGTTTTCTTTGGCGGATAGCACGACCGTGCCGCCCTGGGACGTATATTTGATCGCATTGGACAGCAAGTTGTCCAGTACCTGGTTGATCGCATCCAGGTCGATGTACACAGGCGGCAGTTTGTTTGGCACATCAACGATAAGCTGTACCTCCTGCTGCTCGCTGAACATGGAAAAACGGTCGGCCGCATAGCGCAAAAGCCGACTGATGTCCGCTTCCTTGCAGTGCAAACGCACTCCCTGGGAGTCGAAGCGGCTCAACTGGAGCAAATCATTGACCAGCCGGATCATCCGCTCTGTCTCGGACATAGTGACTTTCAAAAAGCGGTTGGACAGCTCCGGTTCATCTACCGCGCCGTCCAGCAAGGCTTCCACGTAGCTTTTGATCGTCGTCAGCGGAGTGCGCAGCTCGTGCGAGACGTTGGCTACAAACTCCCGCCGCTGCTGCTCCAGTCGCTGCTGCTCCGTTACATCCGCTACGACCGCGATGATCCCGCCCTTTTTCCCGCTGTCGTGCTGCAACGGTGTAAACGTTACGCGCAAAATGACTTCTTCCTGATTGGGAAGTCGCATCTCAATAAAGAGCGGCTCCTCCTGCGCGTACAACGACATCTCTTCCTCGGGAGGCAAGCCGAGCAGATCGGCCAACGTCCTTTTTTTGCGCAAAACGTCTGCCATGCGCACCTGTAGCATCTCTTCCGCTGCGCGGTTGAACAAAATAATCTGACCGCTGCGATTGGCCGCGATCACGCCATCCGTCATGTTGCTCAAAATACCCGCGAGCTTCTCCCGTTCTTCCTCCTGCTGCAAAATCGCCTCCTGCAACCGCAGCGTCATGTGATTGAAAGCCATTCCCAGTTGCCCGATCTCGTCATCGCTGTATACCCGCACGCTGCTGTTGAAATCGCCATCGGCCACAAGCCTTGCCTGTTTGGTCATTTCCTTGATCGGCTTGGTGATCGTTCGCGCAAGCACGACGCCCAAGCCCGCCGTAATGACGAGCGCAAACATGGTGCCCGTCGCCAAAATGCCGTTCATTTTGCGAATCGTCGTATATGTGCCTTCCATGGAAGCCATCATGTAGACCGCGCCATAGACGATCTGGTCCCCTTTGACGGGCAGTACCAACACTTTTACCCGTGCGCCGGTACGCGGATCGATGCGCATGGATTCGCTGCGTGTGCCGAGCAACGCTACCGCGACCTCCGGCTGCAACGTACGCTGACCAATCGTGCTCTTGTCCTCTGTCGTGCTGACGACTGTTCCGGTCTGGTCGATGACCTGCACATTGGCGCCGTTTATTTTCACCAGGTTGTTAATGAGGTTGTCAATATCTTGACGGTTTTGCTCCGCACTCGACTCCTTCCCGTCGCGCGGCCGCAGATCACTCTCCAGCAGGCTGGCCAACAGACTGGCCTGGGCATTCAATGCCTCGGAAAAGTTATTGATGTAATAGCTTTCTACTTCCCTGGCAAAATAAGCGCCAATGAACTGCATGGCGAGCAGGATCAGCAGCATGTAGATGACGACCATTTTCCACTGGATCGTTTTAAACAGCCGCCTCATCATCCAGGCGTGCCTCCTGCCCCGGGATTGCGCATGGTATAGCCTAATCCGCGTCGTGTGATAATGTACTTCGGCTGACTTGGATCATCCTCGATCTTTTCGCGCAGACGACGAATCGTTACATCCACCGTCCGTACATCGCCAAAATAGTCAAAGCCCCACACGGACTGGAGCAGATGCTCCCGGGTCAAAACCTGTCCCTGATGACGGGCCAAGTACATCAGCAGCTCAAACTCGCGATGGGTCAGATCAAGCAATTCTCCCGCCTTCTCCACCGTGTACGAGTTCAAATCAATTTCCAGCTCGTGTATACGCAACAAATGCTGGTTGTCTTTTTCCTCCGCTTTTGGACGATGGCGGCGCAAGTGCGCTTTGACCCGCGCCACCAGCTCACGGGTACTGAACGGCTTGGTCACGTAATCATCCGCCCCCAGCTCCAGCCCCAATACTTTATCCAGTTCTGAGTCCTTTGCCGTCAGCATGATGATCGGCACATCGTGCGTTTGACGGACAGCCCGGCATACGTCCATTCCATCCCTGCCTGGCAGCATGACATCGAGCAAAATCAAATCCGGCCGTTCATCCTGGACGACAGCAAGCGCTTCGTCGCCATCGTAGGCGCACACGACCTGATACCCTTCTTTTTCAAACGTGAACTTCAATATATCCGCAATCGGCTTTTCATCGTCTACCACGAGGAGTTTTGCCATCCCGCTCCCTCCTTTTCTCTATAAGAATTCCCTTTCATACGTCGCTATTCCTCTACAATACACCATGTCCTCTCTGCATAGAAGCCCCTGCCAGCCACTCCCTCTCTCGCGTATCGCCGGGATGCCGCCATAGCAAAAAAGGGCTCCTCCAAAAGAGTCGCCCTTTTCCTCCAAAAAAACAGATCTATTTTAAGAAACGCATCGGGTTCTGCACGCGTCCATTTTGATGAACCTCAAAATGGAGATGGACACCGGTAGAGTTTCCGGTCGAACCTTTTACGCCAATTTTCTTTCCTTTTTCCACTACATCGCCGGCTTTCACGTTAATGGTGTTCAAGTGACCATACAGCGTTTCCATCCCGTTTCCATGGTCAATGACGATCGCTTTTCCGTAATCGCCGTCCCAGCCCGCGAATTTGACGCGGCCGTTGTCTGCCGCCATGACAGATCCTGATCCGGCAATATCGATTCCTTTATGCAAGCGACCCCAGCGAGAGCCGAATCCGCTGCTGATATATCCGCCGGCAGGCCAGCTCAAACGGCCTGTCCCACGCGATGGAATCACCTTTGTCCCGCGCTCGATGATTTTGGCGACAGGCTGCGCAAGAACCTCTTGTTTCACAACCTTGCGTTCGATCACTTGTCCATTTTCTTTGACGACTTCGTACTGAACGAGCTTCTTGCCGTTTCTGCCTTCCTGAATGACCTTTGTTTCCCCTTTGGGAAGCTTGTCGTTGTTGTTGATCTGCGTAGGAAACGCAATGACTTCCTGCTGCGATACGTCTTCCTTCACCTGTACAGTGACCAAAGGACGCACCGCCGTAACGTTGATCTCCTGTCCCAACTGCAAAAGCGTGTTTTCTGTAATGCCCGGGTTATTGGCGTAAATGTCTTTTGTGGTAATTCCGTACTTTTTGGCAATGCAACCGATGCAATCGCCCTCTACGACCGTGTGCTTCAGTTCCTTGAAGGTGCCCTTGACCAAAAGCTCTTCCACTTTTTCGGCAGGCAAAATTTGAGCTGCATCTACGGACTCCGTCTGCAACTCTACCTTTTCTTTGAATGTCACTTCTTTTACCGGGGTGGCTCTCATTTCCGACATGGACGCCGCTGCTACTGCCGCTTTCCTGCCCGTGAGAACAGGGACACCGGAATACTTTTGCTTCACCTCAGCGAGCACTTGCTCAGCCGATTGCTGATCGGGCAAGTAGCCGACCACTTTGCCGTCAATCACGAGTTTTACTGCCTGAACCTTGATGGCTGCCATGGAAGAAAGGGCTTTGACTGCGGCCTCGTTGTCAAAAGGAGCCTTGAACTGGCGCTCTTCCTTGAACGTAATATAATCCGCCAGCGTCAGATCGACGCCTCTTTTGGCTTCTTCCTCTTTCAGCTTTGCTGCTGTCCAATTCTGAATGACCTCCGGATCGTTCACCACACCGATTTCCTGGCCGTTTACGATGACATGATAGACCGATGTGACATTGCTTGTATAGTAATATTGCGCCGAAGCTCCAGCGGCAATCGTCACCAACAACCCCGCTGCGATCGAAACCGTTTGCTTTTTGTGTTCCTGGATGTACAAGCTCGTATGTTTCATTGCACGTTTCGCCAAATCGCTGCAATTCCGAACGATGCGTTCGGACCGTTCCTGCAGCTTGGCCTTCCACTCAGACCATTGCATAACTTGTCCCTCCTGAAAACAGAAACAGCTACCTCATTCCATTTCCTGAAAATTTTTAATATACCGACTAGGTCGTACAACCTATTATTTCTTTCCAATTATCTGACAAAATGCCTAAAGAAACCAACTATGTCGACTTTACCATAGGATTCCCGACAACTTCAAGTGTAAATTGCTGTCGAATGACAAATCTGACAAAGCGTCACGATATGGACATATAATTGGGTGTTTCTTTCAAGACTGGTGGTTGATTGGGTGAAGAAGCGGCGGACAAACGACGATGTCGGATGCCCGCACCGTCAGACTGCGATGACGGCATGGTCTTCCCCACAATAAACAGCCATCTTCCCTGTCTGGAGGAAAGATGGCTGATTTCGTCTCCGGCATGATGGTCTACACCTCTTGCATCGACGTTACGTCTTTTAGCGCGAGTCTGCGAATCGTTGTTTTCTCCGCGTTGTTTTGCTGTTTGTACGTAGTGATAAAGCAAAGGTAACCGTTGTTGAAATGAGTCATCGTCCCCTTGATAACGACGCCGTTAATCATCTTCACCTGTACATTTTTCCCCAGCAGCTTTTTGGCTTTTTGGTCAAATCCCATCATCACGATCACCTCTCCATTTCTCCGTATGTCTAACCTTATGCCCAGAGGGTGTCGTTTCTTGTCTGTCCGTAAAAAAAGAAAAAGCTGCCAAAGATCGACAGCTTTTTTCATACGACTTGCCCATGAAAATGGTCAGGCCGACTTTTTTGCTATGACATTGGAACCAGGCTTATCCCCAGATGCCGCGCACCACGACGGTTTGCTCGCGATCTGGTCCTACCGAGAAGATCGACAGCGGAATCCCCGTCAGCTGTGTGATGCGCTCGATGTAGTGACGAGCGTTTTCCGGCAGGTCGTTCAGGTTGCGAACGCCTGTAATGTCCTCGGTCCAGCCTGGCAGCTCTTCGTATACAGGCTCGCATTTTGCCAACAGGTTTAGATTGGCCGGGAACGATTCAATGATCTGGCCATTGTATCTGTACGCCGTGCAAATACGCAGAGTCTCAATACCGGAGAGCGTATCCAGCTTGGTAATAGCCAAACCGGTGATCCCGCTCACACGACGGGCATGACGAACAACCACGCTGTCGAACCAGCCTACGCGGCGGGCACGGCCGGTTGTCGTACCGTACTCGAAGCCAACCTCACGGATGCGGTCGCCAGTCGCGTCAGTCAGCTCCGTCAGGAACGGACCGTCTCCTACGCGCGTGGTGTACGCCTTCGCTACCCCGATGACTTGATTGATTTTGGTCGGTCCTACTCCGGAACCGATCGTCACGCCACCCGCAATCGGGCTGGAGGAAGTGACATACGGATACGTACCTTGGTCGATGTCGAGCAGGACGCCTTGGGCCCCTTCAAAAAGAACACGGTTTCCATTATCAATCGCATCGTTGAGCACAACAGATGTATCGGTGACATAAGGACGAATGATTTCAGCCAGAGCGAGGTACTCATCCAGCACTTCTTGCAGGTCAAAACCAGTCGTATTGTACATCTTCTCCAGCAGCATGTTTTTCTCTGCCAGGTTGCGTTCCAGCTTGCGGGCAAACTCTTCGCGATCCAACAGATCGGCGATGCGGATGCCGATGCGCGCTGCTTTATCCATGTATGCCGGCCCGATCCCTTTCCGGGTGGTACCGATTTTATTTGCACCGCGGCTGTCTTCTTCCACGCCATCCAGCTTGATATGGTACGGCATAATCACATGCGCGCGATCGCTGATTTTCAGGTTGTTTGTAGAAAAACCAAAGCTGTGAATGTACTCCAGCTCTTTTACCAATGCCTTCGGATCGATGACCATACCGTTTCCAATCACGCAGATCTTATCCGTATAGAAAATTCCCGATGGAATCAGGTGCAGCTTATATTTGTTGCCATCAAAAATAATGGTATGGCCTGCGTTGTTACCACCTTGGTAACGAGCCACTACCTCTGCGCTTTCAGCCAAGTAGTCTGTAATTTTCCCTTTACCTTCATCGCCCCACTGGGTTCCGACGACAACGACTGTTGACATCGAAAAACACCTCCTGATATCATCATGTCCTTTTGGGCCTGAAACAATCTAAGTGTACTAAACCATTTCTTGTATGTCAACGGAAAATACGAACATTTAAATAGTGGGAAGATTATATGTTCGGTATTCAAAGCAAGAAAAAAAAATAGCCGGAAAGGTTCCGGCTTTGTTTTCATTTGCGGTTTTATCCAGCCTGATTGCGAAAACGCTGATCCAAGCTGACGAACTTGTTAAATTCTTTGAGGAATGCCAACTCAACCGTCCCGGTCGGGCCGTTACGCTGTTTGGCGATGATGACCTCGATGACGTTTTTGTTTTCCGTTTCCTTGTCGTAGTAGTCATCGCGGTACAGGAACGCGACGATATCGGCGTCCTGCTCGATCGAACCAGACTCACGGATATCGGACATCATCGGACGCTTGTCCTGCCGCTGCTCTACGCCCCGGCTCAGCTGGGACAAGGCGATCACGGGCACATTCAGCTCACGGGCAATCCCTTTCAGCGTACGGGAAATCTCGGATACTTCCTGTTGCCGATTGTCTCCCTTGCCGCGGCCGTGAATCAGTTGCAGGTAGTCGATGAGAATCATGCCGAGGCCCCGTTCAGCCTGCAATCTGCGGCATTTTGCGCGAATGTCCTGAACGGTCACGCCTGGCGTATCATCGATAAAAATCGGAGCCTTCGCCAGTGTGCCAATCGCCATCGTCAGCTTCTGCCAGTCGTCTTCCTCCAGCGTCCCGGAACGCAACCGCGAGGCATCAATATTGCCCTCGGCACAGATCATACGCTGTACCAACTGGGAAGCGCCCATCTCCAAAGAAAAGATGGCGACCGTCTCTCCAGCTCGTGCAGCGACGTTTTGTGCGACATTCAGGGCAAACGCCGTCTTCCCTACAGATGGACGTGCGGCCAGAATGATGAGGTCACTGCGCTGAAATCCCGCAGTCATTTTATCCAAATCAGTATATCCGGAAGGAATTCCGGTAATGTCTCCACGTCGTTGACTCAAAAACTCGATCCGTTCATACGTTTCCAACAGCACGTCACGAATGGGCGTAAAACCACCGCTGTTGCGATTTTGCGCGATCTCCATGATGTACTTTTCGGCATCGGCAATGATCTCGGTAACGTCGTCCTCGCGGGAGTAACCGTCATTGGCAATTTTGGTTGCGGTTTGAATCAAGCGCCGAAGCAGCGCTTTTTCTTCTACAATTTTGGCGTAGTATTCAATGTTCGCCGCAGTCGGAACCGAGCTGGCGATTTCCGTCAAATACGTGACGCCGCCTACTTCGTCCAGCAGCTTGTGGTCCTGCAGATTAGCGGTTACGGTTACCAGGTCGACTGGTTCGCCCTTTTCGTACAGGTCCACCATCGTTTGGAAGATGCGCTGATGCGCTGTCTTGTAAAAATCCTCCGGACGGAGAATCTCAATGGCCGTGCTTAAAGCTTCCTTAGACAAGAACACGGCACCCAGCACTGATTGTTCCGCTTCCTTGTTCTGCGGCGGCACACGATCCAAAAACAGGTCGCTCACGTCACACCCTCCAGGATTGCGTCATTATTCTTCCACCACGTGAACCTTGAGTGTCGCCGTTACTTCGTTGTGCAGTTTGACTTTGATTTGGGTGACACCCAGAGCGCGGATGGCGTCCATTTCCAGCTTGCGTTTGTCCAACTTGATTTTAAATTGCTCCTCCAGAGCTTGCGCTACTTGCTTGCTCGAAATCGCACCGAACAGCCGTCCGCCTTCGCCCGCTTTTCCAGCTACCTTGACTGTCAGCTCGCTCAGCTTCGCGCCCAGCTCCTGCGCTTCCAGCTTTTCCTGCTCCTTGCGCTTCTCTTCACTGCGTTTTTGCGCATCCAGCGTTTTGATATTGCTCTCCGTCGCTTCCTTCGCCAGCTTGCGCGGCAGCAGGAAGTTGCGTACGTACCCTTCGGACAGATCCTTGATTTCGCCTTTTTTCCCTTGGCCTTTTACATCTTGAAGAAAAATGACTTTCATCATCGTTTCCCCCTTTTTATATTGGCCTACATGACCGAATCAATCGCTTCTTTCAAACGCCGGGTCGCTTCCTTCACGGAAATGCCCTGAATTTGCGTGGCGGCTCCTGTCAGGTGTCCGCCCCCGCCCAAGATCTCCATGATCGATTGCACGTTGATGTCGCCCAGAGAACGTCCGCTAATCAGGATCGTACCGTCTCCCCGTTCGGCAACGACAAAAGATGCCTGAATGCCCGAGAGCGTGAGCAACTGTTCCGCTGCCTGCGCCACCTGGACTTGCGTATAATTTTCGGCAGGATCACCGGTCGCAATCGCCATGTTGTCTCTGTACGTTTCCGTGTTCATGATGATGCGCGCCCGCTTCACATACTGCGTCAAATCTTCCTTCAGCAAGCGTTGAACCGCAGCCGTATCGGCTCCGTTTCGCCGCAGGAAGGACGCCGCCTCAAACGTGCGCGAGCCTGTACGGAACGCAAAGCTTTTCGTATCGACCACAATCCCTGCCAACAGGGCAGTGGCGATCAAATTGTCGATATTCAAGCGCTCGCTCTGGTATTGCAAAAGCTCTGTGACCAGCTCGGAAGTCGAAGACGCATACGGTTCCAGGTACAACAGAACCGGTTCGATAAACTCTTCGGAGCGTCGATGGTGGTCAATGACGACGATCCTGCTTGTCTCACCAAGCAGCTTCGGCTCAATGACCAGCGAAGGTCGGTGCGTATCGACAACCACCAGCAGCGTACGGCCCGTCACCAGTCTGATCGCCTGTTCCGGCGTAATAAACGATTCAGCCAGTTCCTCATTCGCGTAAATCTCCCGCATCAAGCGTTCGACAGAGTTGTTGCCTTCATCCATGACGATATAGGCAGCCTTGTTGTTCAGCTGCACAGCCTTCAACACACCAAGCGAAGCACCGATGGAATCCATATCCGGCTGCTTGTGGCCCATTACGATCACATGCTCGGCTTCGTGGATCAAATCGCGCAGCGCATGGGCAATGACCCGGGCACGAACGCGCGTCCTCTTCTCCACCGCATTCGATTTGCCGCCGTAAAAGGTGAGCTTGTTGCCGATCTTGATTGCACACTGGTCGCCACCGCGCCCCAGCGCAATGTCCAAGCTCGATTGGGCCATTTGCCCCAGCTCGATGTACGTGCTTGCAGCCGCGCCCACCCCGATACTGAGCGTAATCGGAATTTTGTTGTCAGCCGTCATTTCCCGCACCACATCGAGAATGTCAAAACGCGTTTCTTCCAATTTATCAAGGGCTTCCCGTTCCATCAGCGCCAAAAATTTGTCAGCCGTGATTCGGCGAAGGTATATGCCATGTTTGTTGGCCCACTCTGTAATCACACCAGCCACGCTTGTCGACAAAAGCGTACGGCTCTGATCGTCCATGACTTGTCCAACCTCGTCCAGGTTGTCGAGGTGAATAATGGCGAGAGCAGCCTTTTCGCGATGGTAACGCGTGGTCAATTCCTTGAAGTCCGTAATGTCCTTGAAATACAACAGGCGCTCATCGGACCGAACCATGACCTCGTATACCCGCTCATTGTAAGTAAATTCAAGCCGTTTTTGCTCCGGCTTCCATACGAGTTGGGGGAATACCTCTTGGAGGCTTTTCCCGATCATCGACTCATCCCCGGACATTTGTGTCATGAACGGGTTGACCCACTCGATTGCCTTTTCCTCGTTGTAGAGGAGGATTCCGATCGGCAACTCCTGAATCACGCCTTCTCCGGCTTTTTTCACACGGTGGGTGACTGTCGCCAAATACAGGCGCAAGTCCCGCTGAAATCCTTTTTCCGCTTGAAGGGCGTATAGAACCAGGCCAATCAAGCAAACAATGCCGATCGCCCCGTACATCCAATGGTGCAGGGTCAAAATCCCCAACAACAGCAAGCTAAAGCTGAGTGCCAGGACCATGTGCATCCCGTACCAACGCTTTAACAGGAATTTGGGCATCTCCTCAGCCCCTCTTCACTCTTGTTTCCAGTTTTTCACGCAAACGCAGCCCTATGTCAAAAATCCCTACCAGACTAAGTATAGTGCTTAGGAACGGAAAAATAAATAGACAGACAACGAGCACCGGAGTCAATCTCTTCCACCCGTACAGGTACGCAGCAAACAGGCAGAAGCTCAAGCCCTGAAGCGTAAAAATCCCGTCCAGCATGACTTTTACGTTCATGATGGCTGTTTCCCAAAACGTTCCCTGCATACTGCTGCCAAACACCAGAATGCTTATCATAGCGAAGAAGTAGTAGTACAGCAAGGATTTGGGGAAACTCCACTCCCGAATCGGCTTCAATGCCGGAATCGGCTTCCTGATCCTTCTTCCAATCAGACTGGCCAATCCATGCGTAACGGCGCTGTAGATAAAGCTGAACATCACAATGCTTGTAGGCAGCACCATTTTGATAAGAGCGACCATCTGGTCAAATTGCTCTTTTGTCATAAAGGAAGGGCGCATGCGAGCCGTCTCTTGCAGGATGGTCTCGAAATTCAGGTTCATCCCGAACGCCATGAAGGCAAGCGAGGAAACGGTGCTGAGGAAAACAACAACGGCTCCGGCTACAATCGCCGGGAGTGCCTTCCCTCTCTTCGTGTAGACAATTCCCATGGCAGAACCCCAAATCGCCCCGATCAAGGCAACAACGGCAGCGAATGGCCCTGCGACGATCCAGCCAAGAAACGTGTAGATGACGGAGATCCACACCATGTTGGACACGTTGCGGTTTACCGCCAGGAAAAGAAACGGCAGCGGTAAAAGGAAACTGACCAATGCTCCCAGTACGGTATATGTACTAAGGAACAACAGTACCAGTGCAATACCCAGCATCAGGGCATTTTCAGCCAATTGCTTCGTTTTGGAAGGCATGTCAGCACCTCATTTTGCGAGTAGCAAAAAATATGGAAAAAAGAGGGCCACGCAATTGTGTCCCCCTTTTTATCGCTTGTGTAAATTATTCAGCCGTGTAAGGCAGCAGCGCGATTTGACGAGCGCGTTTGATCGCGATTGTCAACGCACGTTGATACTTCGCAGAAGTACCTGTTACACGACGTGGCAAGATTTTGCCGCGTTCGCTGATGAATTTTTTGAGCAAGTCTACATCTTTATAGTCGATGTGCTTGATTTTGTTCACTTTAAAGAAGCATACTTTACGACGCTTATTAGGACGTCCTTTGCGTGCCATGATAGTCCCTCCTTCTTAGGAATGTGAAAGTTGTACGATTCTTAGAACGGCAAGTCATCATCAGAAATGTTGATCGGCTTGCCTGCACTCGCGAAGGGATCACCAAACGGATCATCAAAGTCATTGTTTCTCTGACCGGATGGCTTGTTTCCGCCACCAAATCCTGGGCCTGGATCGTATCCTGCGCCATCTCCGCCTTCATTGCCTCGACCGCCCAAAAATTGAACGTTCTCTGCAACGACCTCTGTTACGTATACGCGCTTTCCTTCTTTATTGTCGTAGGAACGCGTTTGAATGCGTCCTTCAATGGCAGCTTGTCTGCCTTTGCGCAAATAGGTTGCACAAAGATCGGCAAGCTTTTGCCAAGCGACAATATTAATGAAATCAGCTTCTCTCTCACCCGCCTGATTCGTGCGGGGACGATTGATAGCAACGGTAAAAGTAGCAACGGCAACGCCATTTGGCGTATAGCGGAGTTCAGGATCTTTCGTCAGGTTGCCGATGAGAATAACTTTATTCATCTTGGTTCCCCCTCTGACCGCGACAATGATTACTTCTCATCACGAACGAACATGAAGCGGATTACGTCGTCATTGATTTTCATCAAACGCTCAGCTTCCGCAACAGCATCGGGGTTCGCTTTGAAGTTCATCAGAACGTAGTAACCTTCACGGAACTTATTGATCTCGTACGCAAGACGACGTTTGCCCATTTCTTGAAGTTTGGAGATTTCGCCACCGTAGTTGGTCACAATTTCACTGTAACGAGCTACATTGGATTTTACTTTCTCTTCTTCAAGGTCTGGACGCAATACATACATAACTTCGTATTGACGCATACCTTTTCACCTCCTTATGGACTTTGCGGCCCTGTACGGGCAAGGAGCGAGTGCTAAAACGAAACGCATCAAAACATGCACTCCATAAATACTCGCATTATCGTATTATAGCAAAACAACTATAGCGAAGCAACTCTTTCGTCTTACACATTGAAGCGGAAATGCATGACATCTCCGTCTGCCACAACGTACTCTTTGCCTTCCAGTCGGTACTTCCCGCGTTCTCTGGCTGCCGCCACAGAACCAGCATCTACCAGATCGTCATAGGAAATGACCTCAGCGCGAATGAAGCCGCGCTCGAAATCGGTATGAATCACGCCGGCCGCAGCTGGCGCCTTTGTGCCCTTGCGGATCGTCCACGCGCGCACTTCCTGTACCCCTGCCGTAAAGTAGGTAACCAGACCGAGCAGCTTGTAAGCAGCGCGAATCAGGCGGTCCAGACCGGACTCGGCCAAACCGAGCTCTTGCAGGAACATTTCTTTGTCTTCGCCTTCCAGTTCAGCAATTTCAGCCTCGACCTTCGCGCTGATGACAACGACCTCTGCTCCTTCCTTCGCCGCATGCTCGCGAACAGCCTGCACGTGCGGATTGTTGTCTGCGTCCAGGATTCCGTCCTCTGCCACGTTGCACACATACAGCATCGGCTTGATCGTCAACAGGTGCAGGTCGCGAATCCATTTGCGCTCCTCGTCGTCCAACTCCACGCTGCGGGCGGGCTGCCCCTCTTCGAAAGCAGCTTTCAGTTTTTCCAACACGTCCAGCTCCTGCTTGGACTCCTTGTCGCCGGATTTCACTTTGCGTGCAATCCGGTCGATCCGGCGCTCAACGGAATCGAGATCGGCAAAAATCAGCTCCAGATTGATCGTCTCGATATCGCTCAATGGATCGACACGGCCTGCCACGTGCGTGATATTTTCATCCTCGAAGCAGCGAACCACATGCGCGATCGCGTCTACTTCCCGGATATGTCCGAGGAACTGGTTGCCAAGCCCCTCGCCTTTGCTCGCGCCTTTTACCAGGCCGGCAATGTCCACGAACTCAAATGCCGTCGGAACGACTTTGTTCGGAACCACGATCTCTGTCAGCTTTGTGAGACGCGGATCCGGAACTTCCACGATCCCTACGTTCGGGTCAATCGTACAGAACGGGTAGTTCGCCGACTCGGCACCCGCTTGTGTAATGGCATTGAACAATGTCGATTTTCCAACATTTGGAAGTCCGACAATTCCGCAAGAAGCACCCATCTATATACACTCCCTTGTCATCATCCTAACATCCTTTTAAGTATATAGATTTGGTTTTCAGAATACAATTGTCTCCTTGTGGCAACTTTAGGCCCAGGCAGGAAGCTTGTTGTGCTGGCGAAATCTCCCCCTTTGACTCCAACGATAGCCGATGGTGGTGGGACAAAAAAAGAAATGATAGACTGACAGTAACCAAAAAAAGTCATGAACCGATCACTCATGCATGAGGTGAATACATAATGAAGCTATTGCTTTTCGGAGCAACCGGCCGCGTTGGCAGCCATCTTTTACGCCATGCGCTGGAAGATGGCCACGAAGTTACGGTTCTGGTTCGCTCTGCGGACAAGCTCCCCCAGCCCTTGACGAAAAACGTGCGCGTGCTCACGGGAAACGTATTGAATGAACAGGACGTCAGACTGGCGATGCAAGGAGTCGATGCCGTTATCAGCGCCCTTGGCACAGATGGCACGACAACACTGTCGGAAGGGATGCCGCTCATCCTGGGTGCCATGAAGCAGGAAGGCGTCTCCCGGATTATCACGGTAGGCACGGCAGGAATTTTGCAAAGCAGAGTTTCCCCCGACTTGCTTCGCTACCAGTCCAGCGAATCGCGACAAAAGCTGACCAGGGCCGCCGAGGAGCACCACAAGGCGTACTTGCTCTTGGAACAATCCGGGCTGGACTGGACGATTGTGTGCCCAACTTATTTGCCGGACGGCAGCTACACAGGCCATTACCGGGTCGAGGCCGATTATTTGCCTGTAGATGGCCTGCAAATTTCCGTTCCCGATACGGCGGAATTTACGTACAGGCAGCTCGGCTGTTCTGATTATTTGCGTGTACGGGTGGGGATTGCTTATTAGTTCCTGAACAAGCTCCTGGATTGCCCAAAAAAGGCTCCCTGCCGCTTACAGACAGGGAGCCTTTGCTTTGTTTATGCAGCGATAGACGCTTTACTTTTCGTTCACCAGTTTTTCCAGCTCATTCAAAGTCTCTTCAAAAATCTCCATAGCCTGCTCGATCGGCTTGGATGTAGACATGTCTACGCCCGCTGCCTTCAGCACCTCGATTGGCGGAGCAGAGTTGCCCGCTTCGAGGAAGTTTTTGCGGATGCGGTCAACTGCCGGCTGTCCTTCATCCAGGATTTGTTTCGCCAGCGCCTGGGACGCCGCAAAGCTCGTGGAGTATTGGTACACGTAGTACTTATAGTTGAAGAAATGCGATACGCGCGCCCACTCCATGGCGATTTCCTCGTCGGAAACCATGTCTTTGCCGTAGTATTTTTGGTTGATGTCGAGGTAGATTTTTTTGATCGCTTCGGCGTTGAGCGACTCTCCTGCCTGCTCCTTTTCGTGAATCGCCTTTTCAAACTCGGCAAATTGCGTTTGGCGGAACAAGGTCGAGCGGAAATTCTCCAGATAGTGGTTCAAAAGGTACATTTTCTCTTCCTTCGTCTTCGCCTGCGCGTACATGCTCTTGAACAGCAACGTCTCATTCATCGTGGAAGCCACTTCCGCCGTAAAGGTCGGATAGTTGGACGAAATGTACGGCTGATTCTTGTTCGTGTAGTACGACTGCATCGCATGGCCCATCTCGTGGGCGATCGTGTACACGTCATCGAGCGTGCCCTGATAGTTCAAAAGCACGTACGGATGCGTGTCATAGGCTCCCCACTGGTAAGCGCCGGTGCGTTTGTCGTCGGTGGAATAGACATCTACCCAACCGCCATCCAGCCCTTCCGACAGCACTTTCACGTAATCGTCGCCCATGGCTTTCAATCCGTCGGCGACGATTTTTTTTCCTTCCTCGAAGGAAATGTATTTGTCGTCGGATGGAACGATCGGCACATAGATGTCGTACATGTGCAATTCCTTCACGCCGAGCATTTTCTTTTTCAAGGCAATATAGCGGTGCAAAAGCGGCAAGTTGTCGTTGACCGTGTCGATCAGTTCATCGTACACCTTGGTCGGAATGTTGTTCGGTGTCAGGCTCGCTTCCAGCGCCGATTTGTAGTTGCGTGCCTGCGCGTAGAAATTGTCGCCTTTCACTTTTGCTGCCAGCGTCTGTGCGAACGAATCCTGGAAGTCGATCAGGGCGCTGTAGTACGCTTTGAAGGCATCCCTTCTCACCCGCTGGTCCTTGCTCTCCAGGTACGAAATGAAGTTCGCACGCGTCAGCTGGACTTCCTTGCCTTGCTCATCCTTGATTTTGGGGAACTTCACATCTTTGGACAGCATGCTGTAAATGTTGGTTGGCGCATTGCCCAGCGGAGAGGATTTTGCCAGCAGCTCCTCCATCTCCGTGGATAACGAATGCGGCTTGGTTCTCAGCATGTCCTCAATAAACAGCTTGTACGGCGCCAAAGACTTGTCAGCCAGCAAGCTTTTCATTTTCTCATCCGGAATGGCAACGATTTCTGGCTGAATCCACGCTGTCTTTTCCGAAACGAGCGTGTACATTTTCTCGGCGCGGTCGGCCAGCTTCTGCAAATCAGCGTTGGCGGAGTTTACATCAAGCGACATGTTGGCATACACATACGCCTTGTCGTTGAGTCGCATCAAGGCGACATAATCGTCAAAAGCAGCAAGCATGGCTGCTGCCGATGTCCCCAGCTTGCCCTGGTGCTTGGCAAACGCATTCGCCAAAGCCTCCACCTTGACTACGTCTTTTTCCCAGTCCTGAACAGTGGAGTAAATATGATTCAGTTTCCACTTATAGGATTCGGGAATTTCAGCGCGGGTCTGGTAATTTGGCTTTTCCGCAGCAAAAGCGACTGCCGGCGTGCTGTACGGGATCAATGGTACCGATACGGCGGAAAACGCAATAGCCAGAGCTGTAACCGATGCACATACTTGCTTTTTCAAGTCTCAATCGCCCCTTTTCCTTCTTTCCTTATCCTTTCCAATTTCTAGTTAGTGTAATTACGTTGTTCCCTTCAAAATCCCTTCTTACTAATAAAAATTTTTTAAATATTTAGCGTCAACAGCCAATTTATCCAGAGAAAATTCAGCATTGTGGATAAACTTGTGGATATCTACCTATCCACAGCGGACTTATTCCCAAACAGTCTTTGTATTCTCCTTTTTTCGACAAGTTGTTATCCACATTTTCTGTGGATAGAATGTGAATAACTTATTTTCATGGGAACCAGGGCATTCGCCCATACCCATCTTCATGTTCCTACATAGCATGAGTATTGAAACTAGGGTAGGAGGTGTTAGCAAGTGGGTATCTTTAACGGATTCGACGATTTCGCGCTGATCCTGGTTCTCTTCATCCTTCTCGTCATCGTAGGTTGTGACTGCGACTAAGCTTCCCGCTGCCATCCGGCCTATCTGAAGGTAAGCTTGCACCAACATGCATCTTACCTTCCCCATTCCACATAGATCATTGACAGGCTACGCAGCCGGCGGAAAATGATCGGTCATAACCTGAAGTACAGTCACCGGGAGATACATCTGATCGTACAAAAGGAAAAAGGATGCGCCTATGCAACAGGCTGCATCCTTTTTTTATCCACAACCAGCTTTTCAACGGTCTGCGGCGCCCTGTTATCCACCGGTTTTCCTGTCGGAAGCGTGGCGGTCAGCTCAGGATTCCGCTCTATTCGCACATCCTTGACTTGGCTTTACGCTTTACGCTTTCGGCTCTTCCTCTGCGCGAACCAATACCTTTTTCAGCTTCCGCTCAAATTCCAGCCGAGCGATCATGACACTGTGGTCGCAACCGGTACATTTGATCCGCACGTCCATCCCCATGCGAATGACCTTCCACGCATTGGTCCCGCACGGATGCGGCTTTTTCATTTGTACGATGTCCCCCAGTCCAAATTGCTTCCTTTCCATCTCTCTTCTCCCCTCTGCTCTATGCTTGACCTTGTGTTTGCCCTTGTGTTTGGCCCGACATCGCCACGATTTTTGGATACGGAATTTGAATGCCCCGTTTGGTAAACTCGGTGCGAATCATCGCTCGCAGGCTGCGATTCACGCCATGGTGGGTATTCGGCTTGCACTCGGCCGTCACCCGCATGACGACCTCCGACGGACCGAGGGCATGTACACCCAAAATCTGCGGTTCCGCCACGATATCCGTCAGCTCTGTCTGCGCTTTTGCCAGCACTTCTTTCAAAACTTCCTCAACCTGCCCCAGGTTTTCTTCGTATGCTACGGAAACATCCACGACAGCCAACGTATTTTGCAGCGAAAAATTGGTCACCTGAGTAATCGTGCCATTCGGGAAAATATGCACCTCTCCCGTCCAACTGCGCACGCGTGTGATCCGCAAGCCAATCTCCTGTACGGTACCTGTCATGTTGTTGATCGTCACGACATCCCCTACCGCAAACTGGTCCTCAAAAATAATAAAGAAGCCGGTGATGACATCGCGCACGAGACTCTGCGCACCAAAGCCGACTGCCAGTCCGAGAACCCCCGCACTCACCAAAACAGGCCGCAGGTCAATCCCGATCAGCTGCAAGATCATCAAAATCGCCAGGAAATAAATCGTGTACTGCACGACATTATTGACGAGCACGCGCATCGTATCGACGCGACGTTGGTCCAGCTGGATTTTGCCTCCTCCATGGCGATGATGGAAAATCCGGTTGACGGTCGCATGCAGCAACGAAACAACAATCCGCGATGCAATCACGATCCCCAGAATTTTAATCAGCACCATCCCTATCGTTACCCACATATCGGCATCTGTGAGATAGTTGTACACTTGGTTGTAAAGTTTTTGAAAAAAACCTTCTGTATTCATTCTGCCCTCTCCTTCCGTCTGCCGTTTTCGTCAATCTCCTCGTATCGGCCAGAAAACGGACGAAAATATCCACGGATGACTACTTGCTGCTCTTCCATGATCGTTTTGGCACGAGAATAATCAGGGAAAGGAAGCTCAATGGAAAGGGCACAGCCGGCCGTTATCTCTTTTGGGGTCGGTCTTGTGTCGATTTCGATATCTTCGTACTCCAGCAGCATTTCCGCACGCAGCGCTTGCTGGGTGGAATCAAATGCAATCAGTACAGTCTCTCCTTCCATCGCTCCCCCTCCTTCGGAACCTTTGTGGTCTTTTTCACAAGGTTTTGCTGACATGCTCCTTTTATTTTACCCGTTCCCTTCCGCGCTTGCCAGCTTCGCTGATTTTTCAAAACCTCCACAACCTTCTCATTAGCAGGTATAAAAATCCCTTCCCGGTACTATACTGTGAATACTCTTCTATAACGTTTAGGCCAAGTCCGCAAGAGTGGGGGTAGCCATGAGTACATTTGAAAATCTCAAAAACTGTTCTTTGCCACCATTTAAAGTGGAATACCGCAGTGAAAACGCAGAGGATCACCTGGCTAGACACCTTGCTCAGCGCTTTCGCTTAAAACCGTATGAGGAAGACATTGTCATTGTGTGTATCGGTACAGACCGTTCAACAGGCGACGCGCTCGGTCCTCTCGTCGGGACGAAACTGCAAACGGCCGCTCCTGGCCATTTACAGGTGTACGGAACGCTGGACGATCCGGTTCATGCGATGAATCTGAAAGAAAAACTCGATCTCATCCAAACAAGCCACCCCAACGCTACGCTGATTGCCGTAGATGCCTGTCTGGGCCAATTCAGCCACGTCGGCAACATCAATGTCATCAGCGGACCGCTCAAGCCGGGGGCCGGGGTCAAGAAGGAACTGCCGCCTGTCGGTACGTTCCATATTACAGGAATCGTCAATGTCGGCGGCTTCATGGAGTATTTTGTACTCCAAAATACTCGACTTGCCGTCGTCATGAACATGGCCGAGATTATTGCCTCTGGTTTGGCCAAAGCGGCGACACTCGCTCTTGCGCCGAACCGTTTGGATAGTGTTTTGCACGACTGACCATCTTCCCTCGACCTTTTCACATCCATCGTCATTTCCTTGACTTGCCTGATTCGCTTGCGAATGGCAAGTCTTTTTTTAGACGAGGATCACCTGTTGACCGGGAAGCATTTTCACCTGAACAGGGGTTTCCCCTATCGCTTCCCCATCCGCATGAACCATAAGCGGCGTAGCCGTTTCAATCGTAATCTGACTGCCTCGAAAAAAGGAGACTTTGGGATGCGTGACATGGGCACCTGTGTATATTTTCAAAAAGGCGCGCAGCAGTTCGACACGGCTTAGATTGCTGATGACGCAAATATCGGCCAGTCCATCGTCGGCAACCGCCATGGGACAAATTTTCATGCCACCGCCGTAATTCGCAATATTGGCGGCTGTCACGAGCCACACTCCCGTCTTGTCGATGGTTTGTCCGTCCACCTGCAAGTGCAGATGGCCCGGCTTGAATTTTCCCAACTCACGCAACACGGACAGGACGTAGGCCAATCCACCCAGTCCACAGCGATTCAACCACGCCTTGTATTTTGCTGAATCGGTTGCTTTCGCTACTTGCGCATCAAAGCCCGCTCCGATCGAATTGGCGGCAATTCGTCCGTTCATCAGCATCAAATCAATCCGTCTTTCCTCTGTTTCCGACAAAATCCGCTTCACTGCCACGACCGGATCGTTGACAATGCCATGCCCCCGCGCAAAATCGTTTCCCGATCCTGCCGGCACCAATCCAAACTTGCATGCTTGTCCGGACTGATAAATTCCGTTCAACACGCCATGAACGGTTCCATCTCCCCCTACTGCGACGATTTTCTTTACTCCCTCTTTTTGAATCAGCTCTTTGGCCAGCTTTTCCGCTTCTCCCTCTCCAGATGTCTCCCTTACGAAAAAAACGGCTTCCAGGCCGCTTACAGCAGGCTTTATTCTTTCCCATACCCTCTTTCCTTTGCCATTGCCCGCCACAGGATTGACGATAACCCCCACCATTGCTTTTCTCTCCCTACAACGCGCTTTTCATTCTATTGATTCATTATCGCACGACATTTTCTTCGGATGATAGCGTTTTTTATATCAAGCTCATCGATTGCCTGCCTTTCCCCGGAAACTCGCACCACACAAAAAAGACTCCTCCTGTACACAGAAAGAGTCAGTTTCCGCTAGCTTATAGCAAGGTGGACAACCATTCGCTAAAAGGGACTCCCAATGCTGCAATGACCAGTGCTGGCAGCATGTTCGCCACGTTGATTCGTTTGATCTCCAGAATGTTGATTCCAATCGCGATAATCATCAAGCCGCCCACTGCCGTTACTTCGGCCAGCATCGCATCGAGCATCGTTTGGCTTACAACGTTGGATATTTGGGTAGCGAGCAACGTCAGCAAGCTTTGGTACAAAAACACGGGTACAGCCGAAAACAGGACGCCGATCCCTAGCGTCGAGGTGAAAATAATCGCGGAAAAGCCGTCCAAAAGCGCCTTGGTGAACAAGATATCATGGTTGTTGCGCAATCCGCTATCCATTGCCCCCAGAACCGCCATAGCGCCGATACAATAGACCAGCGTAGCCGTGACAAAACCGGTAGCGATACTGTCTTTTCCGCCGCCAACCTTCCGCTCCAGCCAGTGCCCCAACTGATTCAAGCCCTTTTCAATCCCCATCCATTCGCCAATGATGGCCCCCAAAACAATACTGACGATCACCAGCAAGAAATGACTCGACCCAAGACTCATTTTGATGCCCAAAATCATTACAGCCAGTCCGATCCCTTGCATGACGGTATGACGGATCGAATCGGGAATTCTCGTCAAGAGCCTTCCCAACAATGCACCTGCCAGGATGGCGCCAGCATTAACCAGGGTTCCTAACAATATCACGTATGTGTCCTCCTACAGCTGCCTTACGAAAACGCGGATGCGATTTCGCTAACAGCCTTCCTAAGCGCTTCTACGTCTTGCTCTGTATTGAATATCCCAAAGCTGGCACGCACAGCTCCTCGCTGCTCCGTCCCTGCCGTCTGGTGCCCCAGCGGCGTGCAATGATAGCCCGATCGGGTGGCAATGCCGTATTGTTGATCGAGAATAAACGAAACCTCCGAAGCATCCACTTCTCCGATATTGAAGGCGATCACCGCGACCCGTTCTGTTTCCATCCCGGGACCGTAGACCTGGACCCCAGGAATTTGTTGCAGACCTGCGATCGTTAGCTTGGCAAGCTCCCATTCATGCTGGCGAATGTTTTCCACGCCTTTTTCCAGGACAAATTCGACCCCGGCCTGCAATCCTGCCAAACCGACTGTATTCAACGTCCCGCTCTCATAGCGGTCCGGACGGGTAGTCGGCTGTTCAATCGCTTCAGACTGACTGCCTGTTCCCCCATGAATCAACGGTTCCAGTTCGATATCGCTGTGTACATACAACCCGCCTGTCCCCTGTGGACCATACAGCCCTTTGTGGCCGGGGAATGCCAGCATGTCGATATTCATTTCTTCGACATGAATGGGCAACACTCCCGCCGACTGGGAGGCATCTACCAGAAACGTGATCCCCTTCTCCTTTGCCAGCTTGCCTAGCTCCGCAACCGGCAAAATGACACCTGTCAAGTTGGAAGCGTGGCTGACGACCAAAAGACGGGTGTTGGGCTGTATCGCCTTGGCAAAGTCCTCAACATGAAAAAGATGATCGCCTCTAGGCTGGACAAAAGTAGCTTCTACCTGATGAACGCGACGCATATACTCAATAGGTCGCCTCACCGAATTATGCTCCACGGATGAAGAAACCACATGATCGCCTGGCTTCAGAAACCCTTTGATCGCCTGGTTAAGCGCTTGTGTTGCATTGAGATAAAAAAAGAGGTTATTCGGGTTTTGAATCCCAAACAACCGCGATACCTGCACTCTTGTCCGAAACACGGTCTTGCTTGCTTTCATCGCCAACGCATGTCCGCCTCGACCAGGATTGGCGGCAAAATCTTCGATGACTTCAGCCATCCGCTCCTTCACACCGGGCGGTTTCGGCCAAGTTGAAGCTGCGTTATCCAAATAGATGATCGCCATGACTACCTCCTGGGCTTACTTCTCATCATTCAGTATCTCAATGATTCGCTGCAAATCTTCCTGTGAATAAAAGTCAATTTCGATTTTGCCCCGTTTCGCGCCTTTTTTAATTTTGACGGCAGTTCCAAAGCGACTGCGCAGCCGTTCTTCCAGCTCAATCAAAATCGGTTCGCTTTTCGCCGGCTTTTTCTTCTTTGTTTCACGTGAAACACTCATCTGCTTGACCAGTTCTTCCAGTTGTCGCACGTTCAGTCCCTTTTCCACAACATCCTTCGCCAGTTGCTTTTGCACATTCTCATCGGAAACAGCCAAAAGCGCCCGCGCGTGTCCCATGGACAACTCTGTCACCGAGACCATTTTTCGAATACTTTCCGGCAACTGCAACAACCGGAGCATGTTCGCTACATGCGGTCTGCTTTTTCCAATCCGTTGAGCGAGCTGCTCCTGGGTATAATCGTGGTGCGCGATCAGCTTTTCGTAAGCTTCCGCTTCCTCCAGCGGATTGAGGTTTTCCCGCTGCAGATTTTCAATCAGAGCGATTTCCATCAGTTGCTGATCGGTATAGGCTTTGACAACTACTGACACCTGCTTCAATCCGGCCTGCTTGGCTGCACGCAAGCGCCTTTCTCCCGCTACCAGCTCGTAACCCTTGATACTTTTTCGGACAATCAGCGGCTGGATCACTCCATGTTCTCGTATCGAGTTTGCCAATTCATCGATCGCCGATTGTTCGAATTCCTTACGGGGCTGATACGGGTTGGGACGAATCTCACTGATGGAAACAGATTTTACTTGCTCCCCTTCTTCAATGAGATTGGACGTAATGAGTGCATTCAGCCCTTTTCCCAAACCTCTGCTCATACCCCTACCACTTCCTTCGCCAAGTCAGAATAAACTTCTGCACCACGAGAGCGTGGATCATACGTAATAATAGCCTGTCCATGCGACGGCGCTTCGCTCAAGCGAACATTGCGCGGAATAATGGTTTTGTATACTTTCTCCTGGAAGTACTTTTTCACTTCTTCGATCACTTGCAGGCCCAGATTCGTCCGTGCATCCAGCATGGTCAACACAACGCCTTCAATTGCCAGCTGCGAATTGAGATGCTTTTGTACCAGGCGAATCGTATTCAGCAATTGGCTCAACCCTTCCAATGCGTAGTACTCGCATTGAATCGGAATCAGGACCGAGTCAGCAGCTGTCAGGGAGTTGACTGTCAAAATTCCCAGGGAAGGCGGGCAATCGATAATGACAAAGTCGTATTTGTCCTTCACAACTTCCAAGGCTTTTTTCAGACGAACCTCCCGAGATATCGTGGGAACCAATTCAATTTCCGCTCCTGCCAATTGAATCGTAGCCGGAATAATCATCAATCCTTCGATCTCGGTAGGCAGAGTCGCATCTACGGGGCTGATGTCGTTAATGAGAACATCATAAATACAATAGCGTACATCCGCTTTGTTTACCCCGATACCACTGGTTGCGTTCCCCTGCGGATCAATATCCACCAGCAGCACCTTTTTCCCCAATGCGGCCAGACAAGCACTTAGATTGACGGACGTAGTCGTTTTCCCGACGCCGCCTTTCTGGTTCGCAACCGCAATGATTTTACCCAACTTCTCCACCTCATTTTTCTCGTGTAGGAAAGCCTGTGCAAATGCCCTAGCAAACTAGACTCGTCAGCTTTCCGGAACGCCTCTAAAAATATCTGGTCTGTGCGAAAAACTTGTAAACCATCATCTGAACTGCGTATCATCAGCCTGATCGGACTGGACCAAGCCGGATTGTTTCACGATCTAGAAACGTATCCATTGGGGACGCATGGCGTGCCGCTCAACTATGCGCATCCGGCACCGGTACGAAAAGGGATGTTGCGCTTCCTTCCGTCCAACTTCTCCCCCCTGCACGAAAAAACTCCCTGTTTGCAGTGGATACGCACAAGAACCCTCGCCTAAGAAACGTCGCCAACCCCGCAATAGAAGGAAGGAACAGCTTGGTACTACTCATGTTACCAGATTTACTGCTTGCCCGTACGCTGTTTTTTTGATATTGAGAGAATTTATCCTTCTTTAGGATCCGAACCGTTCCCATTGTCCCGATTTTTCTGGGGAAAAGATGCTTCTTGTCCCCTTTGCCACCCATTTTCCGTGTAACACGGGGATTTGCCCAAAAAGAAAGGCGACCCTGTCGCCATGCCCTTGCCGTTTTCTCATTCTCTCGTTTGGATGTACCCATTTTCCGCAATGGCAAATGGCATTTCGTTCTCCCTAGAGGATGCTTGCTGCTGTTTTTGCGCCTCCTGCCACGATTCGCAACGCCATTTCCACTCACAGGCTTTCACCTGGCACCATCATCGGCAAAATCGCGCTGCTATAAAAAATCTGCCATTGGCCTCGCCATGTTGCGAGAACCGCCTGACCATAAAAACAGGCAAACAACCTCCTGGCATTTTGCGTGTGCCTTTGCTTCCCTACTTGTTGTTTTTCGGAATCCGAATGGTGAACTGGTAAAATTCCTCATGGTCTTCCTCGTTCGTCTCTACCGGCAAGCCCGTTTGCATGACCATGTCAATCGACTGCCGCACCGTATTGATGGCGATTCGGGCATCCCGGGAGAATGCTTTCCAGCGCGGCTTTGACTCTTTTTCCGCCTTTGGATTTTCCGCCGCTTCCAGAAGCTGCTTGACGCGCACTTCTGTCTGTTTGACATTCCACTCTCGTTCCAAGATTTCGGCCAGCACTTTTACTTGCAGCTCGGCGTCTTTGAGTGGAATCAAAGCGCGCGCGTGCCGCTCTGTCACTTGGCGAGTCAACAGCGCATCTTGAATCTCCTGCGGCAAATGCAACAGTCTCAGCTTGTTGGCGATGGTCGATTGCCCTTTTCCCAAACGCTGCGCCAGACTCTCCTGTGTCAAATCGTGCAAATCGATCAGCTTCTGGTAGGCAACAGCCTCTTCAATCGCCGTCAGTCCTTCGCGCTGAAGATTTTCAATCAAGGCAATCGAGGCTGTTTGGGCATCATTGAAATCTTTGATGATCGCAGGAATCTTCTCCATGCCTAATTTTTTCGTTGCGCGCAAACGCCGTTCCCCGGCAATCAACTCGTAGCGACCGTCTCTCATCCGTACAACGATCGGTTGAATAAGCCCGTGCGTACGAATCGTTTGACACAACTCATCGATTTTCTCGTCATCAAAAACCGTTCGAGGCTGATATGGATTCGGTACAATCTCCTCTACTGGTAGTTGCCTGATTTCTTCGTTATCCGTCTTGTCCGTCAATCCAAAAATCCGAGAAAATGAATCCTTCACTGCCATAGAAAAATCCCCCACTTCTACCCGTTCCATCCGCGCTACTGTAAAACCACTGCTGCCCTGCTGATCTGTGCCCTAAGCGTTAGAAGACTCCCACTCGCCAATCGTCTGTCAAAAAGCGGAATGCTGTACGGGCATAGGCTTCTTCCTCAGTCATTCCCATTCACGCTTCTCGCTGCCCTTATCGACTCGACTAGCTACGCCGCCAAAAGCTGTCATGCATCAACCGTTTCGCTCCGACACGCCTCGTTAATCGAAAACATCTCTCCACGTGAAAAAAAGGTCCTGTCCATTCACATGACAGAATCTCAGCATAGAGCTATTTGTCTTTCTGATGTAGGCATCGGCTGGAATTGATTGTTAGAGCGTATCCAAGATTTGTCGGTTTGCTCGCTTGGCCCACGCTATCGCGCATGACGAAGTGCACAGCCTCCGCATCGACATTTTGCAGGCAAACCCTTCTGGTAGGCTACGTGTTGCCGCTCCGATTGGAGCAGGCTTGCTAGGGCCTTGCTTATGCCGTTACGTGGATGCTGCTTTCCTGTGTACACTGTGAAACGAGGCTAGTTCTTCAGAGCTAGTGTCCGTCCCCCTCGCCGTTCAGATCGTTAGCCACTTCACGCAGAAACGTCTTTTTCCCTTGCTTCCCCCGCTTTTACCAGCGGCTCGCGATTGACTCCCGCGAACAAGGTTCCCAAGCCCTACACGATATACTTCCTGACCAACTTGTACTGCCTATCCGTTCGTTTGAAAATCCCCTTTGACCTATTGCCATTTTCTCTGTAAATGACTTAGCTTCTTTTATAGTAAGTAATTCTGCAAGCTTTGCCCAATTCCTGCTAGGGAAAAACGTTTCACGTGAAACATCAATCGTGATCGTGGTCATAGAAATTGGCTCTGCCACTGTGTTTTCCCCGTTCCTCCCCTCCTATGCTCTCATCACTAGGATGTGAAATCTTCGTGACAGCGAAGAGCTTGGGAAACAGCCGATAGAAATCCAAGGTCAGGTACGCAAAAAAGGCAGCGACAATCGCTGTAATATACATGCCAGCGCTAAACATCAGTCCGATCGCAGATGCTACCCACATCCCAGCCGCAGTCGTCAAACCTTTGATGGAACCGTTGAATTTGAGAATAGCCCCTGCTCCCAAAAAGCCCATGCCCGTGACCACTTGAGCAGCTACCCTGCCGGGGTCGTTGTTTACCCCGCTGGATTGAAAGCCGTAGATGGAGGCAAGTCCAAACAGACACGATCCGAAACAAACGAGACTGTACGTACGAAAGCCAGCCCCTCGTTGCCTGCTTACATCCTTGATAAACCGCTCCCGCTCCCACCCCATGATGGCCCCCGCCAGGAAAGCGAGGAACAGCCGCAATAAAATGGTAGGAAGCTCCGGTGGGAAAAGGGAGGTCCACACTTCTTCCATATCTATCATCCTCTCAGAACGGAAATGGTTCTCGTCGTTGTTACTGGTATGTATATGCGTCCTGAGAGAGCCGCATGCCCAAAGCGGTAGACTCCTTTTGGCTCCGCCACTTGTGGCGATTCTTCTTTGCGCACAAAAAAAAGACCGCAGCAATCCACTGCGATCTTTTGGCACGCCCTGGCTATCCTAACGGCTTTTTGGCCGGAACGCCCGCTTTGCGCGGATAGTTCTTCGGCGTCGCTTCTATTTTTTCAATGATGACGATGTTGCGCTCACCTGCGTCCTCCAGCAATTGAAACGTCTCGACCTTTCTTGTTTTTCCGCCCAACGTTTTGATCGCCTTTTTCGCTTCGTTCAGCTCCAGCGTAATATCGGCCCCTTTGAGCGCGATAAAATGACCTTTCAGTTGGGCAAATGGCAGGCAAAATTCAGCCAGCAGGTTCAGCCGCGCGACAGCCCGGGCAACCACGAGATCAAACTGCTCGCGATAGCCTGCCTCCTGGCCGCGATCCTCTGCCCGTCCATGCACAGGATGGACGTCTTCCAGACCCAATTCGCTGGCTACATGCTGCAAAAAGCTCATGCGCTTGTTCAACGAATCAATAATCGTCATTTTCAGATGCGGGAAGCAAATTTTCAGCGGAATACTGGGAAAGCCGGCACCGCCGCCAATATCCACGACCGACTTTACCTGGTCGAACGGAAAGTAAAAGGCGGGCGTGATCGAATCGTAAAAGTGTTTGACGTATACTTGCCCCTCTTCGGTAATGCCCGTCAGATTCATTTTCTCGTTCCATTCCACAAGCAGCCGGAAAAAATGGTCAAACTGCTCCAACTGACGATCCGTCAAGGAAATGCCTTGTGCTGCAAGAGCCTCGGCAAACTGTTCTTTGGTCATGTAGCTGATCTCCTTACTCCGCTACCCCTACGCGCTTGTACTCCAGATACACCATCAAAACGGAAATGTCTGCAGGAGTTACTCCGGCGATCCGTGCCGCTTGCCCGATATTCAACGGGCGAATTTTGGACAAATTCTCACGGGACTCCTTGGACAAACCGGAAATCTGATGGTAGTCGATGTCTGCGGGAATGCGGCGTTCCTCCATTTTTTTCATCCGCTCTACTTGCTGTAGAGACTTTTTAATGTAGCCATCGTATTTAATCTGAATTTCTACCTGCTCGGTCACATCCTCCGGCAAGGCTTGCGGCGCCGGCACCATCGCGGCAATGTGGCTATAGGTAAGCTCTGGACGGCGCAGCAGTTGGGCCAACTCGATCACTTCCGTCAATTCTGGCGATCCCGCTGCACGCAGCACCTCCTGAACATGTTCCATATCCGGACGTACGCGCGTATTTTCCACGCGTTCTTTTTCCTGCGCGATCAATCGGCGTTTCTCGTTAAACCGTTTGTAACGCTCTTCGCTAATCAGGCCGATTTCGTAGCCGATGTCGGTCAGGCGCAGGTCGGCATTGTCATGACGCAAAAGCAGACGATACTCGGCACGGGAAGTCAGCAGACGATACGGCTCATGTGTCCCTTTCGTCACGAGGTCGTCGATCAGGACGCCAATATACGCTTCATCTCGGCCCAAAATGACGGGCGGCTTGCCTTGAACCCGGCGCGCCGCGTTGATTCCGGCCATCAGCCCTTGCCCGGCTGCCTCTTCATACCCCGAGGTGCCGTTGATTTGCCCTGCGGTAAACAAGCCAGGCAATCTTTTCGTTTCCAACGACGGCCACAGTTGCGTTGGCACGATGGAATCGTATTCGATCGCATAGCCAGGGCGCATCATTTTGACTTCTTCCAGCCCCGCCATCGAACGCAGCATAGACAGCTGCACATCTTCCGGCAAGCTGGTAGACAAGCCCTGTACGTACATTTCCTCCGTATTCCGCCCTTCCGGCTCCAGGAAGATTTGATGGCGTGGCTTATCGTTAAAGCGGACGACTTTGTCTTCAATGGACGGGCAGTAGCGCGGCCCAGTCCCTTCAATCATTCCCGAGTACATCGGAGCGCGGTGCAGATTCGTATTGATGAGTTCGTGCGTTTGCTCATTGGTATACGTCAGCCAGCAAGGCAGCTGATCCATGATAAACTCCGTTGTTTCGTACGAAAAAGCGCGTGGCACCGAATCTCCGGGCTGAATCTCCATTTTGGAAAAATCGACGCTGTTTTTATGCACGCGAGGAGGCGTTCCTGTCTTGAAGCGCGTCATTTCAAAGCCGAGCTCTTTCAAATGGTGCGCCAGACGAATCGACGGACGCATGTTGTTCGGGCCACTCTCATACTGCAGATCCCCGAGAATGATTTTTCCGCGCAAATACGTTCCGGTCGTCAATACAACCGATTTTGCCTTGTAACGTGCGCCTGTCTGGGTGATAACCCCCACACAAACCCCATCCTCGACAAGCAACTCCTCCACCATCGCTTGACGGAGGATCAGATTCGGCGTGTTTTCGATCGTTTTTTTCATTTCGTGCTGATAAGCGAACTTGTCCGCTTGTGCGCGCAAGGCATGCACAGCAGGACCTTTCCCCGTATTGAGCATTCGCATTTGAATGTGGGTTTTATCAATGTTGCGTCCCATTTCGCCGCCGAGAGCATCCAGTTCCCGTACGACATGTCCTTTGGCCGGTCCGCCGACAGATGGGTTGCACGGCATGTATGCAACAGCGTCCAGGTTGATCGTCAAAAGCAACGTGCTGCAGCCCATACGCGCCGCTGCCAAAGCCGCTTCACACCCGGCATGACCTGCCCCGATTACGATGACGTCAAACGAACCCGCTTCATACGCAGGTACAGCGTTCATTTTGTTTTCCCCCTTGCTCATGAGTTCTACCTCGTATACAACTTCCTTTTCAACAAGACGATGCGTCCTGCCAATACGACTTGCTTCTACCTGCTACCTACTATCCTGCAAACTCGCCGCTAACTGACTACACGCCAAGCGAGCGCTCCTTGCCTGCATGAATGACAAACTGCTTCTTTTCGATCACTTGCCCAGACAAAACTGGGAGAAAATCTGGTCGATCAAATCTTCACCGACACTCTCTCCGATCACTTCGCCGAGCAGCTCCCACGACTTTTTGATGTCGATCTGGATCATGTCGACCGGCATCAACTCATCAATTCCGGCCAGCGCTTCGTCAATTGCTTTTTCCGCCTGGCGAAGCAGTTGAATATGCCGGGCATTGCTCACATAGGTCAAATCATCTTGCTGTACGCGTCCGCTGAAGAAAATGTCTCCGATCGCCTGCTCCAGCAAGTCGATACCCTTCTCCTCACGCGCTGAGGTCATGATAAGCGGCTGCTGCGGGAAATGACGCTTGATCTCTTCCAGGTCCACTTTTTGCGGCAAGTCGAACTTGTTTACAATCACGATCACCTGAAAGCCTTTTGCCGCTTCAAAAATCGCATAATCGTCGGCAGTGAGCGGCTCGTTGTAGTTGACGACGAGCAGAACGAGATCAGCTTTTTGCAAAAGCTGCCGTGATTTTTCCACGCCGATTTTCTCCACGATATCATCGGTATCGCGAATTCCTGCCGTATCAATGAGACGCAGCGGAACCCCTCGCACATTGACGTACTCTTCAATGACGTCGCGAGTCGTTCCGGCCACATCGGTGACAATGGCTTTTTCCTCCTGAACGAGACTGTTCAACAAAGAGGATTTTCCTACATTCGGCCGCCCGATTATCGCCGTAGACAAGCCTTCGCGCAATATTTTCCCTTGCTTGGCTGTCTGCAAAAGCCGTTGAATCTCGGCTTTTACCTCCTGGCATTTGCCGCGCAGGAAGCTTTGCGTAAACTCCTCGACATCATGCTCGGGATAATCCAGCGTTACTTCGATATGCGCCATGGCTTCAATCAAATTTTGGCGCAGCTGTCGAATGAGCCGTGACAGCTTGCCCTCTACCTGGTTCAAAGCCACCTTCATCGCCCTGTCTGTTTTGGCCCGGATCAAGTCGATCACAGCCTCCGCCTGAGACAAGTCGATGCGTCCGTTTAAAAACGCACGCTTCGTAAATTCGCCCGGCTCCGCCAGTCTGGCTCCGTTATCCAGAATCAGCTCCAACACCTTTTCGACGGATACGATGCCCCCGTGGCAGTTGACCTCCACTACATCCTCTCGCGTGAACGTACGTGGAGCCTTCATCACAGACACAAGCACCTCTTCCACCCGTTCGCCCGTCTGTGGATCGTACAAGTGACCGTAGTGGATCGTATGGCTGTCCACTGTGGACAACCGCTGTTTTCCTTTATATATCTTATCCACAACTTCAATCGCTTCCGAACCGCTTACCCGAATGACGGCAATGCCGCCTTCGCCCATCGGTGTCGCAACCGCTGCAATTGTATCGAATTTCATGCCCTTCACCTCAAGCTTTCCAATCAGACAAGTCAGCCACTAACTTACTAGCTTAACAGATCGCCTTGAAAAATTCCAAACGAAAGTGCAAATTTTACACACTCTCCTTCGCCAGCCAGAAAAAGCAACCCCGCCGTCCAAGGTTGCTGTCCGTTCTCGTTATCCACAGTATGATCTTTTTGCGAAAAGCTCAACCCTTCCTGCTATTGTCCACAGTGGACAACTGCTTTGGTTTGCACGTCGCAAGTTGTCGATTCTTCGTCCGCTCCCAACGGTTGTCTGCTCTGACCGTGGCACCGGGCCGCTCCCGCGTCGAGCGAACGCAAAAAAAAAAGAAGCCTAACGAGAGGCTTCTTTCGGTGCAATGACGATATAGCGGTTTGGCTCGTCTCCTTCACTGAACGTGACGACATCCGCTCTTTTTTGCAGGAAGGCATGAATCACTTTGCGCTCCGCAGCTGACATCGGCTCCAGCCTTACATCCCGCCTGGTCGACAGGGCCTTTTTCGCCACCCGGTCAGCCAGCTGCTCCAATGTTTCCTTGCGGCGCATCCTGTAATTCTCCGCATCCAATGTGATGCGCACATGCTTGTCCGCATGACGGTTCGCTACGACGTTTACGAGATACTGTAAGGAATCCAGCGTTTGCCCTCTGCGGCCAATGATGATTCCCAGGTTGCTGCCCTGGATATCAAACAGGATGCCTTCTTCGTTTGTGCGCGTCTCCACTTTGGCGTTCACCTTCATGTTAGACAAAACATCTTGAAGAAAGTCGCGTCCTTGCGCAACCGGGTCAAAATGAAATTCCACTTCCACTTTGGCGTCCTTGGCTCCGATCAGTCCAAAAAGGCCCCTGCTTGGCTCCTCCAGAACGCGGATACGCGCCTTTTCACGCGGTACACCCAATTCCAGCAAAGCTTTTTGCACAGCATCGTCTATCGTTTTTGCCGTAGCTACCACCTTTTTCACTTGGAGGTTCCCTCCTTGGGAGTAAGCTTAGTGCCTTTATCACGATACAGGAAATACGTTTGTACGATGGTAAACAGGTTGCCGTATACCCAGTACAGGGAAAGCGCAGATGGCAATGTAACGGCGATAGCCAAAATCATCAGCGGCATCATGACCAGCATCATTTGCATTTGCGGGTTGCCCTGCGTTGCTTGTCCCATCATTTTCGACTGCAAGTACGTCGTAATCGCAGCGATGATCGGCAAGATGTAGTACGGGTCTTTTTCGCCCAAAGTCAGCCAGAGGAACGTTTGCGACTTGATTTCCTCCGTCCGGATGATGGCATGGTAAAAGGCGATCAGGATGGGCATTTGCACCAGCATCGGCAAGCAACCGGCAAGCGGATTGACGCCGTTTTTCTGGAAGATTGCCATGGTTTCCTGTTGCGCTTTTTGCGGATCGTTTTTATACTTCTCACGGATTTTTTGCATCTCCGGTTGAAGCTCCTGCATTTTCTTGGAGCTCTTGATTTGCTTGACCATCAAAGGCAGCACAATCAACCGGATGATGACTGTCGCTACCAGGATACCGAAGCCATAGTTGTTTCCAAGCACCAAAGCGCTTTCTTTAATCAACCAGGACAAGGGATATACAAAATACTTGTCCCAGAAGCCGGTTGCGTCAGGACCGATGGGCGCAGCAGTCGCCGGGTTACAGCCTGACAGCACAAGAACCAGCAGAGTCAGCATAAGCATGCTGAGGGTACGTCTACTCAAGGGTGATCCTCCTTTTCCCCGCTTCAATGAGGTATGCTTATTTGCGTTGATCCGGAACTGGATCAAACCCGCCCGGGTGGAACGGATGACATTTCAGGATGCGACGAAGAGCCAGCCAGCCTCCGCGCCACGCACCAAAACGGCGAACCGATTCGATCGCGTAGTGCGAGCAGGTAGGCGCGAATCTGCATGTAGGAGGCTTCAGCGGAGAAATAAACAACTGGTATCCCCGAATCAACCAAACCATGATTTTCGCAACCATCGTTTCACCCTCTTTTTCCATTTCCATTATGTACGGGTGCCCGTCTGATTACTTTGGCGCGCTTCATCACGTGCAACAAAGACTGCTCAATGGCTTCAAGCGACATGTCTTCCACTCCCGTACGGGCGATGATGACGAGATCGAGGCCGACTGGAATGTCTGACTCCAGCCGGGCTACCGCTTCGCGAATCAGCCGCTTGACTCTGTTGCGGACAACAGCGTTTCCAATTTTTTTGCTGACAGAAATTCCGACGCGAAAAGCAGCCTGTCCCTCCTGTTTGGCTGAATACAGGACAAATTGCTTGTTGGCAGCGGAAGTTCCTCGTTGAAACACTGCTTGAAAGTGCTCATTTTTTTTGAGCCGGTGTGAACGATGCAAGGTAAACAACCCCTAACATCCCAATTATAGTAGAAAACGCAAACAGCATCTACCAGTATATCCTTGTTTCGTCCACTTTTTTCCCTCAGTCTATGTACTTTGTGCGAAAATCAAAAAAACGCCAGAGAATCTTCGCCTCTTTTTTCGACAAATCCAGCCTTCGCTCGCCGCAGCGTAGAGGCTCCCGCCCCCCGTCTTCCAAAGCTTTTGCGGCTTCTCCCGCCTCTTTTTCTATCAGGATGCAAGCGTCTTTCCATAGCTAGGTAATGATTCTCCGCACCTTAAAAAGAATTTTCCGACATCATGACGCAAACAAAAAGGCCACTGGAAATGTGGCCTTACGCGGAAAGAACTTTTCTACCTTTTCGACGACGAGCAGCCAAAATTTTACGGCCGTTTTTTGTGCTCATGCGCTTACGGAATCCATGATCCTTTTTGCGCTTGCGATTGTTAGGATTAAAAGATGGTTTCATTTCGTATTACACCTCCGTCTCGCACAGACATTCTTTTGCATTATAAGGACATATAGTAAAAAAGTCAAGCAACAGTGGAATTTCATTTCCAAGGCAAATATCCCCACAAAACTATTTCCCGAATCTGTGGATATCATTTTATCCACAAAATCAGATTTCGACAAGTTTATCTACAGCTTGTACACAAAATATAGAGGTGTGAATATGTGACAGATACCAGTGGTTGTGTTTGTGGATAAGTGTGAAAAAACCATTGATACCATGCCTTATATCTGTTATTATGTTTTTGTTTTGAAGCGTGAATAACTCCGATAGGCAAATCTATTTTTCCACAGGGTGTGGATAAGTTTGTGGACAGATTCCTTCCTATGTGTATGTCGTTACTCACAGGGATGCGGATAACCGTCTGCTTTTTTTCTCTTCTACGAGCGGAATCCCTATTTTTCGACTTTTTTTATCCACAGTCGCTGTAAACGACCGTGTTGACAATTGGGTCGCACCTATGAGATTTTTGGCAATTGCTATCATTCATTTTCTATCGATACTTTTATTTTTCGGATGGCCCAAAAGGAGGGATTCTGGTTGGATGCAGCGATTAGCGAACTATGGCGCAAAGTTCTCGCCAAGATAGAAAAATCGCTAAGCAAACCAAGTTTTGATACCTGGCTCAAAGCGACGAGAGCAACCACCTTGGAAGAGGATGCACTAATCGTCGCCGCACCCAATGACTTTGCGAGGGACTGGCTTGAAACCAGGTACGCTCAACTGATTACCGATACACTATATGAAGTGACAGGTATCAATATGAAGGTAAAATTCGTCGCCCTGCAAAATCAGGATGCCGCATTTACCGAAGAACAACCAGCCCCGCGGGTGAAAATGAGCGCGCCGCCTTCCGCAGCGGACGACCAACCGCCCAGCATTTTAAATCCCAAATACACCTTTGACACCTTCGTCATCGGGGCGGGAAATCGCTTCGCTCACGCCGCTTCGCTTGCGGTCGCGGAAGCTCCTGCCAAAGCTTACAACCCTCTCTTCATTTACGGAGGAGTCGGACTTGGCAAAACTCACTTGATGCATGCAATTGGCCATTATGTCATTCAGCACAACCCATCGGCAAAAGTGGTCTATTTGTCGTCAGAGAAGTTCACCAATGAATTCATCAACTCGATTCGCGACAACAAGGCCGTCGAATTCCGCAATAAGTACCGGAGTGTAGACGTTCTTTTAATTGATGATATTCAGTTTTTGGCAGGCAAGGAATCGACGCAGGAAGAGTTTTTCCATACGTTTAATGCCCTGCATGAAGAAAGCAAGCAGATCATTATCTCCTCTGACCGGCCTCCCAAAGAGATCCCGACTCTGGAGGATCGCTTGCGTTCCCGCTTCGAATGGGGGCTGATTACCGATATCCAGCCGCCAGATCTGGAAACGCGGATTGCCATTTTGCGCAAAAAAGCGAAAGCGGAGAATTTGGACATTCCGAACGAGGTAATGGCCTACATCGCGAACCAAATCGACAGCAACATCCGTGAGCTGGAAGGCGCCCTGATTCGTGTCGTGGCTTATTCTTCCCTGATTAATCGCGACATTGATACGCAGCTGGCCGCGGAAGCGTTGAAAGACATCATTCCGTCTTCTCGCCCTCGCGTGATTACGATCATGGATATCCAGCGCGCGGTCGGAGAAGCCTTTAGCCTGAAGCTGGAAGACTTTAAGGCGAAAAAACGGACCAAAACCGTTGCGTTTCCGCGGCAAATCGCGATGTATTTGTCTCGGGAACTGACAGATGCCTCATTGCCAAAAATCGGGGATGAATTTGGCGGACGCGACCATACTACCGTCATTCATGCCCACGAAAAAATCTCACGGGCGCTGGCAAGTGACCCGCAGATGCAAGCTACGATTCAGTCGCTCATTGAAAAGTTAAAAGCAAACCATTAAACCTGTGCATAACGCAAAAAGCCTATACACAACTTACCCACATGTGTATAGGCTATCTTTTACGTTCTCCATCCGCATATCCACATATCCACAAGACCTATTACTACTTCTGTTAAAAAGATTTATCCTAATAAGATATGATAAAGACGCAGCCATTATGCATAGCCAATGAAAAAATGGCGCAGATAGAGGGAGGATCACGTTAATGCATATTACCGTTCAGCGAGACAAGCTGTCTAACGCCGTGTCACATGTCAGCAAAGCGGTTTCCAGCAGAACAACCATTCCGATTTTGACTGGGATTAAGATAAAGACGGATGATGAGGGACTTACTCTGACTGCAAGCGATTCGGATGTATCCATTGAGGTGCAGATTCCTTTGGAAGAAGCGGGAGAATGGGGAGTAACGATCCATCAGCCCGGAAGCGTTGTTTTGACAGCGCGAATTTTTAGCGAAATCGTGCGCAAACTGCCAAGCAACGAGATCGACATTCAAGTAGACGACCGTCTCGTTACCCAGATCCGTTCGGGACAAGCCGAATTCACCATCAACGGTATGGATGCCAGCGAGTTTCCTCAACTGCCGCATCTGGAAGAGGACAAAGTTTTCAGCGTTCCCTGTGACTTGCTGAAGACCATGATCCGGCAAACGGTTTTTGGCGTCTCTACTTCCGAAATGCGTCCGATTCTCACTGGATTGATGTGGTCTCTGGAGCAAGGCAAGCTTCGCTTTGTCGCTACTGACAGTCACCGTTTGGCCAGCCGTACTGCGATGGTAGAATGCCCGGAAGACCTGTCCTTCCACAACGTAGTCGTGCCAGGAAAAAGCTGCAACGAATTGGTGAAAATCCTCGATGATGACCAAAATCCGGCTGATATCGTCGTAGCCGACAATCAAATTTTGGTGAAATCCAAGCACATTCTGTTCTATTCCCGTCTGCTGGAAGGAACGTATCCGGACACGACCAGAATCATTCCTCAAGGCAGCAAAACCGATATCACGGTCAGCACCAAGGAATTTTTGCAATCGATCGAGCGCGCATCCTTGCTCAGCCGCGAAGGCAAATCGAACGTGGTCAAGCTGGTGACATTGCCGGACGGCAGCGTGGAGATCACTTCCAACGCACCGGAAATCGGTAAGGTTACCGACATTTTGATGCCGAAAGCCATGGACGGGGAAGAGCTGAAGATCTCCTTCAACGCGAAATACATGATTGATGCCTTGCGGGCGATCGACAGCCCCGAGATCAAAGCCAGCTTCACTGGCCCGATGAGTCCGTTTGTGATTCGTCCGACCGACCACGACTGGATGCTGCATTTGATTCTGCCAGTTCGTACCTACTAGGTCTTTTTCGTAAAAAAGTTCTTTTTCGTAAAAGAAAGGAGCCAAACCATGCGTGAGGTTTCCATCCATACCGAATATATTACGCTCGGCCAATTTTTGAAGCTAGCTGACGTCATTGACACAGGCGGCATGGCCAAAGCGTTTTTGGCAGAAGTCCCGATCAAGGTCAATGACGAACTGGACAACAGACGGGGCCGCAAGCTATATCCTGGCGATGAAGTGGCGATTGAAGGCCATGGCCGCTTTCAAGTGGTGCGTCGCTGAGAGGAGAGCGTGATTCTTGTTTCTCAAGAACCTGTCGCTAACCAACTATCGCAACTACCAATCCTTATCCTTGGATTTTGACGGCCCCATCCAGTTGTTCATCGGGAACAACGCCCAAGGAAAAACCAATGCACTCGAATCGATATACGTCTTGGCTCTGGCCAAATCCCACCGCACGCCCCGCGACAAGGAGCTGATTGCGTGGGATGCCGATTACGCCACGATCCGTAGCGATGTTTCTCGTCGCTACGGTTCTGTTCGTTTGGAGCTGCAGTTGACAACCAAGGGAAAGCGGGCCAAAATCAACGGGATGGAGCAGCAAAAGCTAAGCGCCTACGTGGGAGCTTTGAATGTGGTCATGTTTGCGCCGGAGGACCTGTCTATCGTCAAAGGAGCGCCTGCCCAGCGCAGACGTTTTATTGACATGGAAATTGGCCAAGTTTCCCCCACCTATCTGTACTATTTGAGCAATTACAACAAAGTGCTGGCTCAGCGAAACCAACTGTTGAAGGACTTGGCGATGAAAAAAAGCCATTCGCTGGAAATGCTGGCAATTTGGAATACCCAACTGGCTGATTTAGCGGTAAAATTGTTGAGGAAGCGATTTGAGTTTCTGCGCAAGCTGGAAGTTTGGGCGCAGGAGATCCACACGGGCATTACCGACGGCAGGGAACTGCTTTCTTTGCACTACGTGAACTCATCGCCCGTTACGGCTGAAATGACGGCAGAGCAGGCTGTTGAAAAAATGCTGGCTGCCTATGAAGAGATGCGTGACCGGGAAATCATGCGCGGAAGCACGCTAATCGGGCCGCATCGCGACGATTTTTCGCTAAAAGTGAACAATATGGACGTTCAGACGTACGGTTCGCAAGGGCAGCAGCGCACAAGCGCCTTGTCCATCAAATTGGCCGAAATTGAATTGATTAAAGAAGAAGTCGGGGAATACCCCGTTCTTTTGTTGGATGATGTCTTGTCAGAGTTGGATGAACATCGGCAAACCCTGCTGCTCGAAACCATTCAGGATCGGGTTCAGACGTTTGTAAGCACGACGGGTGTGGAAGGCTTAAAGCATCAGGTCCTCCAGCAAGCCTCTCGTTTTTACGTGAAGGAAGGGACAATCTCGGGAGAAAGGTAGGGGTCAGGGATGTTTATTCACATTGGTGGAGATACTGTGGTGAGCACAAAGGAAGTCATTTCCATCCTCGACCATCAAACCGTGAAATCCTCGAAGGTCAACAAGGCTTTTCTTGAGGAAAAACGGAAAACGATTGTCGATCACAGCGTGGAAGAAACAAAATCGTATGTAATCACCCAGGACGCCATTTACTGTTCACCTATTTCTTCTCTGACGCTAAAGCGACGCGCTCAGTTCGTGGACAGCTTGGATCAGTTTCCCTTTGTACAAGCTGAAGTGGAGGAGTTGACAGAGTAGTGGATCAAGTGACGACGAACGATACAAACTACGATGCGAGTCAGATTCAGGTTCTGGAAGGTCTGGAAGCGGTCCGGAAGCGTCCCGGCATGTATATTGGCTCGACCAGCAGCCGCGGTTTGCATCACCTGGTATGGGAAATTGTCGACAATGCCATCGACGAAGCGCTTGCCGGTTATTGCGACAACATCTCGGTGGTCATTCATCCGGACAACTCCGTATCTGTAACCGATAATGGACGGGGAATTCCGACCGGCATTCATGAAAAAACCGGGAAATCAACCGTTGAGACGGTTTTGACTGTCCTGCACGCAGGCGGAAAATTTGGCGGTGGCGGATACAAAGTCTCCGGTGGTCTTCACGGGGTAGGTAGCTCGGTAGTGAACGCGCTATCCGAATGGCTGGAAGTTGAAGTAAAACAAAACAACCAGATTCACTATATGCGCTTTACCGTCGGAACGCCTGATGCTGATCTTGCCGTGATTGGCGAGACAAAGGAGACGGGAACGAAAGTCACCTTCAAGCCAGATCCGACGATCTTTACGGAAACGACTGTTTTCGAATACGACATTTTGCAAAAACGTATCCGCGAACTTGCCTTTCTCAACAAAGGGCTGCGCATTACGTTGAAAGATACGCGCCCGGGCCAGGAGAGAGAAGAATCGTTTTGCTATGAGGGCGGTATCGTGCAGTTCGTGGAATACTTGAATAAAAACCGGGAAGCGTTGCATGAAGAGGTCATTTATTGCGAAGGCGAAAAGGACGGCCTTATGGTTGAGGTGGCCCTGCAATACAATGACAGCTATGTGAGCAACATTTACTCATTTGCCAATAACATCAATACGCATGAGGGCGGAACCCACGAAACAGGCTTCAAGACGGCTCTGACCCGTGTCATCAACGATTACAGCCGCAAATTCAATTTTCTGAAGGAAAAAGACCCGAACCTCTCCGGTGATGACGTGCGCGAAGGAATCACGGCGATTATCTCCGTGAAGATTCAGGAGCCTCAGTTTGAAGGCCAGACGAAAACCAAGCTCGGCAATTCGGAAGCGCGTAGCATTACCGAATCCGTCTTTGGTGAGCGTTTTAGCACGTTTATGGAGGAAAATCCGGGCATAGCCAAAAAAATCGTAGAGAAAGCCTTGATGGCTTCGCGTGCCCGGGAGGCAGCGCGTAAAGCCCGCGAAATGACACGCCGCAAAAGCGCGCTCGAAGTCAGTGCATTGCCGGGTAAATTGGCCGACTGCTCCTCGAAAGACGCTTCGGAATCCGAACTGTTCATCGTCGAGGGGGACTCCGCGGGCGGTTCTGCCAAGTCGGGCCGTGATCGCCATTTCCAGGCCATTCTTCCTTTGCGCGGAAAAGTGCTGAATGTAGAGAAAGCGCGCTTGGACAAAATTCTCGGCAATAATGAGATTCGCATGATCATTACTGCGCTCGGTACCGGGGTAGGCGAAGATTTTGACATTACCAAAGCGCGCTACCATAAAGTTGTGATTATGACGGACGCAGACGTGGACGGTTCGCATATTCGCACATTGCTGCTGACGTTCTTTTATCGTTACATGCGACAGCTCATTGAAGCGGGATATATCTATATCGCGCAGCCGCCGCTTTACAGCATCAAGCAAGGCAAGACATTGCATTACGCGTACAACGACAAGCAGCGCGACGAGATACTCGCGACCCTCAAGTCTACTCCGAAGCCAAGTGTCCAGCGTTATAAAGGGTTGGGCGAGATGAACGCGGACCAATTGTGGGAGACGACTATGGATCCGGAGATGCGTACACTCCTGCAAGTGACCCTGGAAGACGCTATGGAAGCAGACATGGTGTTTGAGACACTCATGGGTGACGAAGTAGAGCCGCGCAGGGAGTTTATTGAGCAGCACGCTGCATCCGTAAGGGATTTGGATATTTAAGCTTTTGATTGGAGTCCATTTTTGGCAGGAAGGCTCGGCTATGCAAACGTATCGCAAAAGCTTCCACAAACGTTTTGCGTTGAAACGAAGCCGTTTTTCGCTGCGTTCTGAATAGCTGAGCATGCCTTCTTGCAAAAAATTCACTGAAGCATGATAAAAAAATCAAAAATTCTATTGCAATGAATCAGAAAGTGTGCTAGATTAAAGTTCCAGGAAGTGATACGGGCCTATAGCTCAGTTGGTTAGAGCGCACGCCTGATAAGCGTGAGGTCGGCTGTTCGAGTCAGCCTAGGCCCACCACTTACATGGCGATAGCGCCGGATGCGACATCGCTTCTCTTTTGTGAAAATGGGGCTGTAGCTCAGTTGGGAGAGCGCCTGCCTTGCAAGCAGGAGGTCATCGGTTCGATCCCGTTCAGCTCCACC